>NZ_JBHSNG010000001.1:0-393535 GCF_042657005.1 Rhodanobacter terrae
ACACGCTCTTCGCCAAATCCACGCCAATGGTTATAGTGCTCATGGAGACTTCCTCTTCGAGTGACGGTTGACCAGCATCACCATCATGGCCCTCGAGGCCGAAAGGGGAGGAAGTCTCTTTTTACTCTTTCGAACCGGGGGCAATCGTTCCGGTTTGCCATGGGCGGGCCGCCGGCGCCCGACACTTTCGACCACTCCTACTATCTCCCGGTGGGATTCAGTTGTAGATTGCGACGATACCTCGCGAGGAGCTGCCGCCGTCCATGCAACGCGCTGTGTCCCGGTTGTGCCGCACCAGCCTCGATCCCTACGGGCAGGGCGCATTGTCACGGCGAGGTCGGCCGTGACGGGAATGTCGGCCAGCGGCACGCTGGAACAGGCTCTGACCCATGCGGCACGCCTGCTGGAGCGGGATCCGGCACTGGCCGTCGAACAGCTCGACGAGATTCTGCAGGTGGCCCCGGGTCATCCGGCCGCGCTGCAGTTGCTGGCCGCCGCGCGCTCGCTGCAGGGGGATGTGCGGGCTGCGCTCGACCTCCTGATTCCCCTGGCGCAGGCCCAGCCGAACTGGGCCATGATCCATTTCGACCTGGGGCTGGCCCTGGGCCGTCGGGGGCGCGGGCAGGAAGCGATCCAGGCGTTGCGCCGTGCGGTGGCGCTGAAGCCCGATCTGCCGCAAGCCTGGCGCGCGCTCGGCGACCATCTGATGGCGGCCGGCGACCAGGAAGCGGCAGACGCGGCGTACGCCAGCCACGTGCGTTACTCCACGCGCGATCCGCGCCTTTTGACGGCCGCCGTCGCCCTGGTCGAGAACCGCATCCCCGCGGCCGAGGCCTTGTTGCGCGAACACCTGAAGCAGGCGCCGACCGACGTGGCGGCCATCCGCATGTTCGCCGAGGTCGCCGCCCGGCTGGGCCGCAACGAGGACGCGCTGCATCTGCTCGAGCGCTGCCTGGAGCTGGCTCCCAGTTTCCAGGAAGCGCGCCAGAATTACGCGCTGGTCCTGCATCGCAGTAACCGGCCGGAACAGGCGCTGGTCCAGATCGAGCAACTGCTGGCGGCCGATCCGGGGCATCAGGGCTGCCGCAATCTCAAGGCGGTGGTGCTGTGCCGGATCGGCGACTACGAGCCCGCCATCCGCATCTATGCCGACTTGCTGGAACACTACCCGCGCAATGCGAAAGTGTGGGTGAGTTATGGCCATGCGCTGAAAACCGCCGGGCACGTCGACCGCGCCATCGCCGCCTATCGCAGCAGCCTGGAGCTCGAGCCCTCGTTCGGCGAAGTCTGGTGGAGCCTGGCCAACCTGAAGACCTTCCGCTTCAGCGCTGACGAGCTTGCCGCGATGCGCAGGCAGCTGGCGCGTGCGGATCTTGCAGAGGCGGATCTTGCAGAGGCGGATCTTGCAGAGGATGACCGCCTGCATCTGGAGTTCGCCATCGGCAAGGCGCTGGAAGACGCCGGCGAGTACGAGCCGTCCTTCCGGCATTACGCGCAGGGCAATGCGATCCGCCGCGCGCAACTGCACTACAGCGCCGACGACACCAGCGAGCGGGTGCGCTACATCCGCGCGCACTACACATCCGACTTCTTCGCCGCGCGTGCAGGCGCCGGCAGTCCGGCGCCCGATCCGGTTTTCGTGGTCGGGCTGCCTCGTGCCGGCTCCACCCTGATCGAGCAGATCCTGTCCAGCCACAGCCAGGTGGAAGGCACGATGGAGCTGCCCGAGGTCACCTCGATCACGCGCCTGCTGCGCATGCAGGGCGACGCCGACGGCGCCATGCCCTACCACGGCGCATTGGCGGCACTCGATGCCGATGCCCTGCGCGCGCTGGGCGAGCGCTACCTCGCGCACACCCGCATCCAGCGCAAGACCACGGCACCGCTGTTCATCGACAAGATGCCGAACAACTTCATGCACGTCGGCCTGATCCACCTGATGCTGCCGAATGCGAAGATCATCGATGCGCGCAGGCACCCGCTGGCCTGCTGCTTCTCGGCCTTCAAGCAGCATTTCGCGCGGGGACAGAGCTTCAGCTACGACTTGCAGGATGTCGGACGCTATTACCGCGATTACGTGGCGCTGATGGCGCATTTCGATAGCGTGCTGCCCGGGCGCATCCACCGTGTCGTGTATGAGCGCATGGTCGACGACACCGAGGGCGAGGTGCGCCGCCTGCTCGAGTATTGCGGCCTGCCGTTCGAGGAGTCGTGCCTGCGGTTCTTCCGGAATCCGCGGCCGGTACGCACGGCCAGTTCGGAACAGGTGCGCCAGCCGATCTACCGCGAGGGGGTGGATCACTGGCGCCATTACGCACCATGGCTTGGACCTCTGGCATCGGCGTTGGGGACCGTGCTGGAGAGCTACCCGGAGGTGCCGGTATTGGAGTGATGGCGGAATCCGATGGATTGTCGTGGACTTTAGAGGGGAGGGCTTATGCACACGAATAGATTCAAGCAGATCACGGGGGCGCAACGGGTCAGGCTGGCCAGGTTGCCGCTCGCGGCGGCGATCTGTCTGGCCATGGCCGCGCCGGCCTTGGCGCAGGATGCGGGGCAGGCCGGAGCGTCGACCGCGGCACCGGCGACGAAATCGAAGACCACGACGCTGAGCGTGGTGAACGTGACCGCGCAGAAACGCACCGAGAATCTGCAGAAGGTGCCGATCAGCATCAACGTGCTGGAGACGGACCAGCTCGAGGCGCTGCATGTGCAGAACTTCAACGACTATGTGAAGTATCTGCCCAGCGTCACCTTCCAGCAGGGCGGCGGCGGCATCGCCACCGGTCCCGGCTTCGCCACCATCTACATGCGCGGCGTGGCCAGCGGCGGCAACACCAACCATTCCGGATCGCAGCCAAGCGTCGGCGTGTACCTGGACGACCAGCCGGTCACCACGATCCAGGGCCCGCTCGACATCCACATGTACGACATCGCCCGCATCGAAGTGCTGGCCGGTCCACAGGGCACGCTGTACGGCGCCAGCGCCGAAGCGGGCGCCTTGCGCATCATCACCAACAAGCCCGATCCCAGCGGCTTTGCGGCGAGTTACGCGCTCGGCGTCGACAAGGTGGCGCACGGCGGCATCGGCTCCACCGCCGAAGGCATGCTCAATATCCCGGTCAGCAAGAGTGCGGCGGTACGCATCGTCGGCTGGCACGAACACGATGCGGGCTACATCGACAACCAGGCCGGCTCGCGCACCTTCCCGGTTTCCGGCATCACCGTCAGCAACGCCGACAACTGCACGCCGGGCGCGATGCTGGAGTGCTTCGGGCACGCCAGGAAGCATTACAACGACGCCAACACCAACGGTGCCCGCGCCGCGCTGAAAGTCGATCTCAACGACAGCTGGTCGATCACCCCGACCGTGATGGGGCAGCAGACGATCTCGCACGGCAGTTTCGCCAGCGATCCCGCCGTGGGCGATCTGGCGGTGACCCATTTCTACCCCGAGCGCGTCGACGACCGCTGGTGGCAGGGGGCGCTGACGGTGCAGGGCAAGATCGGCAATTTCGACCTGACCTATGCGTATGCGCATCTCAAACGCAACCAGGAAGAGGCGACCGACTACAACGATTATTCGTTCTGGTACGACACCTTGCTTTCCTACGGCGCCTACATCAACGACAACAGCGGCAACCTGATCAATCCGTCCGAGTTCATCAACGATCGCGACCGCTACACCAACAGCAGTCATGAGCTGCGCATCGCCTCGCCGAACGACGATCGCCTGCGCCTGGTCGCCGGCGCGTTCTGGCAGAAGCAGAAGCACGACATCATGCAGGACTACCAGATCAACAACCTGGCCACCTCGCTGTCGGTCGCCGGCTGGCCCAACACGATCTGGCTGACCCGGCAGATGCGCTACGACCGCGACAAGTCCGTGTTCGGCGAACTGTCCTACGACATCGTTCCCGACACGCTGACCGCCACTGTCGGCGAGCGTTATTTTCGCACCAGCAACAACCTGTACGGCTTCTACGGGTTCAGCAAGGGTTTCTCGCCGAATTCGAGTTACGGCGAGGCCGGCTGCATCTCGCCCGACCCGTTCGCCGGCGCCCCGTGTCTGGACTTCAACAAACACGTGAAGGAAAGCGGCTCGCTGAGCAAATTCAATCTGACCTGGAACATCACACCCACCAAGATGGTCTATCTGACCCGCTCCGAGGGCTTCCGGCCGGGCGGCGTCAACCGCGCCGGCCAGCTGCCGCCTTACCAGGCGGATTTCCTGACCAATCTCGAGCTGGGCTGGAAGACCTCCTGGTTCGACAACCGGCTGTCGTTCAACGGCGCGGTGTTCCGCGAGAAATGGAACGACTTCCAGTTCAACATCCTCGGCGCGAACGGTCTTACCCAGATCAAGAACGCCAACTCGGCCCGCATCGACGGACTCGAGTCGCAGCTGAACTGGCAGGCCACCTACAACCTGAATCTCAGTACGGGCATCGCGTTCTACGACGCCAAGCTGACCGCGAACTATTGCGGATTCACCGACGCCAACGGCAATGCGGTCACCTATTGCCCCGCCGGCACGATCAACCAGTCCACCGGCGCCGTCGTGGCCGGGCCGCTGGCCCCAAAGGGCACCCAGTTGCCGATCACGCCCCGCTTCAAGGGCAACCTGATCGCGCGCTATACCTTCACCGTGGGCGGCAGCGATGCCTTCGTACAGGCGGCGTTCGTGCACGTGGGGAGGCGCACGACCGACTTGCGGCTGCTCGAACGCAGCCTGCTCGGCGACCTGCCGGCGTACAACTCCGTCGACCTCTCCGCGGGTATCCAGCACGGCAGCTGGTCGGTGGACACGTATGTCGACAACGTGTTCGACACGCGGGGAGCGATGTACAAGTTCACCGAGTGCGGCGTGACGGTTTGCGGCGCCCACAATGTCGTGGCGCAGTATCCGAACGGGCAGGTCTATACCGGCTTCAGCCAGCCGCGCACGTTCGGCATCCGCTTCAAGCAGGACTTCTAGGCGGGCGCTTGTCCGTCTGGAACGAAAAGGGCCCCGGTGCGAACCGGGGCCCTTCTTGTTTCCGGAACAGCGGCGGCGGCTGCCCGTAGCGTGTTCGTCCGGCTGTCCGTGCGGTGTCCGCGGACACCCTTCCGCTGCCGAGTGCGCCGACCAGGCTGTTGAAAAACAGGAAATTTTCGTGAATTTTCCGAGTGGCACGCGGATTGCAGCCACCGCTGTGCAACCGCGCTGTCCGCGGTCAGGAAAGGCACCGATGATTCGCGACACTTCCGCTCAAGACCGCATGGTCGAGGTCAAACCCAACCCCAGGCGCCGGCTGATCCTGCTGGGCGGCGGCGTAGTCGTGCTGGCTTTGCTGGCATGGCTGGCTCCGGGCATTGGCCGGCTGTTCTCCGCCTCTGCCTCGGTCAGCAGTTCACGGCTGGCGTTCGCCACCGTCGAACGCGGCCCGTTCGTGCGCGACATTGCCGCCGAGGGCAAGGTGGTCGCCGCGGTCAGCCCGACCTTGTATGCCACCTATGGCGGCGCGGTGACGCTGCAGGTGCATGCGGGCGACACGGTGAAGAAGCAGCAGGTGCTTGCCGTGATCGACAGCCCGGAGCTGCGCAACAAGCTGGCGCAGGAGCAGTCAAAGGCCGATGCCATGCAGGTCGACTATCTGCAGGCGCAGGTGGATGCGCGCACCAAGCGCAGCGACCTGCAGAAAGCTCTCGACAACGCGCAGATCGACGAGAAGAGCGCCGAAACCACGCTGGACCGTACGCAGAAGGCGTTCGCCGCCGGCGCCGCCACCGGCGTGGAAGTCGACCAGTCCAAGGACCTGCTGGAAAAGGCGCGCATCACGCTGGCCCACGCCAAGTCCGATATGGGCATGAACAACGACAGCCTGAAATTCAACATCCAGGCCAAGAAGCTGGCCCACGACAACCAGCTGCTGGTGGTGCAGGACCTGCAGCGGCAGGTGGACGACCTCAACGTGAAGTCCCCGGTCGACGGCCAGGTCGGCCAGCTGTTCATCGCCGAGCGCGCCACGGTGGCCAAGGACGCCCAGCTGCTCAGCGTGATCGACCTGTCCGCACTGCAGGTGGAAATGCAGGTGCCGGAAAGCTTCGCCCGGGATCTGGGCATCGGCATGTCCGGCGAAATCAGCGGCAACGGCAATACCTGGAAGGGCCTGGTCAGCGCGATCTCGCCCGAAGTGGTGAATGGCGAAGTCTCCGCGCGGCTGCGCTTCGCCGGCGAGACGCCGAAGCAATTGCGGCAGAACCAGCGCCTGTCGGTGCGCGTGTTGCTGGACAAGCGCGACAACGTGCTGACCGTGCAGCGCGGCTCGTTCGTCGACGAATCCGGCGGCAGCTACGCTTATGTGGTGCGCGATGGCATCGCCACGAAAACCCCGATCCGCGTCGGTGCTTCGAGCATCGACAAGGTGGAGATCCTCGATGGCCTGAAGGAAGGCGACCGCATCGTGATCTCCGGCACCGACAGCTTCAAGAACGCGGCTCGCGTCGCGATCAGCAACTGAGTGCGGGGAATCGGGAATGGAGCATCGGGAATCAAAGCCCGCTCCCGATCGATTCCCGACTCCCCACTCTCCATTCACTGCTCCAACCACCGAGGAACAACCATGCTGAAGATGACCCACCTGTCCAAGGTCTACCGCACCGAAGTGGTGGAGACCTATGCGCTGCGCGATTTCAACATCGACGTGAAAGAGGGCGAGTTCGTCGCCGTCACCGGCCCGTCCGGTTCCGGCAAGACCACCTTCCTGACCATCGCCGGCCTGCTGGAAACCTTCAGCGGCGGCGAGTACCACCTCGACGGCATCGAGGTGAGCAACCTCAACGACAACGCCCGCTCGAAGATCCGCAACGAGAAGATCGGCTTCATCTTCCAGGCGTTCAACCTGATCCCCGACCTCAACGTGTTCGACAACATCGAAGTGCCGCTGCGCTACCGCGGCATGAAGTCGGCCGAGCGCAAGCAGCGCATCATGGAATCGCTCGAGCGGGTCGGACTGGCCTCGCGCGCCAAGCACTATCCGGCTGAACTGTCCGGCGGTCAGCAGCAGCGCGTGGCGATCGCCCGTGCATTGGCCGGCTCGCCGCGCCTGCTGCTGGCGGATGAGCCGACCGGCAACCTGGACACGCAGATGGCGCGCGGCGTGCTCGAACTGCTCGAGGACATCCATCGCGAAGGCGCCACCATCGTGATGGTCACGCACGATCCGGAGCTGGCCGCTCGGGCGCAGCGCAACGTGCACATCATCGATGGCCAGGTGGTGGACCTGTCGGAGGATCCGCGCTTCCACGCCGGTGCGCAGCTGCGCAGCGAAGTGCATTCGGTCTGATGCCGTCCATGTGCACCAGGTCCTTCATCGACTGCGAGAACCTTTCATGCGTGTGAAGTTGCTGCCCCTGTTGCTTTGCATGGCCCTGGCGCCGTTGCCGGGCCATGCCGAGGACTTGATGGATGCCTACCGGCAGGCCATCGCCAATGACGCGGTGCTCAGCACCGCCGACGCCGCACACCTGGTCGTGGCCGAGAACGTGCCTCAGGCACGCTCGGCCCTGCTGCCGCAGTTGTCGGTGGGGCTGGGCTTCGAACAGATCCATGGCGGTACCGGTTCCGTCACCGGTCCCAACGGCAACATCGTGTCCACCGGCTCGGCCGGCCATACGCGCGAGCGCGATCTCAGCACTACGCTCAACCAACCCATCGTCAACCTGGCCGCCATCGCCAACCTCCGTGCCGCAAATGCCGGCCGGGACTCCGGCGAGCAGACTTATCGGGCAGCGTTGCAGAACCTGTACGTGCGCGTTGCAGCCGCCTACTTCAACGTGCTGGTCGCACAGGACGATCTGGACGTCTTCCGTTCGTACGAAGACGCGTACAAGCAGGAGTTCAACCAGGCCAGCACGCGGTTCAAGAATGGCCTGGCGATGGCGTCGGACGTGAGCCAGTCGCAGGCCTACTACCTGTACATCAAGTCCCGGCGGATCACGGCGCAGGACGCCCTGAAGGACGCGCAGCGCGCACTGGAGCAGATCACCGGCAAGCCCACCGGTACGCTGAAGAAGCTGCGCGAAGACCTGCCGATGCAGGCGCCCACACCGGCCAGGGCGCAGGCCTGGGTGGATGCGGCCATGCAGAGCAACCCGGTCATTCTCGCTGCGCGCTACACGGTGACGGCCGACGAGCACCGGGTTTCGGCGGCGCGTGCCGGGCACCTGCCCACGCTGAGCGCCAGCGTGCAATACGGAAAGTTCGGCAGCTGGTCCAGCGCGGTGCCGGGCGCTGCGGCCTACGGTCCCGGCGTGACCACCATCGGCCTGACGCTGAGCGTGCCGATCTTCAGCGGCGGCCTCACCCAGTCGCAGGTGCGCCAGGCGATCGCCCGGCGCGACGAGGATGCAGGTTTGCTGGAGAGCCAGCGCCGCCAGGCGGCACGCGATGCCAACAACTACTACAACCTGGTGGTGGACGGCATCGATCAGGTCGACGCTGCGCGCACCTCGGTGGAGGCGGCGCGCAAATCGCTGGCATCGATGCGCGCCGGCTACGAGATCGGCACGCAGAGCCTGACGAACGTGGTGTTCGCGATCGAGCAGCTGGCCAACGTGCAGACCGAATACACCGTCGTGCGCCACCAGTTCATCCTCAACAAACTCCTGCTCAAGCAGGTCGCAGGCACCGTGGACGTCCACGACCTGGAAGACATCAACCGGTTGCTCCTATGAATCCCCACCGCCCTGTCGCGCGCTGCGCACGGAACACCGGTACCCACGCGGAGGCTTGATCCATGTTTGCCTACTACCTTGAACTAGCCCTGCGCAGCCTGAAGCGCAGCCCCGGCCTCACCGCGTTGATGGTGCTGGCGATAGGCTTCGGCGTCGCCGCGTCGATGACGTCGTGGTCCGTGTTCCGCGCGGTGTCGGGTGATCCGATCCCGTGGAAGTCCTCGCAGCTGTTCGTGCCGCAGATCGACAACTGGGGGCCGAACGGCCGCAGTCCCGACGGCGAGCCGCCGAACGCGATGGACTACACCGACGCGACGGCGCTGATGCGCGAGCATCGCGCGAAGCTGCAGTCGGCGCTGTACCAGATCTCGCCGTCGATCGTGCCCGCGGATGCCGGAAAGCATCCGCTCAACGTCAGCGGGCATGCGGTGTATGGCGAGTTCTTTCCGATGCTGGACGTGCCGTTCAAGTACGGCAGCGGCTGGAGCTCGAGCGATGACGCCAACCGCGCGATGGTGGCGGTGATCAGCAGCAAGCTCGATCAAAAGTTGTTCGGCGGCGCCAACAGCGTGGGCAAGACCGTCAACATCGAGGGCAAGGATTACCGCGTGGTCGGCGTGCTGGACGACTGGAACCCACAGCCTCGCTACTACGACGTGGTCAACAGCGGCGGGTTCTCCACCACGGGCGACGACGTGTTCCTGCCGTTCCAGACGGCCATCCAGGTGGGCATGTCCAACGACGGCAACACCAATTGCAATGCGGTGCCCAAGGAGTCGGGCTTCGTCGGCCTGCAGCATTCCGCCTGCGTGTGGATCGCCTACATGGCCGAGCTGGACGATGCGGCGGCGGTGACGGCGTTTCGCGGGTACCTCGACGGCTATGCGCGCGATCAGCAGCAGGCCGGCCGCTTCGGCTGGGCGTCGAACAACCGCCTGCGCAACCTGCCGACGTGGCTGGACAACCAGCATGTGGTGCCCAGCGACACCAAGGTCTCGCTGCTGGTCGCGCTGGGTCTGCTGCTGGTGTGCCTGGTGAACACGGTGGGCCTGCTGCTGGCGAAGTTCCTGCGCCGCAGCAGCGAGATCGGCGTGCGGCGTGCGCTGGGTGCGCCGCGGGCGGCGATCTATGCGCAGTTCCTCACCGAGGCGGGCATGGTCGGCATGGCCGGCGGCGTGCTGGGCCTGCTGCTTACGGGGGCGGGCGTCGCCAGCGTGGGCTGGGTGCTGCCGAAGGATATCGCCGCGCTGGCGCGGCTGGATGTGTCGCTGCTCGCGCTCACCCTGCTGGTGGCGGTGGTCGCCACGATGCTGGCGGGGCTGTATCCCACCTTCCGTGCCTCGCGCGTGCAACCCGCGTGGCAGTTGAAGTCCAATTGAGGAACACGAACATGACCTTGCATCCCATCCTCGCAGCATTGCGCAAGCACAAGGCCGGCACAGTATTGATCGCGCTGCAGATCGCGCTGACCCTGGCCATCGTCTGCAACGCGATCTTCATCATCGGCCATCGCATCGAGCGGGTGAACCGGCCCACCGGGCTGGACGAGAACGACCTGTTCGTGGTCAATCAGCAATGGGTGGGCGCACCCAGTGCAGACAGCGCCGACGGCGTGGAGAAGCTAGACGTCATGCAGCGCGAGGATCTCGCCGCGCTGCGCAACCTGCCGGATGTGGCGTCGGTGGCGCCGATCAACTCGGTGCCGCTGCTCAACTCCTCCTGGACCGGTGCAGTCTCGCTCAAGCCGGATGCCAAGTTCAGCACCAAGGGCATCACGCGCACCGCGTATTACTTCACCGACCAGCAGGCGTTGGCCACGCTGGGCCTGAAGCTGGCCGCCGGCCGCGCCTTCAACGCCGGCGACGTGCAGCACCAGGGTTTCCGCGACCAGCGCGATCGCCCGGTCGCCATCGTCACCCAGGAGTTGGCGGACAAGCTGTATCCGCAGGGCAACGCGGTCGGCAAGGTGATGTATTGCGACGGCAGCAGCGTGCCGACCACCATCATCGGCGTGGTGGCGCGCATGCAGACGCCCAGCACCACCAGCTGGGGCAACGACTTCGCGTGGAATTCGACGCTGGTGCCGACCCGGCTGGACGCGAACTTCGCGCGCTATGCCGTGCGCGCCAAGCCGGGACGGCTGGAGGCGGCGATGCGTGCGGTGACGCCGACGCTGTACAAGGTGAATCCGCTGCGCGTGCTCGACGACGACAGCGTCAAGTCGTTCGCCGATGTCCGCGCCAAGGCTTACCGTGCGGACGTGGGCATGGCGGTACTGATGGGCGTGATCTGCGTGATCCTGATCGCCGTCACCGCGGCCGGCATCGTCGGCCTCACCAGTTTCTGGGTCGGCCAGCGGCACCGGCAGATCGGCGTGCGCCGCGCCCTGGGCGCGCGCAAGGCCGACATCCTGCACTACTTCCAGATCGAAAACCTGCTGATCGCCGGTGTCGGCGCGCTGATCGGTGTGCTGCTGGCGGTGGGTCTGAACATGTGGCTGATGGTGCATTACGAAATGACGCGCATACCGGTGCTGTACGTGCTGACCGGCGTACTGGCGATGCTCGTGCTGGGACAGGCTGCAGTATTCGTTCCGGCCCGTCGTGCCTCCAACGTGTCGCCGGTGTCGGCGACGCGGGCGGTCTGATTTTCCACACATTGCACGGGAGTGATCGATCGATGTTCGTCCATTACCTGACTCTTGGTCTTCGCAGCCTGCGCCGCAATCCGGCGCTGACGACGTTGATGGTGATGGCGATCGGTTTCGGCGTGGCCGCGTCGATGATCACGTACTCGGTGTTCCGCGCAGTGTCGGGCAATCCGATCCCGGACAAGTCGGCGCAGCTGTTCACGCCGCAGATCGACAGTTGGGGGCCGCAGCAGAACCTCAAGGGTGAACCCGCAGAGGCGCTGGATTACACCGATGCGATGGCGCTGACTAGGGCGCATGCGGCGAAGCGCCAGACCGTGCTGTATCCGGTGCTGCTTTCGGTGATGCCGGATGGCAGCCACGACATGCCTTTGAACGCCAACGGTTACGCCGTCACCGGCGACTTCTTCGCCATGTTCGAGGTGCCGTTCCGCCACGGCAGCGGCTGGAGTGCGCAGGACGATGACGCGCGAGCCAGCGATGTAGTCATCAGCAGCCAGCTCAACCAGAAGATATTCGGTGGCGCGAACAGCGTAGGGCGCACGATCAATCTTGGCGGGCACGACTTCCGCGTGGTGGGCATCACCAGTCACTGGAATCCGCGCCCGCGCTTCTACGACCTGTTCAGTACCAGCGGCTTCGCCGACGAGCCGGATATTTACATGGTGTTCAATCGTGCGCTGGATTTGCATATGCGCACCGGCGGTCGCAACAGTTGCCGCGGTTCGCTCACCTACACTACCTGGCAGGGCTATCTGCAAAGCAACTGCGTATGGATCACGCCGTGGGTGGAACTGGACAGTCCCGCCGAAGTCGCCGGCTACCGCAGCTTCCTCACCCACTACGCCGCCAACCAGCAACACGCTGGCCGCTTCAACTGGGCGCCCAACGTGCGCCTGCGTGACGTGATGCAGTGGCTCGATCAGGAGCACGTAGTGCCGCCAGAAAGCCGCATATCGCTGGTGGTGGCGCTGGGCTTCTTCCTGATCTGCCTGGTCAACACCATCGGCCTGCTGTTGGCGAAATTCATGCGCCGCGCCGGCGAGATCGGCGTGCGCCGCGCTTTGGGCGCAACGCGGGGCGAGATTTACATGCAATACCTGGTCGAGGCCGGCACGGTGGGCCTTGCGGGCGGCACGCTGGGTCTGCTGCTCACTGCGGTGGGCGTGTCCGGCGTGGGCATTCTGTTCCGGCCGGAGATCGCCAAGCTGGCACAGCTCGATTTCTCGCTGGTGGGCCTGACCCTTGTCGTTGCCATCGCCGCCACCGTGCTGTCGGCGTTCTACCCGGCCTGGCGCGCGGCGCATGTGCAGCCCGCCTGGCAGTTGAAGTCGAATTGAGGAGATCGCCATGAATATCCAGATCAGGCCCATCCTCACCGCGCTGCGCCGACACAAGGCAGGCACCTTGCTGATCGCGCTGCAAATCGCGTTGACGCTGGCCATCGTGTGCAACGCGCTGTTCATCATCCAGCAGCGAATGGCCAACCTGTCCCAAACCAGCGGCGTGGACGAGGCCAATGTGTTCGTCATCGCCAACATGTGGGCCGACGCTGGTCAATCGACGTCGCAGGTCGACGCGCAGGTACGGGCCGACCTGCTCGCACTGCGGCAACTGCCTGCCGTACTCGATGCCACGCCCGCCAGCGGTTATCCACTGAGGGGCGGCGGCTGGGACAACTTCGTCACCATGACGCCCGACCAGACCGAGCCGACCACTGATGCGGCGGTGTATACCGGCGACGAACATTTCATCGACACGCTGGGCTTGAAGCTGGTCGCAGGGCGCAATTTTCGCCCCGACGAGGTGGTGGCGATGGGCACTCAGCAGACGATCACCCCACCGGCCGCGATCGTGAGCAAGGCGCTGGCCGACCGTTTGTTCCCCGACGGCAACGCGCTGGGCAAGAGCTTCTACGCCATGAGTGCCACGCCAAGCACCATCGTCGGCATCGTCGATCCACTGCACCGGCAGGGCGTGGATCAATGGAGCAACGGCTATGCCGGGCAGGCGCTGATCTGGCCGATACGGCAGGATGATTCGCGCGCGATCTATTACATCGTGCGCGCCAAGCCCGGCCAGCTTGCCGATGCGATGCGTGAAGCGCCCAAGGCTCTGTTCGCGCAAAGCCGCATGCGCATCATCGACTCGAAAGACGGCATCCAGGACTACGCCACCATCCGTCACAAGGTGTACGACAGCGACCGCGGCATGGCCATCCTGATGGGCATCATCTGCGCCGTGCTGCTGGCGATCACCGCTGCGGGCATCGTGGGTCTTACCAGCTTCTGGGTCGGCCAGCGTCGCCGGCAGATCGGCGTGCGCCGTGCGCTGGGTGCGAGGCAACGCGACATCCTTGCCTACTTCCTCACCGAAAACTTCCTCATCAGCGCGATGGGCGCGGTGCTGGGCACCGTGCTGGCGATCGCCTTCAATCTGTGGACGGTGACCCATTTCGAGATGAGCCGCATGTCGATGGTCTACGTGGGCGTCGGCGTGATCGCGCTGCTGCTGCTTGGCCAGTGCGCGGTGCTGGCGCCGGCGCTGCGCGCCTCGCGCGTATCGCCGGTGGAAGCCACGCGTTCGGTTTGATCCATTCATTTTGCGAAACCCGGGGGAACACCGATGTTCGGCTACTACATGGATCTGGCCCTGCGCAGCCTCCGGCGCAACAAGGCGCTCACCGCACTGATGGTCCTGGCGATCGCACTGGGCATCGGCGCCAGCATGACCATGCTGACCGTGCTGCATGTGTTGTCCGGTGATCCCGTGCCGGGCAAAAGCGCGACGCTTTACTACCCGCAGGTCGATCCGCAGGACATCAAGGGCATGCAGCCGAACAAGGAGCCGCCGGATCAGGTCACCCTGATCGACGGCCTGAACCTGCTGCGTGCCGGGCGCGCGGACCACCAGGCCTTGATGAGCGGCGGCTCGGTGCCGGTCCAGCCCGAACAGTCCTCGCTCGACCCGTTCTATGTGGAGGCGCGTTACACCACGGCGGATTTTTTTGCGATGTTCGACGCGCCATTCCTGTACGGCCACAGCTGGACCGATGCGGAAGGCGAGGCCAAGGCGCGCGAGGTGGTGCTCGCGAAGTCGCTCAACGACAAGCTGTTTGCCGGGGCCAACAGCGTGGGCCGCACGCTGCGCATGGCCGGCACCTCCTTCCGTGTCGTGGGCGTGCTGGAAAGCTGGCAGCCGAATCCGCATTTCTACGATCTCAACACCGGCTCCTACGCCTATGGCGAGCAGGTGTTCCTGCCGTTGCAGACCATGCTGGAGCTGCGGCTGGATCGCAACGGATCGACCGACTGCTGGGGCAATGGCGGCGGTGGCGTCGGCAACATCCTGCCCTCGGATGACTGCGTGTGGCTGCAGCTCTGGGTCCAGCTGGACAGCCCGGCCAAAGCGGCTGCGTACAAGGAGTTTCTGGTGCACTACTCGCAGGACCAGAAGGCGCTGGGCCGCTTCCAGCGCGCGCCCAACGTGCGCCTGCGCAACGTGATGCAGTGGCTGGACTACCAGCAAGTGGTGCCCGACGACGTACGCCTGCAGACCGGGATGGCGTTCGGCTTCCTGCTGGTATGCCTGGTCAACACGGTGGGGCTGATGCTGGCCAAGTTCATGCGCCGCGCGGGCGAGCTGGGCGTGCGCCGCGCGCTGGGCGCGTCGCGGGGCGCGTTGTTCGCGCAGCTGCTGGTCGAGTCCGGGGTGATCGGCCTGGCCGGCGGCGCCGGAGGACTGCTGCTGGCGCTGTTCGGGCTATGGCTGGTGCGGCAGCGGCCGTCCGCCTATGCCGCACTCGCGCACCTGGACATCAGCATGCTGTTCACCACGTTCGTGCTCGCGCTGTGCGCCGCCGTGCTGGCAGGTTTGCTGCCCGCCTGGCGGGCCTGCCAGATCACGCCGGCCCTGCAGCTGAAAAGCAACTGAGGCGACCATGGACATTCTTCCCATCCTTTCCACGCTGCGCCGGCACAAGCTCACCTCCTGGCTGCTGATCCTGGAGATCGCGCTGACCTGCGCCATCGTCTGCAATGCGGTGTTCCTGATCGGCCAGCGCCTTCAGCGCATGGACATGCCCAGCGGCGTCGCCGAACACGAGCTGCTGCAGATCCAGGTGGCCGACGTGACGACACCGTCCAATCCGTATGCCCGTCTGGCGGAGGATGTGGCGGTGCTCAGGCAGGTGCCGGGTGTGCTGTCGGTGGCTTCCTCCAATCAGGTGCCGTTCGGCAACTCATCGTCGAACGCCAATCTCCGGCTCGACCCGGCGCAGCCCGATCGCACGCTCAACGCCACCACCTACTTCGGCGAAAACCTGCCGCAGACACTGGGCACGCGGCTGGTGTCCGGGCGCGATCTGCAGTCCGATGACTTCGTCGACGTGGAGACGGCGATGAAGGCGCTCGGTACGGGCGACAGCAAGAGCCTGCCGCACGTGACGCTGATCACCCAGACCCTGGCCGAGCGGCTGTGGCCGGGACAGAATCCGCTGGGCCGCATCATCTACCTCACGCCCGTCGTGGGCCTGCGCGTGGTCGGTGTGCTGGATAGCCTGGCGCGGCCGAATGCCTACGACGCGGCCAAGGCACAGTTCACCATGGTAGTGCCGCTGCGCATGGGAGCGAGCAAGGACCAGAGCTACCTGATCCGCACCCGCCCGGAAGATCGCGCGAACGTGCTGGCCGCTGCGCTGGCGGCGCTGAAGAAGGCAGACCCGCAGCGTGTGGTGACTACCCAGCGCAGCTTCGACGAAGTGCGCCGGAAGTTTTTCCAGGACGACCGCGCGATGGCCGGCATGTTGGTCGGCGTGATCGCGGCGCTGCTGATCGTCACCGCGCTGGGCATCGTCGGGCTGGCCAGCTTCTGGGTCGCGCAGCGCCGCCGCACCATCGGCGTGCGCCGCGCGCTGGGCGCCACCCGCGCCAACATCCTGCATTACTTCCAGACCGAGAATTTCCTGCTCGCCACCATCGGCATCGCGCTCGGCATGGGCTTCGCCTATGGCATCAACCTGTTCCTGATGACGCATTACGAGCTGCCCAGACTTCCGGTCGTCTATTTTCCGGTTGGCGCCATCGTGCTGTGGCTGATCGGACAGGCAGCCGTGCTCGGTCCTGCGCTGCGCGCGGCGGCGGTGCCGCCGGTGGTGGCGACGAGATCGGTGTGATGAACAGAAATGGAAACTGGTAGGAGCCCGCTGGCGGGCGATGCTCTTGCTCCGATGGTCGACTAGGAAAAATCAAAACAAGAGCTTCGCCCGCCAGCGGGCTCCTACGGGTGGCATCGGAATTTGGCTGTGAATGGAGCGACGGAATGTTCGGTTACTACCTTGATCTCGCGTTGCGCAGCCTGAAGCGCAACAAGATGCTCACCGCACTGATGGTGCTGGCGATCGCCGTGGGTATCGGCGCCAGCATGACTACGCTGACGGTGATGCATCTGCTGTCCGGCGATCCGTTGCCCACGCGCAGCGGCACGCTGTTCTATCCGCAAGTCGATCCGGATCCCAGTCCGGGGCAGAAACAGCCCTACGACGTGATGGATTACCGTTCCGCGCTGGATCTGTGGAGCGCGCATCGTGCGGACCGCCAGGCGATGATGGCTGGCAGCCAGCTGCGGCTGACCGCGCCGCAGGTGAACCTGCCGCCGCTGATGGCCCAGATGCTGTCGACCACCAGCGATTTCTTCCCGATGTTCGACGTGCCGTTCCGTTACGGCGGCGGCTGGACGCCGCAGGATGACGAGAAACATGCACGGGTCGCGGTGATCTCGTCGGATCTCAACGGCAAGCTGTTCAACGGCGCCAACAGCGTGGGGCGCACGCTGCGGCTGAAGGACACCGATGTGCGCATCATCGGTGTGCTGGCGCCATGGCGGCCGTCGCCGCAGTTCTACGACGTGGCGGGCGGGAGGTTCTCCAACGGCGATACGGCAGGCTTCTACAGCAAGCCGGAGGATGTATTCCTGCCGTTCCAGAGCGGGCTGGAAATCAATGCCGGTGGCTTCCAGCCGTTCACCTGCTGGAGCATGCCCGATCCGGTGCACATGCAGAACGCGCCCTGCGTGTGGGTGGCGTTGTGGGTGCAACTGGATAGTGCGGTGAAGGTCGGCAGCTACCGGCGCTTTGTGGCCGACTATGCTGCCCAGCAGAAAGCCCTGGGCCGCTTCGTGCATGCCGACAATACGCAGTTGCGCAGCCTGATGGGATGGCTCGACTTCAACCAGGTGGTGCCCAGCGATGTACGCCTGCAGACCTGGCTGGCGTTCGCCTTTCTGCTGATCTGCCTGTTCAACACGGTGGGCCTGCTGCTGGCGAAGTTCCTGCGCCGTGCGGGCGAGATCGGCGTGCGCCGCGCGCTGGGTGCGAGCCGTGCGGCGGTGTTTGCGCAATGTCTGGTCGAAGCCGGCGCGATAGGCCTGCTTGGCGGCATGGGAGGTCTGCTGCTGACTTCGTTCGGCCTGTGGCTGGTACGCAGCCAGCCGGTCGAATATGCCGATCTGGTGCATCTGGACACGCCGATGTTCCTGGCCACGTTCGCACTGGCCATCCTGGTCAGCCTGATCGCCGGTGCGTTGCCCGCCCTGCGTGCCAGCCGCATCGCACCGGCACTGCAATTGAAGACGTTGTAACGGGATCCGCCATCATGCAGATGAAGCCCATTCTCGCCGCCCTGCGTCGCCATCGTCTGGCCAGCATCCTGATCGCGCTGGAGATCGCGCTGGCCTGCGCGGTGCTGTGCAATGCCTGTTTCCTGATCGTCAACCGCGTGCAGCAGACCCGGGTCGTCAGCGGTGTCGACGAGAACGCGCTGGCTGCCCTGAAATTGACCGGTTATGACCCGGCGAGGGGCGTCGACCTCAACGCGCGCGTACTCAGCGGCCTCGCCAAGCTTCCCGGCGTGCAGTCGGTCAGCGCGATCAACCAGGTGCCGTTCGGCGACCACGCCGGTACCGCCGGCATCACCACCGATCCCGAGGGCAAGCGTTTCGCCGGCGTGGTGGATTTCTTTGTCGGTGGTCCGGGCAGTTTCGAGGCGCTGGGCGTGCAGTTGGTCGCTGGCCGCTTGCCGCAGCCTGGCGATTACCAACCCGTCGACTTTTTCGTGCCTGATGACTCCGCCGTATGGGTAACCCGCGCGCTGGCCGAGCATCTGTGGCCTGGAGCCGAGCCGCTAGGCAAGGAATTCTGGACTGGCAAATTCCACTTTCGGGTAGCCGGCGTGCTGGCGCACCTGGCACGTCCCTATGGTGGCGAGGGCGGCCCAAGCACGATCGAATGGTCGGTGTTTGTGCCGGCGCAGCCGGGCGCCCGGCTTGCGGCCGTATACCTGTTGCGCGCCGATCCCGCCCAGTTGCCGCAGGTGCTGCGCGACGCGCGGGCCGCGATGGCCACCATCGCGCCCGATGCGGTAGTCGACAGCAAGGCGAGCCAGACCATCGGCAATCTGCGCGAGAAGTATTTTCGACAGGATCGGGTCATGGCTGGCATCCTTGTCGGCGTGATCGCCTCGCTGCTGCTGGTCACGGCACTGGGCATCGTGGGCCTGGCCAGTTTCTGGGTCGCGCAGCGTCGCCGGCAGATCGGCGTGCGCCGTGCGCTTGGCGCCACGCGCAGCGACATCCTGCACTATTTCCAGATCGAGAACTTCCTGATCGTCAGCGGCGGCATCGTGCTTGGCATGGTGCTGGCGTTCGCGCTGAACCTCGTGTTGATGACGCACTACGAATTGCCGCGGTTGCCGCTGTACTACCTGCCGATCGGCGCACTGGTTTTGTGGGTCCTGGGCCAGCTGGCGGTACTTGGTCCGGCGCTGCGTGCGGCCGCGGTGCCGCCGGTGGTAGCGACGAGGTCGGCGTGATGAACATGACTCGAAAATAATGAAATCGTGTAGGAGCCCGCTGGCGGGCGATGCTCTTGCCTTGATGGCGGGCCAGGAAAGATCAGAACAAGAGCATCGCCCGCCAGCGGGCTCCTACGGGCGGCATCGAAATTCGGCGTGAATGGAGTGACGGGATGTTCGGCTACTACCTTGAGCTCGCCATGCGCAGTCTGAAGCGCAGCCCCGGCCTTACCGCGCTGATGATGCTGACGATCGGTTTCGGCGTGGCTGCGTCGATGATTACCTGGTCGGTGTTCCGTGGCGTATCCGGCGATCCGATTCCGTGGAAGTCGTCGAAGTTGTTCGTGCCGCAGATCGACATGTGGGGCCCGTTGCAGGCGTCCGGTCCGGGTGCGCGTAGCGACGTCCGCGAGCCGCCGGATGCGCTGGACTACGCCGACGCGATGGCGCTGATGCGCGATCATCGTGCCGCCCTGCAGTCGGCAATCTACGCGGTCGCGCCGACGGTGTTGCCGGCGGGGGTGGGGCGCAGCCCGATTCCGGTGTTCGGGTTCGGCGTCTACAGTGAATTCTTTCCGATGCTGGATGTGCCGTTTCAGTACGGCGGCGGTTGGCAGGCCAGTGACGACAGCGACGGCGCGCCCGCCATCGTGATCAGCGATGCGCTCAACCGGCAGGTATTTGGCGGGGGAGACAGCACCGGCCGGAATATCGATCTGGATGGCAAGGACTACCGCGTGATCGGTGTGATGAAGCCGTGGAACCCGCAGCCGATGTTCTTCGACGTCGTCGATACCGGCGGTTTCGGCGGCGAAGGTCCGCAGGTGTTCGTGCCGTTGCAGCGCGCCATCGCCAGCGGCATGGAGAACGCCGGCGCGGTCAATTGCCCCAAGGGCGTGCAGCCGGGTGCGGGCTACGCCGGCCTGCAGCTGTCGAACTGTGTATGGCTCGCCTACATGGTCGAGCTGAACGATGCACCGGCGGTGCAGAGCTATCGCCAGTACCTGGACAACTACGCGCGCGCCCAGCAGAAGATCGGCCGCTTCGACTGGCCGCCGAACAATCGCCTGCGCGACATGCGCGCGTTTCTGGATTACGAGCATGTGGTGCCCGACGACACTCACATGTCGCTGCTGGTGGCGCTGGGCCTGCTGCTGGTGTGCCTGGTGAATACGGTGGGTCTGATGCTGGCCAAGTTCCTGCGCCGCAGCGGCGAGATCGGCGTGCGCCGGGCGCTGGGTGCGTCGCGCCGCGCCATCCACGCACAGTTCCTCACCGAGGCCGCGGTCATTGGTGCCGGCGGTGGCGCGATGGGCCTGCTGCTGACCGCCGTCGGCGTACTGGCCGTCGACCGGGTGCTGCCGCCGCGGCTGGCCGATCTGGCGCGCATCGATCCGGCGTTGCTTCTGCTCACCGTGGCGGCGGCGATCGTCGCCAGCGTGCTGGCCGGCGCTTATCCCGCCTTTCGTGCAGCGCGTGTGCAGCCCGCATGGCAATTGAAGACGAACTGAGGATGCATCGATGAAACCGCATCCCATCCTGGCAGCCCTGCGACAGCACAAGGCCGGCGTGTCGTTGATCGTGCTGCAGATCGCGCTGACCCTGGCGATCGTGTGCAACGCCATCTTCGTGATCGGCCAGCGCATCGAGCGAGTGGGCCGCCCCACCGGTGCCGTCGAGGATGGCCTGATCCGCATATCGCAGACCTGGTTCGGCGCGCCGGCCGGCGGCGATGCCGCGACCGTGGAAAAGCTCGACGCGCTGCAGCGCACGGATCTGGCCACGCTGCGCAACTTGCCCGACGTGCTGGACGTGGCCGCCTCCACCAGCATGCCGCTGCAAGGCATGATCTACAGCGGAACGCTCACGTTGAACCCGCAGCAGACAGGCGTGGCGGCGAGCGCCGCTTACTACTACGGCGATGAGCGTCTGCGCTCCACGCTGGGCCTGCGCCTGATTGCCGGCCGCGATTTCAAGGCCGACGAAATCCTCCATCACACGCTCGCCAGCGATGCCGCTTCGCCGGTCGTCATCGTCAGCAAACCGGTGGCCGACCGGCTGTTTCCCGATGGCGGCGCGCTGGGCAAGACGGTGTACCAGGACGGCAAGCCGGCGACCATCGTCGGCATCGTCGAGCGCCTGCAGACGCCGACCACCGCGAAGTGGGGCAGTGCCTGGGACTACAACTCGGTGCTGGAGCCGGTGC
This sequence comes from Rhodanobacter terrae, assembly GCF_042657005.1. Lineage (NCBI taxonomy): Bacteria > Pseudomonadati > Pseudomonadota > Gammaproteobacteria > Lysobacterales > Rhodanobacteraceae > Rhodanobacter > Rhodanobacter terrae. The sequence continues at coordinate 21,422 of NZ_JBHSNG010000001.1, forward strand.
GCGTGGACGGCGCTTCGGCCAGCTACGCGGTGCGCGCGCGGCCGGGCCGCGAGGCGGCGGCGATGCGCGAAGCGCGCAAGGCTTTGCTCGCGGTCGATCCGTTGCGCGTGATGCCGGATACCTGGGGCGTCCAGTCGCTGTCCCAGATACGCGACAAGATCTACCGCGCCGATCGCGGTATGGCGCTGGTGATGGGCGTCGTCTGCCTCATCCTGGTGGTGGTGACTGCCGCCGGCATTGCCGGGCTGACCAGTTTCTGGGTCGGCCAGCGGCGCAAGCAGATCGGTGTGCGCCGTGCGCTTGGCGCCACGCGCAGCGACATCCTGCACTATTTCCAGATCGAGAACTTCCTGATCGTCAGCGGCGGCATCGTGCTTGGCATGGTGCTGGCGTTCGCGCTGAACCTCGTGTTGATGACGCACTACGAATTGCCGCGGTTGCCGCTGTACTACCTGCCGATCGGCGCACTGGTTTTGTGGGTCCTGGGCCAGCTGGCGGTACTTGGTCCGGCGCTGCGTGCGGCCGCGGTGCCGCCGGTGGTAGCGACGAGGTCGGCGTGATGAACATGACTCGAAAATAATGAAATCGTGTAGGAGCCCGCTGGCGGGCGATGCTCTTGCCTTGATGGCGGGCCAGGAAAGATCAGAACAAGAGCATCGCCCGCCAGCGGGCTCCTACGGGCGGCATCGTAATTTGGCGTGAATGGAGTGACGGGATGTTCGGCTACTACCTTGATCTGGCACTGCGCAGCCTGAAGCGCAACAAGGTGCTGACCGCGCTGATGGTGCTGTCGCTGGCGCTGGGCATCGGCGCCAGCATCACGACGCTGACCGTGTTCCGGCTGCTGTCGGGCGATCCGTTGCCGCAGAGGAGCGCGCAGCTGTTCTATCCGCAGCTTGATCCCTATCCGAGGGACCAGCCTTTCTCGCGCAGCGGGAAAATGCCGTGGCTGATGACCTACGTCGACGCGATGAACTTGGTGCGTGCGCGCAAGGCCGAGCGGCAGACGGCGATGGCCATGACGCAAACCAAGGTGACACCTGAGCACGGCCAGAAGCCGTTCTTCAGCGACGGCGTGATGACAACCTCGGATTTTTTCGCGATGTTCGATGCGCCTTTCCGGTATGGCGCAGGCTGGGGTGCGGCGGACGATGACAGCCGCGCGTCGGTGGTGGTGATCGCCGATTTCCTCAACGACAAATTGTTCGCCGGTACCAACAGCGTGGGACGCAGCATCCGCATCAACGAGCATGACTTTCGCATCATCGGTGTGCTCAGGCATTGGGCGCCGCAGCCGCGCTTCTACGGACTGCGCCTGGGCGGTCACGATTACGGTAGTGGCGATGCGGTGTTCATGCCGTTGCAGACAGCACGCGCCGATGGCATGACGCCGCAGATCAGCCTTTCCTTTGGGCCGTCCGGCGGAGTGAATCTGGAAATCGCGCCAAGCACATGGCTGGGCGTATGGGTGCAACTGTCTGGTGTTGCCGATGCCTCGGCCTACCGGACGTTCCTGACTCATTACGCGGAGCAGCAGGTAGTGCTGGGACGATTTCAGCGATCCAGAGTGGCCTTGTCCGGCCTGATGCAATGGCTGGGCGACCAACGGGTGGTGCCCGACGACGTGCGTTTGCAGGTCGGGCTGGCGTTCGGTTTCCTGCTGATCTGTGTGGTCAATACCGTGGGCCTGCTGCTGGCCAAGTGCCTGCGCAGATCGCGCGAGATCGGAGTGCGCCGCGCACTGGGCGCCTCGCGCGGGGCGATCTTCGCGCAGTTCATGATCGAGGCCGGGATCGTCGGCCTCGCGGGCGGGATGCTCGGCCTGTTCTTCGCCGAAATGGGTCTGTGGGGCATCCGCCACCAGCCGGCCGAGTACGCCAGCCTCGCGCATCTTGATATCGGGATGTTCCTGTTCACCTTCGTCGTGGCGCTGGTGGCCAGTCTCATAGCTGGCTTGTTGCCTGCCTGGCGCGCCAGCGTGCTGGCGCCCGCTCCCCAACTGAAAGCGGCCTGAGAGGAACGACCATGGAAATCCGACCGATACTCGCCAGCCTGCGCAGGCACCGCATTCCCGCCCTGCTGATCGTGCTGGAGATCGCGCTGGCCTGTGCGGTCCTGTGCAATGCGGTGTTCATGATCGGCCAGCGTGTGGCCGACATCCACATGCGCAATGCCATCGACGAGCAGGGCATTTCGGTGATCAGCCTGAACGGCGCCGATCCGGCACGCGCCGGCAGCGACATTCCGCGCAATCTTGCAGCACTGCGCGGCGTCGCGGGCGTTACGGCGGTGGCGGTGACCACCGGTATGCCGCTGGACACGAATGCGGCGCTGATGGGCTTTACGACCACGTCGGAAGGGAAAAGCAACGTTAACACAGCGGAGTATTTCCTCGGGAGCGGTGGCGAACAGGCACTGGGACTGCATCTGTTGCAGGGGCGCTATTTCAACACCGACGAATACGCGAACAGCGATCTGAAGGGCTTCCAGTCCACCGGTCACGCGATGCTGATCACCCTGAGCGATGCGCAGCGGTTATGGCCAGGACAGAGCGCGCTGGGCAAGCTGCTTTACAGCGACAACGCCAGCTGGACCGTAGTCGGTGTGGTAGCCGACGTGCTGGCACAGGAACCCGCGTTCAGTGGCGGTGACGGTCGCTACTCCAGCGTTTTCTTTCCGCTGCGCCCACAGGTTGCGCTGAACGACTACGTATTGCGCAGCGCGCCGCGGGATCGCGATCGGATCGTGCGCGAAGCGGTGCAAGTGCTGGGCAAGCTGGAGCCGAGTGGCGTGGTGGGAGGGAAAACCTACACGGCGATGCGCGAAGACTATTTCGCCGATACCAGCAGCATGGTGTGGATGCTGGTGCTGGTGTGCGTGGTGATGCTGGCGGTGACTGTTTTCGGCATCGTCGGCCTGACCAGTTTCTGGGTTCAGCAGCGGCGCCGCCAGATCGGCATACGCCGTGCCGTGGGTGCCACGCGGGGTCATATCCTCAGCTACTTCCGCACCGAGAATTTCCTGCTCAGCACGGCCGGTGTGCTCGCGGGCATGGCGTTGGCGTTCGGCATCAACTTGTACTTGATGACGCATTACGAGATGAGCCGCATGCCCTGGTATTACCTGCCTTGCAGCGCGATCGCGCTATGGCTGCTCGGCCAGCTCGCCGTACTCGGTCCGGCGCTGCGCGCCGCGGCCGTGCCGCCGGTGGTGGCGACGCGGTCGGTGTGAGAACCATGCTATCCGGCACGGGATATCGCGTTTCATACAAGCCACAATGAACGTTCATTAGCCCTTGAACATGCCTCGGAGAATGATCCTGATGAAGACCTTGCCGTTGCTGATCTGTGCGAGCCTGCTGGGCTCGGTGACCGTGATTTCATCGACCATGGCTTCGCCTGTGCAGGCCGCGGCCCCGGCGGCGCAGGCCGCGCAGACGGACGTGGCGAGCCGGGTGAAGGCGCTCAATGCGCTGCTGGCCGAGCAATGGCAGCACACGCTGCAGAACAGTCCCGAGTTCGCCACGATTCTGGGCGACCTGCGTTACAACGATCGCTGGAGCGACTTCTCGCTGGCGCATGCGGCGGCCGAGAACAAGGTGACGGCGGATTTCCTGAAGCGTTTCGAGGCGATCGATACCCGCGGGTTCTCCGACACCGACAAGCTCAACCAGCAGCTGATGGTGCGCCAGCTGAAGGACAGCCTGAAGGCTTACGACCTTAAGCTGAACGAGATGCCGCTGGACCAGATGAGCGGCATCCACCTGCAGCTGGCCGGTTTCGTCAGCTCGATCCCGTTCGACAACACGAAGGAGTACGAGGATTACCTCGCACGTCTGAAGGCGGTGCCGAAAAGTTTCGACCAGGTCATCGGCGTGGCGCGGCAGGGCATGGCGGACAAGATGATGCCGCCGAAATACCTGCTGGAAAAAGTCGTCACACAGATCGCCAGCATAGAGAAGCCGGCCGGCCTGGACAGCGTGTTCGCCGAACCGCTGAAGCATTTCCCGAAGTCGGTGTCGCCGGCGGACCAGAAGCGCCTGCGTGACGCGATCCTCGCCGCGATCGACCAGGACGTGCGGCCGGCCTACCGCAAGCTGGGCGAATTCGTGGCGAAGGACTACGCGCCGCACGGGCGAGCCGAGCCGGGCATCTGGGCGCTGCCGAACGGCGACGCGATCTACCGTTTCGACGTGGAGCAGATGACCACCACCGACCAGACGCCCGAGCAGATCCACCAGCTGGGGCTGGCCGAGGTCAAGCGCATCGAGGGCGAGATGACCCGGATCGCCAAGACGCAGGGCTATCCCGACCTGGCCAGTTTCCGCGCAGCGCTGAAGAAGAATCCGAAGGTCTTCGCCACCTCGCGCGAGGACATCCTCAACCGCTATCGCGGCTATCTGGCGCAGATGCAGCCGGAGCTGCCCAAGCTGTTCGGCCTGCTGCCGAAGACCAGGGTGGTGGTGATGCCGGTGGAACCGTTCCGCGAGAAGGAGGCACCCGGCGCCGAATACCATCAGGGCACGCCGGACGGCTCGCGCCCGGGACAGATCTTCGTCAACACCGGCGACTTCGCGCACCGCAATGTGCTGGACATCGAATCGACCGCGTACCACGAGGGCATTCCCGGCCATCACATGCAGATCTCGATCGCACAGACGCTGCCCTTGCTGCCGCCGTTCCGCCAGCAGGCCGGCTACACCGCCTACATCGAGGGCTGGGCGCTGTATGCCGAGCAGCTGGGCAGGGAAATCGGTTTCTACAAGGATCCGCTGTCCTACTACGGCCATCTCAGCGACGAGCTGCTGCGCGCCGACCGCCTGGTGCTCGATACCGGCGTGCATTACAAGCACTGGACGCGCCAGCAGATGGTGGACTTCTTCCACGCACATTCCAGCGAGGACGAGCCGGATGTGCAGGCCGAGACCGACCGCTACGTCACCTGGCCGGGCCAGGCGCTGGCTTACAAGATGGGCGAGCTGAAGATTCTCGAGCTGCGCGCGCGCGCGAAGAATGAGCTGGGTGACCGGTTCGATATCCGTGCGTTTCATGACGAGATCCTCAGCGGCGGCGCACTGCCGCTGGACGTGCTGGATACCCGCGTCAACGACTGGATTGCCGCGGTGAAGGCCGGCAAGGCGCCGGTGCATCCGGTGGCGGAGTAAATTGCCGGGCGGCCGCCGCCTTTGGTAGGAGCGACCTCGGTCGCGATGCTTCTGCTTTCGCCACCATGGCGCCAGGGGCATCGCGGCCGAGGTCGCTCCCACCGAATCGGCGGTTCTGCGACGCGGCGGTGTACGCCTGCCATCAGTCATGGCAACCTTTGCGTCCGGAGCGGCATCCATTGCCGCATGTGCAGAAGAAAGATGCGAACCGTACTGATCATCGACGACAACCCGGCCGTGGGCGAGGCGCTCTCGCTGGCGCTGTCGTTGCACGAGATCCGCCCGCTCACCGCGCTGACGCCCGAGGAAGGCATGGCGTCGCTGGAGCACGAAGCGGTCGACGTGGTGATCCAGGACATGAACTTCACCACCGATACCACCTCGGGCGAGGAGGGCGTGGCGCTGTTTCGGGCGATCCGCGAGCGCCATGCGGACTTGCCGGTCATTCTGCTCACCGCGTGGACGCACCTGGAGACCGCGGTGGAGCTGGTCAAGGCCGGCGCGTCGGATTACCTGGCCAAGCCGTGGGACGACAACAAGCTGCTGACCACGGTGGAGAACCTGCTGGAGCTGTCCGAATCCACCCGCGAGATGACACGCAGCCGGCGCGAGCGGCGCCAGCGGCGCGAGCAGCTGCAGAAGAAATACGACCTGGACGGGCTGGTGTTCGCTTCCGAGGCGATGGCGCGCACGCTGGACCTGGCCTGCCAGATCGCCCGCTCGGATGTCTCGGTGCTGATCACCGGACCCAACGGAACCGGCAAGGAACGCATCGCCTCGATCATGCATGCGAATTCTTCGGTGAAGCGCGGCCCGTTCATTGCGGTGAACTGCGGTGCGCTGCCGGGCGAGTTGATCGAAGCCGAACTGTTCGGTGCGGACGCCGGCGCCTACACTGGCGCGAACAAGGCGCGCGAGGGCCGTTTCGAGCTGGCCGACGGCGGTACCTTGTTCCTGGACGAGATCGGCAACCTGCCATTGCCGGGCCAGATGAAACTGCTGCGGGTGCTGGAGACCGGCCAGTTCGAACGGCTCGGTTCCGGCCGCACGCGCCAGGTCAAGGTGCGCGTGCTGAGCGCCACCAATGCCGACCTGAAGGCGATGATCCGTACCGGCACGTTCCGCGAGGACCTGTACTACCGCCTCAACGTGATCGAAGTGAACCTGCCGCCGCTGACCGAGCGCAGCGACGACATCCTGCCGCTGGCCGAATTCTTCCTGGACGGCCGCGCCGAACTCGGCGATGCCGCGCGCGAGGCCTTGCTGGGTTATCCGTGGCCGGGCAATGTGCGCGAATTGAAGAATGCGATCGAGCGCGCCGCGCTGCTGGCCGGCGAGGGGCCGATCACCCCTGAACTGCTCAACCTGCCGCAGCATGCGGCAACCGCGGCGCGCAATCTCGATGAGCCCAGCCGTGAAGCGGTGGAGGCGGCGCTGCACAAGGCCGATGGCGTAGTCAGCCGCGCGGCGCAGCATCTGGGCCTGTCGCGGCAGGCGCTGTATCGGAGAATGGAGCGCTACGGCCTGGCGGCGCCAGCTTGATCCGGATCGGACTGCGGTGCTTGCCGATATCCGGATGGCGTCGAAAGATGGCCGCATTCATGGACATCGATGAACTGCAGGTGCCGTCGAGGCGAGTTTCCCCCGTCGTGGAGTGCGGCCGATGTGGCATCGTTTGAATTCCCTGCAGGGTCGGCTGACGCTGCTGCTGGGTTTTGCCAGTGTCGCCGGCGCACTGATCTATGCCGGTGTCACGCAGTGGCCGCTGCCGCAGCTGTTGTTGTGGCTGCAAACCGCGCTGACGCCGAAGCCCGCGACGGCGACGGCGGCGATCGAGGCGCAGCCCGAGCTTCATCTGGGCGTCTACGGCGGCCTGGGCGTCTGCGCCGTGCTGCTGTTGCTGCTGGCGTTCTGGCTGGCCGGCCGCGCGATGTCGCCGGTCAGCCGTCTGCTGCGTGCGCTCGAGGGTGCGGTAGCAAGCTACCGCGACGGCGATTTCAGTTTCTCGATCGCGATCAACCGGCGTGACGAGCTGGGCGAGCTGATCCGCATGCACAACGCGCTGGGGCAGACCTTGCGCGAGCAGCGCCAGCATCTGGTGCAGCGCGAGCTGCTGCTCGACACGGTGGTGCAGAACACGCCGGTGGCGCTGGTGCTGACCGACGCGATCGGCCGCGTCGCGTACGCCAACATCGCCTCGCGCCATCTGTTCAACGAAGGGCGCAACCTGGTTGGACTGGATTTCGCCGAGCTGCTGGCCGATGCGCCCGAGGCGTTGCGCAAGGCGGTGGAAAGCGGCGAGGACGCGCTGCTCAGTGTGGAGATGGACGGCAGCGAGGAAACCTTCCACCTGTCGCAACGCGCCTTCCGCCTACAGGGTCGGCCGCATCGGCTGCAGCTGTTCCGGCGCATGACGCGCGAGCTGTCGCGGCAGGAAGTGGCGACCTGGAAGCGGGTGATCCGGGTGATCAGCCACGAGCTCAACAATTCGCTGGCGCCGATCTCCTCGCTGGCGCATTCCGGCGCCGAGCTGGCGCGGCGTGGCCAGCTCGACCGGCTGCCCGGCGTGTTCGCCACCATCAGTGAGCGGGCGCTGCACCTCCACGGTTTCATCTCCGGTTACGCGAGTTTCGCCAAGCTGCCTACGCCGCAGCCGGTGCGGATCGAATGGCCGCGGTTCCTCGAGGGGCTGGCGCTGCACTGCCGCTACCGGCTGGCGGTACCGCCGCCGGAACAGCCGGGCGTGTTCGACGCGGTACAGATCGAGCAGGTGTTGATCAACCTGATCAAGAACGCGCATGAGGCGGGCGGCGACGAAGAAGAAGTCACCTTGTCGATCCTGGAGGTCGGCAACGAGCTGCGCATCGAGGTGGCCGACCGCGGTCCCGGCATGAGCGAGACGGTGCTGGCCCAGGCGCTGCTGCCGTTCTATTCGACCAAGCGTTCCGGCACCGGCCTTGGCCTGGCACTGGCACGCGAGATCACCGAGGCGCACGGCGGTCGCGTGCTGCTGGCCAATCGCGAAGGCGGCGGTTTGCGGGTGAGCCTGCGCCTGCCGCAGATGGCGATCCTGTAGCACGCGCTCGTACCCGTTCTCGGGCCACGACTAGCCTGCCTGGCTTGGTCATCCAGTCTGCCGGAACAAGGCCTGAAGAAATTGCTGAGTGGCGCCGGCCGGCGTTGCATGCATTTCCAGCGTGCTGTCGATCAGCGTGAAGCCATCGCCGAGCGCGCGCGCCAGGCCCTCGGCGTCATAACGCATCGTATCCAGTCCGCTGCACTTCATCGGGCCGTCCGGTCCGAACGTGGCCAGCACGGCATGGCCACCCGGCTTGAGCGCATGGGTCAGGTGCCGCACGTAGTTCGCGCGCTGTGCGGTCCCGGTCAGAAAGTGGAAGACGGCGCGGTCGTGCCATACGTCGTAGCGGGCCTCTTGCAGCGGCGCATCGAGAAGATCGACCGCAAGCCAGGTCGCCGCATGCGCCGATTCGCCGAGGCGCTTCCGGGCAACACTCAAGGCCTCCGCGGAAATATCGAGGACGCTGAGGTCGCGATAGCCGCGTGCGAGCAGATCATCGACCAGGGTCGACGCGCCGCCGCCGACATCGAGCACCGCGGCGCCATGATCGGGAGCGACACGCTCGATCAAGGCCAGCGACCTGTCCAGGTGCGGTCGGTACCAGCTGACCGCGTCGGCGGCCTTGGTCGTGTAGACGGTTTCCCAGTGTTGTTGGCGATTCATGCGACGCCCTCCTCAGTGCCCATGGCGGTGATGCATGTCCGGATAGTGCGGATGACTGTGGATCAGGGGCTCGTGGACATGGGGATGCGTGTGCGGCTCCTCGCCGTCCCATGGAAAATCGTGCGTGTGCTGATGATGGGCGTCGTGGCGATGGCGATGGTCGTGCGCCAGCGCTTCATGCGCGTGCTCATGCTCGTGGCGCTCGCTCACGTGCAGCCATACCCCGATGGCCATCAAGACGCCCGCCAGCCAGAAGGCAGGGCCGGCGTGTTCGGCAAACAACATCAGCGAGAGCGCGGCACCCAGAAAAGGCGCCGTGGAAAAGTAGGCGCCGGTTCGCGCCGTACCCAGATTGCGCAAGGCCAGCACGAACAGCACCAGACTCAGGCCGTAACCGAAAAAGCCGAGCACGCCGGTGGCCAGCAAGGGCCCGACGTGGGGAAAACGGTAGCCGATGGCGAGCGCGATGGCGATGTTGATCGTGCCGGCCACGCCGCCCTTGATCGCCGCGATCTGCACCGGGTCGCCGCCGGCCACCGGGCGGGTCAGATTGTTGTCGATCGCCCAGCACAGGCAGGCGCCCGCTATCGCCAGCGTTCCCCACGGCACGGTGTGCGCACTCTGCCGCTGCCACGACAGCAGCACGGCGCCGGCGACAATCGCCAGCATGCCCAGGAACACGCGCCGATCCACATTTTCGCGAAACACCACCCAGGCCAGCACGGCGGTGAGCACGCTTTCCAGATTGAGCAACAGCGTTGCCGTCGAGGCCGCGGTGTACGCCAGGCCCAGCATCAGCAGGATGGGGCCGAGCACACCGCCGAACAGCACGGCACCGGCCAGCCATGGCGCATCCCGTCGCGTCAATGCCGCCTCGGTGATCGCCTGTCCGCGCAGGCGGCGCAGCAGCATCCACACTGACAAACCGATGCCCGATCCTGCGTAGAGCAAACCCGCCAGCGGCAGCGGCGGCATGCTGCCCAGCAGCATCTTGGCAAGCGGCGTGCTGATGCCAAACAGCGCTGCCGCAGCGAGCGCCTGGAGAATGCCGTGGGCGTGGTCGGGATTCGCGAGTTTCATGAGCGCATCTTACGCGGCCGATGGGTAGCTCCGGCCGGCAATGCAATTGTCTAACACTTCGATGTTTGCTTACGATGATTGAATGATCCGTGCCACACCGCTCCTGCTGACCCGTCTGCGCCGCCACCGCGGCCTGTGGTTGCTGGCTGTCGCGGTGTTGCTGATCAAGCTTGCCGCGGGCTCGATCTGCCTGGGCGACAGCCCCGCCGCAGCGGCGCTGGCCGATGCGCAGGCGACCACCAGCGTGCTCGCCACCATGGACTCGGCGACCTCCGCTACGCCGGACGACAACGCATGCCTGCTGGGTGAAGCCGGTGGCTGCCATTGCGCGTGTGCCCATGCGCTGACCTTGGCGACCAGCGTGACGCTCTCCGTCGCGCCCATCGAGACGGGTACGGAATCTTTCCGCCTCTCCGCGGGCATGATCCGGGCGACGATCGGCTCGTTGCTGCGCCCTCCTATCGCCTGAAACCGCTCCGTTCCGCGATGAAACCGCCGGTGCGGTTCGTCGCCTCGTGACCGTTTTTCAGGAGATGGCTTCATGTCTGTTCCATGTTCGGTGCCGATCGGCGCCGTGTGTCTGCTGTATGCGACGGTGCCCACCGCCGTACCTCCTTCCGATCCATCGCCAACGGCAATTGCGCTACCCGCATCGTCCCCGTTGCGGGACGCGCTGCGCCGCATCCGGGAAGCCAGCCCAGACATGCGGGCCATCCAGGCTGATTCCGGCTCTATGCGCATCTCCGTGTCTACGGGGAGCGCTGATGTCAATCGATGCATCACGAAGCTGAGCCTTTTTCCGGGAGCTTTTTCATGAATTTTTCTATCCGGCGCGCGCTCGGCGCGTTTGCCCTGCTTTGTCTTGCCTCAGGTTCAGCCGTATATGCGGCTGATACCTTTCCGGTCACCGCCGCGCAGATGAAAGCGCTCGGGATAACCGTGCAGCGCCTGGACCGTCCCGTCGACATCCGCGGCCCGATCTATCCGGCGCGCGTGGTGCTGCCGTTGCAGCAGGAGCAGGTCATCAGTGCACCGATGGCAGGCCTGGTCGATCAGCTGCTGGTGGACGAACACCAGACCATTTCCCGCGGCCAGCCGCTGCTGCACCTGAATAGCCCCGAGTATGGAGAACAGCAGCTCAGTGCGCTGGAGGCAGCCAGCAAGAGTCGGCTCGCACAAGCGGCCGTGGTGCGCGAGCGCAAGCTGTTTGCCGAGGGCATCATTCCGCAGCGACGGGTGTTCGAGGCCGAAGCGGCCGCCAGCGATGCGCAGGCCAGATTGCGGCAGGCCAGCGGGGCGTTGCGGCTGGCTGGCGTGGACGGCGCTGCCATAACCCAGCTGATCCAGAGCGGGGTGCTCAAGGACGCCCTGGTACTGCACAGCAAGGGCGCCGGCGTGGTGGTCAGCATCGAGGCCAAGCCGGGCCAACGGGTAGCTGCTGCGGATCCACTCATACGGGTGGCGGACATGAGTCGGCTCTGGCTGGACATCCAGATCCCGGCCGAGCGTGCGAACGCATGGGCCAGGAATGGGCAGATCGTCGTGGTCGGCCGCAGGGCAACGGCCAAACCGCTGAGCCTGGGTGCGGTAGTCGGCGAAGGCCAGGTTCTCACCTTGCGGGCCGAGGTGACTGCCGGCGCCGATCAATTGCGGCCCGGCGAATTCGTGCAGGCGCAGGTGCCGCTCGCCGGCACCCAGGGTGCATGGACGCTGCCGCTTGCGGCGGTGGCGCGCCAAGGTGAGCAGGCCCACGTATTCGTTCGCACCGCGCAGGGGTTTGTGGCACAGCCGGTCGAGGTGGTTGCCAGCTCGGGGCCATTGGTCAGCGTGGCGGGGCCGCTGAAGGCCGGCGACCAGATCGCGATCAGCAGCGTGATTGCGCTGAAAGCGGCCTGGCTCGGCGAAAGCGGAGGCGAATGAGATGCTTGATCGCCTGATTCAATTCGCGCTGGCGCAGCGCCTCTTCATCCTTTTGTCGGCCGTGTTGCTCGCTGGCGCAGGTTGGTATGCCTTCCGCCATTTGCCGATCGATGCCTTCCCCGACGTATCCAGCACGCAGGTCAAGATCATCATGAAGGCTCCCGGCATGACGCCGGAAGAGGTCGAGAGCCGGATCGCCCTGCCGATCGAAGTGGAGATGCTCGGCATTCCGCACCAGCGGATACTGCGCTCGGTCTCCAAGTACGGCCTGGTCGACGTCACTATCGACTTCCTGGATGGCACGGACATCTACTGGGCACGCCAGCAAGTCGCCGAGCGTCTGGGCGGGATTGCCGGCGATCTGCCGCCCGGCATCAGCGGCGGCATGGCACCGGTCACCACGCCGCTCGGCGAAATGTTCATGTTCACCGTGGAGGGCGGCGGGCTTTCGCTGGACGAACGTCGCAGCCTGCTCGACTGGGTGATCCGGCCCGCGCTGCGCGCGGTTCCCGGTGTGGCCGATGTCAATGCGCTCGGCGGCGCGGTGCGCAGTTTCGAAGTCGTTCCCGATGCCACCCGGCTGGCGGCCGTGGGGTTGTCCACGGCGGACATCCAGCGCGCCATCGAGGCGAACAATCGCAACGATGGTGCCGGTCGGCTCGGCGAAGGCGGCGAGGTGCTGCTGGTGCGCAGCGAGGGCAACGTGCAAACCATGGATGACTTGCGCGCCATCGTGCTGGGGCGCAAAGGCACTGCACCGATTCGCCTGGGCGATGTGGCGCAAGTGGGCATGGGTGCGCTGACGCGCTACGGCGTGGTGACCAAGGACGGGCGCGGCGAAGCCGTCGAAGGGCTGGTGCTTGGCCTGGCCGGCGCGAACGCCCGTGACGTCGTGGAAGGCGTCACCACGAAACTCGATGAGCTCAAGCCCAGCCTTCCTCCCGGCGTCGCGTTGAAGGTCTTCTACAATCGCGCCCAGCTCGTCGACAACGCCGTGGGAACGGTGGCGAAAGCCCTGATCGAAGCCACCGTGCTGGTGCTGATCCTGCTGGGTGCGTTTCTGGGCAATCTTCGCGCGGCCGTCACGGTGGCGGTCGTGTTGCCGCTATCGGCGCTGGCCACCTTCATCCTGATGCGCGTCGCGGGAATGTCGGCCAACCTGATGAGCCTCGGTGGACTCGCCATTGCGATCGGCATGCTGGTGGACGCGGCGATCGTGGTCGTCGAGAACGTGGTGCAGCATCTGGGGCGCGATCAGGTCCGCAGCAAGCTGCCCCGACTGCACATCGTGTTTCGCGCACTGCGTGAGGTTGCCGTGCCGGTTGCCGCCGGCGTGCTGATCATCATCACGGTCTTTCTGCCGTTGCTTACCCTGGAAGGTCTGGAAGGCAAGCTGTTCGTGCCCGTCGCACTGACCATCGTGTTCGCGCTGGCCAGTTCGCTGGTGCTTTCGCTGACGGTCATTCCGGTCCTCGCATCGTTCCTGCTGCAGAAAGTGCCTCACCAGGAGCCGTGGTTGCCGCGCCAGCTGCTGCGTCGATACCAGCCGGCACTGGCATGGACAATGGCCCACCAGCGCATCGTGATCATCGCGGCGGTCGTCATGCTGGTGTTCGCCGGTGGCGTGTACGCCATGGTCGGCAAGACCTTCATGCCGACCATGGATGAGGGCGACATCATCGTCGGTATCGAGAAGCTGCCCTCGGTCAGCCTGGAGGAGACCGCCGCGCTGGATCTGAAGATCCAGCAGGCACTGATGGCACAGATTCCGGAGATCACCGGCGTTGTGGCCCGCGCCGGTTCGGATGAGATCGGACTGGATCCGATGGGTCTGAACCAGACGGATACGTTTCTGGTGCTGAAGCCGCGGGCGGACTGGGCCGTAAAGAACAAGGACGCGCTGATCGACAGAATCCGGGGCGTGCTCGATCAGCTGCCAGGCATCAAGTACAGCTTTACCCAGCCGATCGACATGCGTGTGCAGGAGATGATCATCGGGGTGCGCGGCGATCTGGCGATCAAGGTCTTCGGGCCGGATCTGGCGATCCTCAACCAGCTCGCCGGTCGGATCGAGGCGTTGGTGAAAACCGTACCAGGCAACCAGGACGTCTATACCGTCCAGAACGACGGCGTGCAGTACCTGCGGGTCATCGTCGATCGCCTGGCCAGCGGACGCTTCGGCCTGTCGGTGGAAGACGTGCAGGATGCGCTGCGCGCACAGATCGAGGGCCTGCGCGTGGGTACGGTGATCGAAGGGAACAAGCGCGTACCGATCATCGTGCGCGGTCCGGACAGCGTGAAGGTATCCCCCGCCGAGTTCGCCGCGCTGCGCATCACCACCGCCGACGGTGCCAGCGTGCCGCTGGAAACCGTCGCGCACCTGCAGCGCGACAGCGGTCCGGTAAAGATCGAACGCGAGATGGGTAGTCGCTACAGCGTCGTCATCGCCAACGTCGCCGGTCGCGATCTGGTCGGTTTCGTGACCGAGGCGAAGGCGAAGATCGCCCAGGCCGTGAAGCTGCCGACAGGCTATCGGATCAGCTGGGGTGGACAGTTCGAGAATCAGCAACGGGCCGCGGCAAGGCTCTCGCTGGTGGTTCCGCTGGCGCTGGGACTGATCTTCCTGATCCTGTTCTCCACCTTCGGCTCGGTGCGCCAGTCGCTGCTGGTCCTCAGCAATATTCCCTTCGCGCTCGTCGGTGGCATCGTCGCGCTGTGGATCACCGGCGAATACCTCTCCGTACCGGCCTCGGCGGGCTTCATCGCCTTGCTCGGCATCGCGGTGCTCAACGGCGTGGTGCTGGTGAGTTATTTCAACAAGCTCCACGCCGAAGGCTTCGACCCGGTCGCCTGCGTGATGCAGGGTGCCCATCGCCGCTTGCGACCGGTGCTGATGACTGCCTCGATCACCGCCTTCGGCCCGGTCCCGTTGCTGTTTGCCAGCGGGCCGGGATCGGAGGTGCAGCGGCCTCTGGCGATCGTGGTTATCGGTGGCCTGGTCACGGCGACTGCGCTGACACTCTTCCTTTTGCCCATTCTCTATCTGCGCTTCGCGCACGCACGCGTGGAGGTGCGCCATGGATAAGTACTGTTTCTCGCTGGTCTGCGTGCCAGACGTGGAGGAAAAACTTCTGGACGCCCTGTTGGCCGCTTTCAACGAGGAGGTCTTCACCAGCACGCCCACCTGCAGCCATGGCACCGCGATGGGGCGGCTGAGCCCTGCCGAGCAGGTCATGGGGCGCAGCCGTTCGGTTCTGGTGCAGATCCTGGTGAGCGATCCTGAAATGCAGACACTGCTGACTCTGCTGGCGGATGACTTCGCGGGTACGGGCATCCGCTACTGGGCTATACCGCTTACCCTCGAAGGAGAAGTCGCATGAGGACCATCCTGTTCGTATTGCTGATGGGGCTTTGCACGGTGGGCCACGCCACGGAGGAAGTTCCCGCGCCAGCGGACCTGCCGTCGGCCATCGCGGCGAAAACCTGGATCGCACAGGATCCGGCGGTGGTCGAGGCGCAGAGTGCGCGGATGGGTGCGGGGCATGCGGCGGGGATGCTTGCAGCTTCTCCCAATGAGTGGATCGTGAAAGGCTCCGCACAGCGCAGGAATTACACCAGCGGTCCAGCCTCGCGGGAATGGACGGCGGGATTCGAGCGCACCGTGCGGCTGCCTGGCAAGAAGAGGCTGGACCGACAGCTAGGCGATACCGGTATCGCGCTGGCTGACGCGCAACTCGGTGAAGCCATTCAAGAGGCCGCGCGTGGGTTGGTCGATCTCTGGATGGGACGCCTGAGCGCACGTCAGGCGCGCGCCTTCATGACGGAGCAGGTGCAACTGGCGAGGAGCAACCTTCAATCGGTGCAGAAGCGCCACAAGGCAGGCGATGCGGCGGCGCTCGACGTGAATGTGGCTGCGGCCGACCTCGCCGAGGTCGAGCAGGGCATGAGCGAGGCACTGGCCAGCGAAACCAAGGCACAGGCACGACTCAACGTCCGGTTTCCCGGCGCCGCCGATGCCGAGCCGCCCATGCTCGGCCAGCCGGTCAAGCTGGAGGAGTCCGAGGTGGTCTGGAAGGATCGGGTGCTGGCAGCCAGCGATCCGCTTCGGATGGCACAACTGCGCATGGAGCAGGCGGAACTCACGGCCTCGCGCGCACGCGCGGACCGGTTGCCGGATCCCACGATCGGTCTGTATGCCGCATCGGAAGCATTCAGCCGCGAGCGTATCGTTGGTTTCAATGTCTCGATGCCCTTGCCAGGTAGCTACCGGACCGAGCGGCTGGGGCAAGCGCTGACGGAAGTGGATGCCGCGCGTGCGGCGCGCGATCGTCGGCAGCGTGAGCTCGAATCGGAAATCGCGGACAGCTATACCGATGCGACGAGCAACTACGACCGCTGGAAACTAGCGGAAGAGGGGGCGTCGAGAACCCGCCGGAATGCCCAGTTGACACAGCGCGCCTATGCCCTTGGCGAGGCCGATCTGCAGGCGCTTCTGCTGGCCCGGCGCCAATCGGTGGACGCCATGCAATCGGCCCTGGACGCACGTACCGCTGCACTCCGCTCCTACTACCGGCTGCTCGTCGACGCCCGTCTGATATGGGGCCTTGCGCGCGAATGAAGGCAGGGCGGCGTACGGCGCCGCCCCTGATTATGGCGCCCTTCCTTCGATGGTTGGGCTCGCTCCCGGCGGTCTTTCCCGATGTCAGTGCATAACGCTGCGGCGGTTGCATAAGGTGGCCGCCGCAAAGGAGACCTCGATGGGCATTTCGGGGCCACGCGAGCACGGCACCCCCATCGCGGCGTGACAGGCGCCGGCTCGCCTATACTCAAGGCTTCTTCAGGGATAAAGGGGCAGGCAATGGGACTGGGACAGATTCTCGCGCTGGTGATCGTGTTCGTCGTGGTGGTCGGTGTGGCCAAACTGGTGCGCATCGTGCCGCAAGGTTTCGAATGGACGGTGGAAACATTCGGCAAGTACACCCGCACGCTCAGTCCCGGCCTGCATTTCCTGATCCCGATCTACCAGGCGGTCGGGCGCAAGATCAACATGATGGAGCAGGTGCTGGACGTGCCTTCGCAGGACGTGATCACCAAGGACAACGCGGTGGTGCGGGTCGACGGCGTGGTGTTCTACCAGGTGCTGGACGCGTCCAAGGCCGCTTATGAGGTGTCCAACCTGGAACAGGCATCGCTGGCGCTGGTGATGACCAACATCCGTACCGTGCTCGGCTCGATGGACCTGGATGAATCGCTGAGCCAGCGCGATGCGATCAACGCGAAACTGCTCAAGGTGGTCGACGAGGCGACCCATCCGTGGGGCGTCAAGGTCAACCGCATCGAGATCAAGGACATCGCGCCGCCCCGCGACCTGATCGACGCGATGGCGCGGCAGATGAAGGCCGAACGCGAGAAGCGCGCGAACATCCTCGATGCCGAGGGCTTCCGTCAGGCCGCGATCCTCAAGGCCGAAGGCGAGAAGCAGTCGGTGATCCTCGCCGCCGAGGGCGAGAAGGAAGCCGCGTTCCGCGCTGCCGAGGCGCGCGAGCGTTCGGCCGAGGCCGAGGCGAAGGCGACCACGATGGTCTCCGACGCGATCTCCGGTGGCAACGTCAACGCCTTGAACTACTTCGTCGCCAACAACTACGTCGAGGCGCTGAAGGAAATGGCGAAGTCGCCGAACCAGAAGATGCTGCTGCTGCCGATCGAGGCCACCGGCATCCTTGGTTCGCTGGCGGGTATCGCCGAGTTGGCCAAGGAATCGCTGGGCCAGCAGCAGAAGGCGGTGGCGGCCCAGCCGCCGCTGCGCTGAGGTGGATGCCATGTGGGAGCTTTCCGCGCATTACCTGTGGTGGATTCTCGCGTTGCTGCTGATTGCCGGCGAAGTGTTGCTGCCGGGTTATTTCATGCTATGGATCGGTCTGGCCGCGGCCGCGATGGGTGTGGTGTTGTGGGCTGTGCCCACGCTGGGCCTGCTCGCGCAGGCCGTGCTGTTCGCGTTGCTGGCGTTCGCCTTCTGCGTCGGTTATGCGCGCTGGCTGCGGCCTCGGCTGGAGCGCCGCGCGCCGGGCGACGAGCGCCTCAACCGTCGTGGCGAGCAGATGATCGGCCAGCGCTACGTGCTGGTCGAGCCCATCGTCAACGGCCGCGGCAAAGCTCGTGTCGGCGATGGCCAGTGGCTGGTCAGCGGGCCGGACCTGCCGCTTGGCAGCACGGTGGAAGTGGTGGCCGTCGAAGGCACCACCTTGCAGGTGCGCGCGGCGGTATGAGCGCAGGCGACACCATGGCCCATCAGCAGTTCGCCACCACGGCGCCGGCCACGCGGATCGCGTTTGTGCTGGAGCTGGCGCGGCGGCTGCACCAGTACGGCACCACGGCGCCGCGGCTGGAAATGGCGGTGGGAGGCGCGGCGCAGCGGCTGGGACTGGCCGCCGATGTGTGGTCCAGTCCCACCGCGATCATCATCTCCTTCGCCGACATGGCGCAGGGCGAGGACGGCGTGGCGCAGACCACCCAGGTGATGCGGCTGGCGCCGGGCGAAGTGAATCTGGAGCGCCTGTGCGAGGCCGACGACATCGCCGACCGCGCGATCGCCGGCGAGCTGGATCTGCGCGAGGGCTTTCGCCTGCTGCGCGCGCTGGGCCGGCCGGACACGCGTCGCGACAAAATCGGCCTGATCGCCAGTTATGGCCTGTCCGCCGCCAGCATTGCGGCGCTGTTCCTGCACAGCTCGTGGGTGGATCTGCTGGTGGCCGGCGTGATCGGCGTGATCATCGGCGGCATCAGCATGCTGGCGGCCAGCCGGCCGCGACTGGCGGTGGCCAGCGATGCGATCTGCGCGCTGGTGGCCACGGCGGTGACGATCGTGGTGAGCGCATTCGTGGTGCCGCTGGCAATCAAGTCGGTGGTGCTGGCCAGCCTGATCATCCTGATCCCGGGCATGTCGCTGACCACCGCGGTGCGCGAGATCTCCAGCCAGCATCTGGTCTCCGGCATGGCGCGCATGGGCGGGGCGATGTCGACCCTGCTCAAGCTCACCTTCGGCACGCTGGCGGCGACCCAGCTGTGCGGCGCGCTGGGCATCGCCGCCCGCGATTTCGCCCTGCCCGCGTTGCCGACCTGGACCGATTACCCGGCGTTGCTGGTGGCGGCGATCGCGTTCGCCATCCTGTTCCGCGCGGCCAGGCGCGACTGGCCGGTGGTGATCGTGGCGGTGATCGTGGGTTACCTGGCCACGCGCTGGGGCGGCGCGATTTCCGGCTCCTTGCCGGGAGCGCCGTTTGGCGTCTTCCTCGGCGGATTTCTGCTCGGCGCCATGTCGAATATCTACGCGCGATTCGCACGTCGGCCCGGTGCGGTCGTCCGCGAGCCCGGCATTCTGTTGCTGGTGCCGGGCAGCGTCGGTTTCCGCAGCATGTCGTTTCTGCTCGAGCGCGATACTTCGCTGGGCCTGGATACCGGTCTGCTGCTGCTGACCTTGCTGGTATCGCTGGTGGCCGGACTGATGTTCGGCGATCTGCTGGTGTCGCCGCGCCGGTCGCTTTGAAGCGAAAACAAAAACGCCGGCTTTCAGGCCGGCGCTTTCATCGGGATCATTCATGGGGATCGCGCGCGGATTTACCGATACGGTATTCCCGATGCGGCGATCCTGATCAGGAAGACGATCAGATCGCCAGATCCTTTTCCTTCTTGCCGGCCTTCAGCGCGTCGCTGTACCAGTGCGGGCGCTTGCCGCGACCGGACCAGGTCTGTGCCGGATTAGCGGGATTGCGGTATTTCGGGGCGACCGTGCCGGTGGTGCGCTTGGCCTTGCCGCGGGTACTGCCGAAAATGTCTTCGAAGGTATATCCCTCGGCCTTGATCAGCGCGTGCACCTTCTCGCGCAGCTTGACGACTTTTTCCTTGCGCAATTCGTTCTGGCGAACCTGCGCCTTGCTGATCAGATCATTCAGCTGGGTGTGATTGAGATTCTTGATATCGACGGCCATGGTGAACTCCGGGGGTGAGTGTCGACAATTAGCGTACTGGCCGGTGTCTGATTATTATCGGGGACGGAGCCGGACGCTTGGAAAGTTGAAGCAGTCCGGATTGTCGCTGATTGGCGGAATAGTTGTAAAGCGCCATTCATCCCGGGAAGCACTTATTCACATTAATCCCGATTAATGGCGCCACTGTCGATTTGAATAACCGATATTCGGGATTTCGTTGTGTCGAATGCGCAAACGGCCGTTCAGAGCGGCCGTTTTTTTGGTTAATTCCGGGTTATCACCCGAATTCAGCCTCGACATTCAGGCGAGCAGGGCAAACAGCTCATCCTGCCCGAGTGCGCGACTCTCGCTCTCGCCGCGGGCCCGATATTCCAGCGTGCCGGCGGCCAGCCCGCGTTCGCTGACCACCACGCGATGCGGAATGCCGATCAGCTCCATGTCGGCGAACATGCCGCCCGGACGCAGGCCGCGATCGTCCAGCACCGTCTCGATGCCATGCTGGACCAGCGACTGGTACAACGCCTCGGCGGCCGCAGCCACTTCGGGCAGGTTCTTCGGATTGATCACGCACACCGCCACCCGCCACGGCGCCATCGCCTCGGGCCACAGGATGCCGGCGTCATCGTGGCGCTGCTCGATCGCGGCGGCGACGATGCGGCTGACGCCAATGCCATAGCAGCCCATGGTCATCACCTGGGGTCTGCCGGTCTCGTCGATCACGCTGGCCTTGAGTACCTCGGCATATTTCTGGCCTAGCTGGAACACATGGCCGACCTCGATGCCGCGGGCGATATGCAGCACGCCATGGCCGTCGGGCGAGAGGTCGCCCTCGACCACGTTGCGCAGATCGGCGATGCGCGTGATGCGCGCATCGCGTTCCCAGTTCGCGCCGGTGTAATGGCTCGCGTCGGCCATGCCGCCGCAGACGAAATCGGCGAGCACGGCCGCATCGCGGTCGACGATGACGGGAATCGAGTCGGGCAGGCCGACCGGGCCGATGAAGCCGGGGCGGGCGCCGGTGGCGGCGAAGATTTCCTCCTCGCCGGCAAGCACCGACTGATCCGGCAATTCGGCCAGCTTGCCGGCCTTGACCTCGTTGATCTCGTGGTCGCCGCGCAGGCACAGTGCGACCAGACCGTCGCGGCCGCGCACCAGCAAGGTCTTGATGCATTGCTGCGGCGATACCTTGAGGAAGCTGCTGACCTCGGCGATGGTCTTCCGGGTCGGGGTATCGACCCGCTGCAGCGGCGCCGACGGAGCCGGACGCGCGCCGGTCGGCGCCAGTGCCTCGGCTTTCTCCAGATTCGCGGCGTAATCGGAACCGTCGGAAAACGCGATCGCATCTTCACCGGAATCGGCCAGGACCTGGAATTCATGGCTGGCATTGCCGCCGATCGCACCGGTATCGGCCTGCACCGCGCGGAAGGTCAGTCCGAGCCGGGTGAAAATGCGCACATAAGCCTGGTACATCACGGCATACGTTTCGGCCAGCGACTCCTGGGTCAGGTGAAACGAATACGCGTCCTTCATCAGGAATTCGCGCGCGCGCATCACACCGAAACGCGGGCGGATTTCATCGCGGAACTTGGTCTGGATCTGGTAGAAGTTGACCGGCAGCTGCTTGTAGCTTTTCAGCTCGTTGCGGGCGAAGTCGGTAATCACTTCCTCATGGGTCGGGCCGTAGCAGTATTCCTGCTGCTTGCGGTCCTTGATTTTCAGCAGCTGGCCACCGAATTTTTCCCAGCGGCCGGTTTCTTCCCAAAGTTCCTTCGGCTGAATCGACGGCATCAGCATTTCGATCGCGCCGGCGCGGTTCATTTCCTCGCGCACGATGTGTTCCACCTTGCGCAGCACGCGCAGGCCCAGCGGACTCCAGGTGTACAGCCCCGACGCGAGCCGACGGATCATGCCGGCTCGCAGCATCAGCCGATGGCTGGCGATTTCGGCGTCGGCGGGGACTTCCTTGACGGTGGCCAGATGGAATTGGCTGAGGCGCATGCGAGGCATTCCGGCGTGAATGAAGACGCCCATTGTAGCGGGCTGCCGCCATCGTCGCCGCGAATCGGGCAATTACCTGGATTGGCAATACAAGTCGTATTGGCTCTGGGCGGCCGTGGTCTGCTGTTTGCGCTGGTCGGCGTCGAGCGCCACGGTCTTGCCGTTCTGCTGCATGACCACCGGGGCGCTTCCCTGCAACGCGGCGATGTTGGTTTTCAGCGAATTGCACAGCTTGGCGCGGTTTTGCGGGTTGTCCGCCACCGGCTGGGCCGGTGCGGCGGCGGGCTCGCTGCTGCCGGCCGTGCTTGCGGCCGCCGCCGGCGCGGCCAGCGGCTGCACCGTGCCGGTGGTGGTCACCTTGGAGAACTTCGTGCCCTGCGGTGGTGGCGTTTCCGAGTAATGCACGGTGCCGCCGGCGTCTGTCCACTTGTAGACCTGGGCGGTGGCCAGCGGAGCCAGCAACAGCAGCGCCACGGCGATCAGCGAACGGTGCATGTTGTTCTCCATAATCATGGGAAGTCGCAATTTCATGAGAAAATCGCAACTGCCTTGTTATCACTGTGGCGGCCCGGACTCAAGCAGCCGATGGTTTACACTGCGCGCATCCTGTCACGGATTGATTCATGAGCGAGACCGCACCCATACGCCCGCCCCGCCACCGGGGCATTTACCTGCTGCCGAACCTGTTCACTACCGGGGCGATGTTCGCGGGTTTCTACGCGATTATCGCCAGTATCGGCGGTCGTTACACCGAGGCGGCGGTGGCGGTATTCATTGCCGCCGTGCTGGACGGCATGGACGGGCGCGTCGCGCGCATGACCGGCACCCAGACCGAGTTCGGCGTGCAGTACGACTCGCTGTCCGACCTGGTCAGCTTCGGGCTGGCACCGGCGCTGGTGATGTATACATGGTCGCTGTCGGCGTTGCGCGATTTCGGCCCGCTGTGGGGCAAGCTGGGCTGGGCTGCGGCGTTCATCTATGCCGCCTGCGCCGCGTTGCGGCTGGCCCGCTTCAACACCCAGGTCGGCGTGGCCGACAAGCGCTATTTCCAGGGGCTGGCCAGTCCGGCGGCGGCGGCGGTGTGCATGTCATTCGTGTGGAGCGTGGACAAGTTCGGCCTGTCCGGCAGCGAGTTCTGCTTCATCACGCCGGTGATCGCGGTGGTGGTGGGCCTGCTGATGGTCAGCCGGTTCCGTTATTTCAGCTTCAAGTCGCTGCCGCTGGGCGAACGCCAGCGCGTGCCGTTCGGCTGGATGGTCGGGGCCGTGCTGCTGATCGCGCTGCTGATCCTGGATACGCCGCGGGTGCTGTTTGCCGGTTTCGCGGTTTATCTGCTGTCCGGACCGGTATGGACGATCTGGGGCCTGACCACGCATCGGCGCCGCACCCGGCGCAATCCGGCATGAACGCAAGCCCGCGCCAGCACGCAGTTGCCGGCCATCGCGACCGCGTGTTGCGCGCGCTGGGCGTGACGCCGTGGGTGCGGCGAACCGCGCGGGAGCTGCAGGTCGGTGCCATCGAGCCGAATCCGCCGATGGCCGATACGGCCGCCGGGGTCGCCTGCGTGATAGTGCTGCCGGAGGGTTGCAGCACGCGCGAACTCGACCTGCTGGGCCGCGCGCTCAATGCCTGCGGCGCGGCGCTTGCCCGTGCCGCGCGCGTCATGGTACGGGGCGGCCAGCTCGCAGGGGACCTGCCCGAGGCGAGGGCGTATCTGGTGTTCGGCGAGGCGCAGGCGCATGCGCTGGGGCGCACCTTGTCGGCAGTGGCGATGCATCAGGCGCAGATCGTGCTGGCCGATGAGCCGGCCCTAGTGCTGACCAGCGCCGGGGCCAAGCGACGGCTGTGGAGCGCGCTGCGCAGTCTGCGCCGCGCGCTGGCCACAGCGGGAAGCTAGCCGCGATGGTCGCGGTCATCAAACCGGTGATCCAGGTACGCGCCATGCGCGCCGAGGACCTGGCCACGGTCAGTGCCATGGAAAACATCTCCTACGACTTCCCGTGGTCGGCCGGCGTCTTCGCCGACTGCGTGAAAGCCGGGCATCCGTGCTGGGTGCTGTGCGTGGATGCGGACATCGCCGGCTACGGCATCTTGTCGATGGGCGCAGGCGAAGCGCACGTGCTGAACATCTGCATCGGGCCGGATTTCCGCGGCCGCGGGCTGGGCCGCCATCTGCTCGGGCGGTTGCTGGACATCGCGCGCTGGAATGGCGCGGAACGGGTGTTCCTGGAAGTACGGCCGTCGAATCCGCTGGCTAAGTCGCTGTACGAGTCGGTGGGATTCAACGAGATCGGCCGGCGGCCGCGCTATTACCCGGCGCACGATGGGCGCGAGGATGCGATCGTGATGGCGCTGGATTTGCTGCCGTCGTAGTTCTGCGCGCCCCGCTGTGTGCGTGTGTGCGTGTGTATGTGTGTGCGTGTGTGCGTGTGTATGTGTAGGAGCCCGCTAGCGGGCGATGCTCTTGCTCTGATGCCAGGTAGGAAACATCAAAGCAAGAGCATCGCCCGCTAGCGGGCTCCTACACATACACACATACACGAGGCGGTAGGGCCGCTCGCGTGTCAGCCCAGCTTCCGGGCCTGCTCGCGCAAGGCCGTCAGCGTGGTGTTCCAGTCGGCGATGCGCTGGCGTTCCTGGACGACGACTTCGGCGGGGGCGTTGGCCACGAAGTTGGCGTTGCCGAGTTTGCCTTCGCACTTCCTGATCTCGACTTCGATGCGGGTGATTTCCTTGGCCAGGCGGGTTTTCTCGGCGCCGAGATCGATCAGGCCGGCGAGCGGGATCATCACGCGCAGCGTACCGACCACGGCCGCGGCGGCGGCCGGTTCGTCGGCGCCGGCCTCGATCCACTGCGGTGTTTCGGTGCGGGCGAGGAAG
The DNA here is from genome assembly GCF_042657005.1 of Rhodanobacter terrae. Lineage (NCBI taxonomy): Bacteria > Pseudomonadati > Pseudomonadota > Gammaproteobacteria > Lysobacterales > Rhodanobacteraceae > Rhodanobacter > Rhodanobacter terrae. The sequence goes on from NZ_JBHSNG010000001.1 coordinate 46,191, forward strand.
GCGATCTGGGCGGCGAACTTCGCCACGCGAGCGCGATCGCCGGCGTCGCCGTCGGCGAGCAGCAGCGGAATGGTCTTGGCGGGCGAGATGTTCATCTCCGAGCGGATCCTGCGGACGCCGCTGAGCACGCTCTTGAACCACTCGATTTCGGCTGCGGCTGCCTCATCCGCGATGATCCCGCTGGCTCCTGGCCATGGTCGCAGCATGATGCTGTTGTCCGTGATGCCAAGCTGCGGCGCGATAGCCTGCCAAATTTCTTCTGTGATGAACGGAATCACCGGATGCAACAACCGAAGAACAGACTCAAGCACGTAAAGCAACGTGTATCGAGCTTGAATTTTTTCTTCTTTACTGCCGTTTTGGATAGTTGGCTTGCATAGTTCCAAGAACCAATCACAGAAGTCATTCCAGACAAACTCGTAAAGAACCTGCGCAAGCAAATCAAAGCGATATGTTGCGAAGTGTGCCTCTGCTTCTTGAATCGTTTGGACTAGGCGCGAAAGAATCCAATGCTCGGCAGAGGATGGCTCAAACGGAGGCCAATACTTGTTTAAGTTGTGGTCGCCAGTAGTGATCTGTAAGTTTTCTGCGCCCAGATTGCTGAGCACAAACCGCGCCGCGTTCCACAGCTTGTTGCAGAACGCCTTGTAGCCTTCGGCGCGCTTGATGTCGAAGTTGATCGTGCGGCTGTAGCTGGCCAGCGCGGCGAAAGTGAAGCGCAGCGCATCGGTGCCGATCGCCGGAATGCCGGCGGGGTAATCCTTGCGGACACGCTTCTCGACCTTCTCGCGCACCTGCGGAATCAGCAAGGACTTGATGGACTTCGCCACCAGCGGCTCCAGCTCGATGCCGTCGATCAGGTCCAGCGGATCCAGCGTGTTGCCCTTGGACTTGGACATCTTCTGGCCTTCCGCGTCACGCACGATGGCGTTGATGTAGACCTCGCGGAATGGTACCTGGCCAATGAAGTACCTGGTCGCCATCACCATGCGGGCGACCCAGAAGAAGATGATGTCGAAGCCGGTGACCAGCACGGCGCTGGGCAGGAAAATCTTGTCCTGCGCCCAATTCGCCACGACTCCGCCGCGCTCGTTCTTCACCGGACCATTCGCGGGCCAGCCCAGCGTGGAGAATGGCCACAGCGCCGAGCTGAACCAGGTGTCGAGCACGTCCTCGTCCTGGCGCAGCGTGCCGACCGGCGCGGTGGTGGCGCTGGCGCGCGCGTCCGCCTCGTCCTCGCCCACGAAGATGTTGCCGGCCTCGTCGTACCACGCCGGAATACGATGGCCCCACCACAGCTGGCGGCTGATGCACCAGTCCTGGATGTTGTCCAGCCACTGCGTGTAGGTGGTGGCCCAGTTCTCCGGCACGAATTTGATGTCGCCGTTGCGCACGGCGTCGAGAGCCGGCCGGGTGATCGCCTGGCGGCCGCCCGGACGTCCATCGGCCAGCGTGTCGGAGGTGAGGTCGACGAACCACTGGTCGGTCAGCATCGGCTCGATCACCGCGTCCGAGCGGTCGCTCACCGGCACCTGCAGCTTGTGCGGTTTGGTTTCGACCAGCAGGCCGATGGCGTCCAGATCGGCAACAATCGCTTTGCGCGCTTCGTAGCGGTCCAGTCCCTGATACTTCAGAGGAATGAGCTTGTCTGCGAAGATTTCGTCCGAACCAACCACAAAGTCCGATTGCGCGTTCTGGTGAATGCGCTTTGAGTTCGACGTCGCTGTGATGATCTTCGCATCGAGCGAGAAGATAGTGATTGGCTTGAGCTTGTGCCGCTGGCCGATCGCGTAGTCGTTGAAGTCGTGCGCCGGCGTGATCTTGACGCAGCCGGTGCCGAAATCCTTGTCGACGTAGTCGTCGGCGATGACGGGAATCTCGCGATCCGTTAGCGGCAGCTTCAGCGTCCTGCCGACCAGATGCGCGTAGCGCTCGTCCTCCGGATGCACCGCCACGGCGACGTCGCCCAGCATGGTTTCAGGACGCGTGGTGGCGACCACCACACTTTCGTCGCTGCCCATGACGGGATAGCGGATCGACCACATATGCCCGTCGCGCTCGACGTTGTTCACTTCCAGATCGGAAACGGCGGTACCCAGCACCGGGTCCCAGTTCACCAGCCGGTTGCCGCGGTAGATCAAGCCTGCGCGATACCAGTCGATGAACACCTTGCGCACCGCGGCCGAGAGTCCCTCGTCCATGGTGAAGCGCTCGCGCGACCAGTCCGCGGCGGCGCCGATGCGGCGCATCTGGTTGGTGATGGTGGAGCCGGACTCCTCCTTCCACTTCCATACGCGCTCGACGAACGCATCGCGGCCCAGGTCGTGCCGCGTCTTGTCCTCGATCGCGAGCTGGTTCTCCACGATCTTCTGGGTGGCGATGCCCGCGTGGTCGGTGCCGACCTGCCACAGCGTGTTCATGCCGCGCATGCGCTGGTAGCGCACCAGCATGTCCATCACGGTCTGCTGGAACGCGTGCCCCATGTGCAGCGTGCCGGTGACGTTCGGCGGCGGCAGCAGAATGCAATACGGCTCGCCCTGGCCCGATGGCTGGAACGCGCCGCTGGCTTCCCAGCGCTCGTACCACTTCGATTCGATCTGGGCGGGCTCGAAACTCTTTTCCATCGGGATTGCGCTCGGTGGCGCGCGCAGGGCGCGCGCTTTGTCGTGGGTTAAAGCGGGTCATTGTACGGGGAGGGGGCTGGGCTGCCAAAAATGGCCCGACGCCGCCTGGGCCGGCTTTCGCCCCTCTCCCTCCGGGAGAGGGTTGGGGTGAGGGTTCGGGGCTTGCGGGGTGCTGGCGCTGGCCATCGCCCCAGCCCTGTCCCAACTCGATGTAGGCGACTTCAGTCGCCATGCTTTGCGCCTGGTGGTCGGTTTGTAGCGAAGGGCTTTTCGTCTGTCTTCGACCACCAAGTTATTTGGTCTCCCGGATCCTTGTAGGAGCCCGCTGGCGGGCGATGCCTTGGCTCTGGGTTGATGGATTTGAAGCAAAGAGCTTTCGGGCGCCAGAGGCGAGACGCACGAAAGCTCTTTGCTTCAAATCAACCAACCAAAGAACAAGAGCAAGAGCATCGCCCGCCAGCGGGCTCCTACAACAAGTCTTGGGATGGAGTCGTTCGGTAGGTGAAGGCGCTTGGTTCTGATTCGGCAGCGAAGCGGCAAGAACATCGCGACTGAAGTCGCTCCCATATCCCGCCGGAGAGAAAACTCTGACGCAGCGCCAACACCCCGCGAGGAGAGGCCTATGGGCGGGCGCCAGTCGTCAGTGAGCAGGTGGTGCGGGGAGACTGCGCAAAAAGGCGGTGAAGCTAGCCAGGTTGGCTTGCCAGCCGCCGGGATCGCGCGCCGCGACCAGGGTCGAGGCGCCGTGTACGCCGATCTTGGGCTGGTAGTGCACGATGTTGGCGCCGTGGGCGTCGCGCAGCACTTCGGCGACGTTGCTGGCCTCGTTCGGGTCGGTGGTGATGTAGAACGGCAGGGTCACCTGGGCGGCTGCCTGCTTGATCTGGTTCTTGTCGTCGAAGTATTCGCCCGGCGAGAAGCTGGCAATGGCGCTCAGGCCTTGCGGGCGTTTCGCGGCCAGCACGATCACCAGCGATGAACTGTAGGAACTGCCCACCGCGACGATGCGCGCGTAGTGCTGCGCGCGGGCCCAGGCCAGGGCGGCTTCGAGATCGGGCAGGGCGGCCGGGTAATCCGCCGAGGCGCCGAGCTTCGCCACGGTTTCGTTGTGGCCGCCGAACAGGTCGCCGCCGGAGCGTTGGTCGATCGCGAGGGTGTCGAAGCCCAGTTTCTGCAGCGTCGGCACCACGCTGTCGTACTCGTGCCGGTTCGCACGGGCCTGGTGGAACAGCAAGGCGATGCCGCGGTCGTGCGGCTGCGCCTGGCTGAGCGTGCCGTAGACGGCCACGCCGTCGCTGGTGTGCAGGGTCAGTGGTTCGTCGGCCAGCGCGAGGGCGGGCAGGCACAGCAGGATCAGGCAGGTCCAGCGGATGAGGCGGGCAGGGGGCATGACGTGCATGGCGCGGCTCCTCGGGGATACCCGGCGCAGGCTACGTGAGGCGTGCGGCAAAGGCCAGCGACGACGGCGCGGCGACTCAGCGCGAGCGCAGCTCGCGACCGTAGCGGTGCACCTCGTCGACCAGCACCTTGACATGCTCCGGATCGACTTCCGGCGTGATGCCGTGGCCGAGGTTGAACACGTGGCCGGGGTGGTTGCCGTAGCTGTCCAGCACGGCGCGGGCCTCGCGGCGGATCACGTCGGGATGGGCGCGCATCACCGCAGGATCGAGGTTGCCTTGCACGGCGACCTTGCCGGCGACGGCGCGACGGGCATCGGCCAGATCCATGGTCCAGTCGACGCCGAGTGCGCTGCAGCCGGAGTCGGCCATGTCGGCGAGGTGCTGGCCGGCGCCCTTGGAGAACAAGGTCACCGGGAGATCGCGGGCGTGCGGGTCGGCCTTCAGCGCGGCGACGATCTGCGCCATGTAGCGCAGCGAGAACTCGCGGAACGGGGCGGGTCCCAGCAGGCCGCCCCAGGTGTCGAAGATCATCAGCGCCTGGGCGCCGGCGGCGGCCTGGGCGATCAGGTAGGCGGTGACGGCGCGCGCCAGCGTGTCGAGCAGCTGGTGGGCGAGCTTCGGTTCGTTCCAGCACATCGCCTTGAGCGTGGCGAAATCCTTCGAGCCCTGGCCTTCGACCATGTAGCAGGCCAGCGTCCATGGGCTGCCGGAGAACCCGATCAGCGGCACGCGGCCATGCAGTTCCCGGCGGATCAGCCGCACCGCGTCCATCACGTAGCGCAGCTCGCCGTCCATGTCGGGCACGGCGAGTTTCGCGATGTCGGCAGCCGTGCGTACCGGGTGTGCGAACTGCGGGCCTTCGCCCTGCGCGAACGACAGGCCGAGCCCCATCGCGTCGGGAATGGTGAGGATGTCGGAGAACAGGATCGCCGCATCGAGCTCGAAGCGTTCCAGCGGCTGCAAGGTCACCTCGCAGGCGTACTCGGGGTTCTGCGCCAGGCCCATGAAGCTGCCGGCGCGCTCGCGCGTGGTGCGGTATTCCGGCAGGTAGCGGCCGGCCTGGCGCATCACCCAAATCGGTGTGGTGTCGGTGGGTTCCCGGCGCAGCGCACGCAGGAAGCGGTCGTTCTTCAATTCGGTCATTTCAACGTCCGTACGGACCTTCGAGGCCCTGGGCAAACATCAGGCGGAAACCGCGCTTGAGCTGGGCATCGCGCGCTTTCTCGAACGCACTGACCGCCTCGTCGCGCTCGAGGAACTGCTCGCGCTTCATCGTGGCGCGACCACCCTGGGTGCCGGATTCGCGGTACAGCGTCCAGCCGCCCAGCAGATCCTGCTCCAGCGTGATCTGGACGTAGCGTGGTGCCTCGGCGCTGCCGGGCACGGTTTGCAGATAGAGGCGCATGGGTTCCAGTGGTGGGGCACGAACGGCCGCGTAGCCGGACAACACAGTTTATAGGAGTGATCACCGGTTTGTAGGAGCCCGTCAGCGGGCTCCTACCGGGATTCGGTGGCGGCTTGCAGTATGGCGAGCACGTCGGCTTCGGCGACACCCGCGACGATCTCGGCGCGACCGACCCCGTGCCACAGGATCAGCCGCAGCACGCCGGCGGTGTTCTTCTTGTCCAGCCGCATCAGTGCCAGCAGTTGCTGCGCCTCCATGCCTGGCGGAATCGCGGTGGGCAGGCCAAGTTTTTCGAGCAGGTCTCGCAGGCGGGTGGTATCGGCGACGCCGCTCATGCCGAGCCGTTCGGACAACTGCGCCGCCAGCAGCATGCCGACCGCCACGCCTTCGCCGTGCAGCAAGGTGGTGTAGTGGCCGGCAGTTTCCAGCGCGTGGCCGAAGGTATGGCCGAGGTTGAGCAGGGCGCGTTCACCTTGCTCGGTCTCGTCCCGGGCGACCACGCCGGCCTTGTACCGAACCTTGCGTGCGATCGCCTCCAGTATCGCGGCGGAGTCGCGGGCGGCTAGCGCATCGGCGTGCTGCTCCAGCCAGGCGAAGAACGGCTCGTCGCCGATCGCCGCGCCCTTGATCACTTCGGCGAGGCCGGCGCGGTATTCGCGCACGGGAAGGGTCGCCAGCGTGTCGATATCGGCGATCACTGCGCGCGGCTGATGGAATGCGCCGGCGAGATTCTTGCCGATCGGCAGGTTGACGCCGGTCTTGCCGCCGACCGAGGAGTCGACCATCGCCAGCAAGGTGGTCGGCATCTGGATGAAGTCGATGCCGCGCATCCAGCATGCCGCGCTGAAACCGGCCAGGTCGCCGACCACGCCGCCGCCGAGCGCGATGACGCAGGCGTCGCGGGTGGCGCCGAGCTGGCCCAGCGCTTCCAGCGCGCGGCCGACGTTGGCGAAGCTCTTGTGCGCCTCGCCGTCGTCGAGCAGGAACGACGACCACTTCACGCCGTGCAGTCCCTGTTCGATGCGCGGCAGGTACAGCGGCGCCACCGTGGTGTTGCTGATCACCAGCGCGTGGCGGCCGCGCAGCATGGCGCGCCAACGCGCATGGTCGGCGAGCAGGCCGCTGCCGATCCATACCGGATAGCTGCGCTGGCCGAGTGCGACGGTGATGGTCTGGAATGCGGGGTCGTTCATGCGTTCTGCCGGGGCCATGCGGTGGATTGACGCTGCCAGTGGTGATCGATCAGCGCGATGCAGCGCTCGCTGGCGGTGGCGACGCTGCCGTGCTGGCCGGGTACGGCCAGGTCGGCGAGCTCGCGGTAGATCGGTTCGCGGATCTGCGCCATCGCCTGCAGCTGCTCGTGCCGGTTCGGCACGGCTAGCAGCGGGCGGCGATGATCGTGCTCCAGCCGTTCCAGTTGCTGCTCGACGGTGGTCTGCAGCCATATCACAAAGCCGCGTTCGCCGAGACAGTCCCGATTCTGCGTGGCGAGCACGGCGCCAGCGCCGGTGGCCAGCAGCACGCCCTGGCGTCGGCTGCATTCGTCGAGCAGGGCGCTTTCGCGCTGGCGGAAGCCGGCTTCGCCCTCGATCTCGAACACCGTGTTCACGTCCACGCCGCAATGCCGCTCGATCTCCTGGTCCAGATCGACGAACGGCAGTCCATAATGCACGGCAAGCCGGCGTCCGATCGACGTCTTGCCGGCGCCGGTCGGGCCGATGATGAACAGGTTGCACGACGGATTCATGGACAAATGCTAACAGGGCAGCCGCGGGGACTGTGGTGAGCGAGCGGGTATTGTTGGCCGGTTGTGGCGACCTTGGACTGCGCGTGGCGCAGCGCCTGCTGGCGCGCGGCGATGAAGTATGGGCGCTGCGGCGCCGGCCGCCGACTCACGATGGCGATGGCATCCACTGGTTGCGCGGCGATCTGACCTTGCCGGAAACCCTGCACGGGTGGCCGCCGGATATCACCCAGCTGGTGTATCTGCCGACGCCGGACCGGCGCGATGCCGCCGCTTATCGCGCCACTTTCGTGGACGGCTTGCGCGATCTGCTCGACGCGCTGGGGCGTCACAGCCTGCAGCGCGTGTTGCTGGTTTCTTCCAGCGCGGTCTATGGCGAGCACGGCGGCGACTGGGTGGATGAAGACACGCCGCCGGCACCGCCGGGATTCAATGGCGCGGTGCTGCTGGAGGCGGAACAGTGGCTGGCCGCGCAGTCGCCGGCTTCGATCGTGTTGCGGCTGGCCGGCCTGTATGGCCCCGGGCGCATGCAATGGCTGGAGCGTCTGCGCGCCGGGCAGGTCGTGGCGCCGCGCATGCTGCCGCACTGGGCCAATCGCATCCATGTCGACGACGCCGCGGCGGCGGTCGCGCACCTGCTGCAACTGGGCGATCCGTTGCCGCTGTATCTTGGCGTGGACAGCACGCCGCTGCCGCTCGATGTGTTGTACGACCACCTGACCGGCTTGATCGGCGCGCCGCCGGCCGACGACGGTCCGGCACCGGTCGGCATCGGCAGCAAGCGGCTCAGCAATGCGCGGCTGTGCGCCAGCGGCTTCAAGCCGCAATGGCCGGATGCGCGCGATGGTTACGCCGCCTTGTTCGATCAGTGAATCATTCAGTCACTCACCAGGGAGAACCCGCATGGCCAACACCGTTCCTCATCACCAGGTCAGCACCGGCAACGAGATTCCCGGCTGCCGCATCATGCGTTCGCTGGGCATCGTGCGGGGTATCACGGTGCGCTCGCGCAGCGTGGTCGGCAATCTCGGCGCGGCGCTGCAGACGATCGTCGGCGGCAATATCTCGATCTATACCGAACTGTGCGAGAAGGCACGCGAGGAGGCCTACGAGCTGATGCTGCAGCACGCCGGCGCGATGGGGGCGAACGGCGTGGTGGCGATGCGCTACGACGCCAACGAAGTGGCCCAGGGCGTCACCGAGGTGCTGGCGTACGGCACGGCGGTGCAGGTCGAGGCGTCGACCTGAAGGCGAACTTCATCGTCGAGTGAGCTGACAGCGGCGGGGGCTGCGGAGTGACCGCTCCCCCCTTCTGTTCGCCCAATTCAGCCGTGGCTGAGGCCGGTCACGTGACGATCGTCGTCATACTCCACGCAGGTGTCGGCCAGCGCAGGCAAGGTGGCCAGCGCGTGCCGGCTGAGCCGCTCGAAGTGCGCCAGGAAACGCTCCATCGCCGCCTCATCCATCGCCAGCGGCGCATGTCGCGCCAGCAGATACTGTTCCTGCTCGCCGCGCCAGCGGCGCACGATCTCCCAGCTCGGCGCCTGCAGCACGATCAGCGCGTCGAACTTGCGCCATAGCGGCTGGTAGCCGCGCAACTGCTTGTTGACCCAGTGCCGCCAGCTGCCGTCGGGGTCTTCCTTGCGCTCCAGTTCGTTGACCGGCCTGGTCAGTGCGGCCTGCAGCTGCGGGCGGATACCCAGTGCCCAGCCTTCCACGATCACCAGCTGCGGCGGCCGTGTGGTTCGCGGCCAGCGCGATGGCGAAAAGCGCGTGTCGCGGCCCTTGTCGAAGCGCGGATGCGTCACCGGCAGCTTCTCCGAGGCGTACGGCAACGCGGCAAGTACCGACAGCAGCAGTTCGATCTCGTGGGTGCCCGGCACGCCGCGGCTGCGCAACAGGGGGTGTACGTCGCGCGCCAGCGCTTCGCGATCGCTGCGGGCGTAGTAGAAATCGTCGAGCGAAAGCACTTCGGTGGCCCAGCCGCGGGCCTCGGCCTGGGCTTTCATCACCCGCGCCAGCGTGCTCTTGCCGCTGCCCTGCAGCCCGGACAGGCCGAGGATGTACGGGCGCCGCGAGCGGGCGATGCGGCCCGCGTACTGGTCGAGCAGATGGCCGGCGAGGGCCTCGTTCTGCATATCGGCGTGAGACATCCTCATCCGCGGGCCGTCCTCCCGGTTCCGGGAGGTAGTTCCGCCGCCGGCGGATAGCGGCGACGGCCTGTCCCGCCAGCCGGCGCGCGACCGTCTTCACATTTCACGGCGGGACATGACGCTGTCCACCAAGCGGAAGTGGTACTGGGCGAGTGGGGCATTGCACTATGATCGGTCGGGTTCATTTGCGCCATGATGGCGCGTGTCAGCCACGATGCAAAAGGAAAGTTTCAACGCCATGCTCAAACCCGAGATTCTGGACACCTTCCTGCGGCTGCTGGACGAGGCCAAGGCCAGCGGCGATCGCGAGCCGACGGCGATGAACGTGGCCACCGTCGACGGCTCCGGCCGGGTCGCCTCGCGCATCGTGCTGCTCAAGGGTGCCGACGAGCGCGGCTTCCGCTTCTACACCAACTACGACAGCGACAAGGGCGGCCAGATCGAGGCGCACCCGCAGGTTGCGTTGTGTTTCCACTGGAAGCAGCTGCGCGACGGCGTACAGGTACGGGTGGAAGGCGTCGCACGCAAACTGCAGGACGAGGAATCGGACGCGTACTTCGCCAGCCGCCCGCGCCAGAGCCAGATCGGCGCGTGGGCGTCGCTGCAGTCGCAGACGCTGCCCGATCGTGAAGCCTTCGAGCAGCGGGTGGCGCGCTACGAGCAGCAGTTCGATGGCCGCGAAGTGACCCGGCCGCCGCACTGGGGTGGCTACGTGGTCGAAGCGGACATGCTGGAGTTCTGGTACGGCGCCGAGTTCCGCCTGCACGAACGGGTGCGCTGGGATCGCCACGGCCAGACCTGGACCAGCCGGCTGCTGTATCCATGAGCAGGCCGCTGCCCGCGGAACACGTGGCGCAGGGCGGCTTCGCCGTGCACACGCGCGGCCGCGGCTTCAGCGACATCACTGCACAGGTGGCCGACGCAGTGGCCAGCAGCCATGTGCAGGCCGGCATCGCGAACATCTTCACGGCCCATACCAGTTGCTCGCTGCTGCTCGGCGAGAACGCCGACCCCAGCGTGCGCGACGACCTCGAACGCTGGTTCGCACGCGCGGTGCCCGACGGCGATCCGATCTTCGAACACGATGCGGAAGGTCCCGACGACATGCCGGCGCATGTCCGTTCGATCCTCACCGGCGTGAGCCTCACGGTACCCGTCCATGCCGGCAAGTTGCTGCTGGGCACGTGGCAAGGCGTCTACCTGTGGGAGCATCGTCTCGATCCGCACCAGCGCAAGGTCACGGTGACCGTGCTGGGGCATTGAGCGCATGAACGGGCAGGAAACTCGTTCGGCGGATCATTTTCCGCAACGCATCGTCTGCCTCACCGAAGAGCCGACCGAGGTGTTGTACGCGCTGGGCGAGGACCGCCGCATCGTCGGCATCTCCGGCTTCACCGTGCGGCCGCCGCGGGCGCGCAAGGAGAAGCCGAAGGTCTCGGCGTTCACCAGCGCGAAGATCGGCGAGATCCTGAAACTCGAACCCGACCTGGCGATCGGTTTCTCCGACATCCAGGCCGACATCGCACGCGAACTGATCAAGGCCGGCGTCGAGGTGTGGATCAGCAATCACCGCAGCGTCGGCGGCATCCTCGCCTATATCCGCCGGCTGGGCGCGATGGTCGGCGCCCACGAAAAAGCCGAGGCCTATGCCCAGCGCGCCGAACAGCACATCGCCGATATCCGCGCTGCGGTCGCGCAGCTGCCGCGGCGGCCGAAGGTATATTTCGAGGAATGGGACGAGCCGATCATCACCGGCATCCGCTGGGTCGCCGAGATCATCGGCATCGCCGGCGGCGGCGACTGCTTCCCCGAGCTGGCGCGCGAACCTCTGGCGAAACAGCGCATTCTGCCAAACGGCGACGAAGTGGTGCGGCGTGCGCCGGACATCATCCTCGGTTCCTGGTGCGGCAAGCGCTTCCGGCCCGAACGCGTGGCTGCGCGGCCCGGTTGGGACACGATCCCGGCGGTGCGCAACGGCGATCTGTACGAGATCAAGTCGCCGATCATCCTGCAGCCGGGACCGGCGGCACTGTTCGACGGGCTGGATGCGATCCATCGCATCATCGCCGAGTGGGCGCTGCGCTGAGCCTTCTGGTTGTCGCTCCCGGCCTTTTGGCGTTTGCTTTTTTATAGGAGCGACTTCAGTCGTGATGCTCTGGCTCTTCCGATCGGCTAGAGCGAAGAGCTTTCGTGCGCGGTTGGCGCCCGAATCACTCACCTAGCGGATTTCTTGTAGGAGCCCGCTGGCGGGCGATGCTCTTGCTTTGGGTTGATGGATTCGAAGCAAAGAACAAGAGCAAAGGCATCGCCCGCCAGCGGGCTCCTACAAGGATCCAGGAAACCAAATAGCTTGGTGGTCGAAGACAGACGAAAAGCCCTTCGCTGCAAACCGACCACCAAGCGCCAAACATCGCGACTGAAGTCGCTCCCGCATTCCACATCTCACGAGAGAAAACTCAGCCTCCCAGCGCCAGTCGGGTGCCCAGATCGAGCAGCGGTGCGGCGACCAGCAAGCGGGCAAGCAGCAGCACGATCATCACCGCCATCGGGGCGAAGTCGATGTTGCCTGCGATCAGCTTGCCGTTCAGCGGACGCAGCAGCGGAGCGACGATGCTGCCGACCAGCCGCAGCAACGGCTGTCGGCGATCGACCGCGAACATGCTCAGCAGCGACCAGCCGAAGATCAGCACCAGGTAGAACAGCAGCACGAAGTCCAGCAATTCGGCCAAGGCCAGCACGATCAGCCCGACCGGCCGCGGCATCACACCGATCAAGGCGAACAGCAGCAGGCGTTTCAGCAGCATCAGCAACCATGCCAGCAGCAGCGCCGCCAGGTTGATCCGGCGCCAGTTCGGCAGCACGCGCCGGATCGGCGCCAGTACCGGGTTGGTATAGCGGTAGACGAACTGGCTCAGCGGATTGTTGAAATCCGCGCGGCAGGCCTCGGCGGCGACCCGCAGCAACAACAGCGTGACGACGGCCTCGAACGCCAGCTCGATCAGCATGGACAGCGCGTTCAGCAGATAACTCATGACAACTTGTCCAATTGTGCGGCCAGCTCCATGCCGCGCCGGGTGGCGGCGGCGACGGCCCGGGCGGTGATGCGGGCCAGGCCATCGGCGCTGAAGCTCTCCAGCGCGGCCTGGGTGGTGCCGTTCGGCGAGGTGACCCGCTGGCGCAGGACGGCGGGGTCTTCGCCGCCCTCGACCAGCATGCGGCCGGCACCGAGGCAGGTTTGCGCAGCCAGCGCGCGGGCGGTATCGCGGGGCAGGCCCTGCGCCACCGCGGCGGCTTCCAGTGCCTCGACCAGGGCGAAGAAATACGCGGGGCCGGAGCCCGACAGCGCAGTAACGGTATCCATCAGCGCCTCGTCGTCGATCCAGCGGGTGATCCCGGCCGCGTCGAGGATGTGCTGGGCCTGCGCCTTCTGCGGCGGACTGACCCGGCTGTTGGCGCACAGGCCTGTAGCGCCAGCGCCGATCAGTGCCGGCGTGTTCGGCATGCAGCGCACGATCGGCAGTCCCGCGCCGAACCAGCGCTCCAGCTGATCCAGCCGCACGCCGGCGGCGATCGAGATCAGCAACGGCCGGTTGCGCTGCAAGGTGTCGCGCAGCTCGGTATGGATCGCGGGCATGATCTGCGGCTTGACCGCCAGCAGGATGACTTCGGCATCGGCCGCGGCAAGCCGGTTCTCGGCATAGCAGGCGATGCCGAATTCGCGGCCCAGCGCGTGCCGGGCTTCGGCCAGGGGCTCGGCGACGCTGATGGTGGCCGGGGCCACGCCGGTTCTCAGCAGGCCGCCGATCAGGCTGCGCGCCATGTTGCCGCCGCCGATGAAGGCAAGTCGTGTCATGCAGGGTTCCTCGCTTGTCCAGACCGCGTACCTTACCGGAGCGGCGCCGCCGCGCGGCGGTTTTATGGGTAGGGACGGACGTGAACGGAACCGGTTCGACGGGTGTGCCACGGCCGGACGATGATTTTTCGACGGGGTGCTCAAACCGGGTCGACAGTTTGCACGCCTGGGCCCGGAAAGACTGGCCGCACAGCCGGTTGCGCGAGTAGTATCGACGCCGCTGCAGGGGGATCCGGGCGGTTCGTTGAGGCGGTTCCATGGCGCACCATGGGCTGCGGCACGCCACGCCTGCGAATATCATCCGTCCCCTGAGGTGGCACACGAACTCATGCGATCCAGACGATCGCCAGACGATCGGTTGAGGGGAACGACAGATGGACATTGCGGAACTGCTTGCTTTCTCGGTGAAGAACAAAGCCTCGGACTTGCATCTGTCCGCCGGGCTGCCGCCGATGATCCGCGTCGATGGCGACGTGCGCCGCATCAACATTCCCGCGCTCGAGCACAAGCAGGTGCATTCGCTGATCTACGACATCATGTCGGACAAGCAGCGGCGCGATTACGAAGAATTCTACGAAACCGACTTCTCGTTCGAGATTCCCGGGCTGGCGCGCTTCCGCGTCAATGCGTTCAACCAGAACCGCGGCGCCGGCGCGGTGTTCCGTACCATTCCGTCCGAGGTGCTGACGCTGGAGGATCTGGGCGCACCGCGCATCTTCAAGGAGCTGATCGAACAGCCGCAGGGCCTGATCCTGGTGACTGGCCCGACCGGCTCGGGCAAGTCGACCACGCTGGCGGCGATGGTCGACCACATCAACAAGAACGAATACGGGCACATGCTCACGATCGAGGATCCGATCGAATTCGTGCACACCTCGCAGAAGTGCCTGGTCAACCAGCGCGAGATCCATCGCGACACGCTGGGCTTCAACGAGGCGCTGCGTTCGGCGCTGCGCGAGGATCCCGACTACATCCTGGTCGGCGAGCTGCGCGATCTGGAGACCATTCGCCTCGCGCTGACCGCGGCGGAAACCGGCCATCTGGTGTTCGCCACCGTGCATACCAGCTCGGCGGCCAAGACGATCGATCGCATCATCGACGTGTTCCCCGCCGGCGAAAAGCCGATGGTGCGCTCGATGCTGTCCGAGTCGCTGCGCGCGGTGGTGTCGCAGTCGCTGCTGAAGAAAGTCGGCGGGGGCCGCATCGCGGCGCACGAGATCATGGTCGGCATCCCGGCGATCCGCAACCTGATCCGCGAGGACAAGGTGGCGCAGATGTATTCGTCGATCCAGACCGGCACGCAGTTCGGCATGCAGACGCTGGATCAGTGCCTGCAGGACCTGGTCAAGCGCGGTCTGGTGACGCGCCAGCAGGCATCCAGCTACGCCAAGAACAAGGACAGCTTCAAGTGAAGCCGGGAATCGGGAAAGGGGCATCGGGAATCGTTGAAAAGCGGAGAGCAGCGCGTGCCTTCGGCTCGGACGTCCCGGCTTCCTGCGACCGGTTTGCGGCAGGCGTCGATTTTCCGATTCCCCATTCCCCATTCCCGATTCCCGGGGTAGAGCCATGAGCGATTTCGATTTCACCTCATTCCTGAAACTGATGGTGCACAAGAAGGCGTCGGACCTGTTCATCACGGCCGGCGTGGCGCCTTCGATGAAGGTGCAGGGCCGGATCGTGCCGATCACGCAGAGTCCGCTCAGCGTGCAGCAGGCGCGCGACATGGTGCTCAACGTGATGACGCCCGGACAGCGCGAGGAGTTCGAGAAGACCCACGAGTGCCAGTTCGCGATCTCGGCGCAAGGCGTCGGCCGCTTCCGCGTGTCGTGCTTCTACCAGCGCAACTGCGTGGGCATGGTGCTGCGCCGGATCGAATCGAAGATACCGACTCCCGAAGAGCTGAACCTGCCGCCGGTGATCAAGCAGCTGGCGATGACCAAGCGCGGCATCATCGTTTTCGTCGGCGCCACCGGCTCGGGCAAGTCGACCTCGCTGGCGGCGATGGTCGGCTACCGCAACCTGAACTCGACCGGTCACATCATCACGATCGAGGACCCGATCGAATACGTGCACAAGCACGAGGGCTGCATCATCACCCAGCGCGAAGTCGGCATCGACACCGACAGCTGGGACAATGCGCTGAAGAACACGCTGCGCCAGGCGCCGGACGTGATCATGATCGGCGAGGTGCGCACGCGCGAAGGCATGGATCACGCGATCGCTTTCGCCGAAACCGGCCATCTGGTGCTGTGCACGCTGCATGCGAACAATGCGAACCAGGCGATGGATCGCATCCTGCATTTCTTCCCGGAGGACCGCCGCCAGCAGCTGCTGATGGATCTGTCACTGAACCTGAAAGGCATCGTGGCGCAGATGCTGATCCCCACGCCCGACGGCAAGGCGCGCCGGGTCGCGGTGGAAGTGCTGCTGGGTACGCCGCTGGCGCAGGACTACATCCGCCAGGGCGAGATCCACAAGCTCAAGGAGCTGATGAAGGAGTCCACCTTGCTCGGCATGAAGACGTTCGACCAGAGTCTGGTCGAGCTGTATCACGCCGGCGAGATCTCCTACGAGGACGCCCTGCGTTACGCCGACAGTTCCAACGAGGTGCGCCTGCGCATCAAGCTGGCGCAGGGCGGCGACGCGCATACCTTGTCGCAGGGCCTGGACGGGGTGGAACTGGAAGAGACGCGCGACTCGCAGAACTTCGGCGGCAGCAACCTGCTGAATCGCTGAAGCGTTTCCGACTCGAATGGAAGCAAGGAAGGCGCCCATGGGCGCCTTCCTTGCTTCCTGCCGGCGAAACCCGCCGACACAACAAGCCCGCCGCCATCCTCGCTTCCGTGGCACGCGCCGCTGCCGAACCTGCTCAGAAATCGCAGGTGCCGGTCAGCAGGAATGTGCGCCGGTTGTGCAGTGGTACAAACGTCTCGTCGAAATTGTCGCTGAGCAAATTCCGGCCGAGCAGGTTCTTCACCCCCAGCGCCGCGCTCCAGTTCTTCGCTCGGTACCACACATTGGCGTCTACGCTGGCCTGACCGGGAATATCGAAATATGTGTTGCCGTCCGTGGTCTGTCCGAGGCTGCGGCTACGCGCACGCACGCCACCGGCCACTCCCCAGCCTCGCAGCGCAGTGCTCCGGAATCCATAACTGGCCCACAGGTTGAAATGCTGACGGGGGGCACCCGTCGGCGGCGTCCCATCGTGATTGCCGATGCGCGCATTGGTATAGCTGGTCGTGATGTCCAGGCCGGGCGCGAGCCGGCCGGTGAACTCGATCTCCACGCCGTTGTTCGTCTGGCCCGAGCCGGGGGTGTAGAAATACGGAGGTTGCACCGACTGCAGGTCGTAGCTGCGATCGAGCATGATGCGATACCACGAGACGGTCAGGCGCGCATGGTCCTGAAACAGATCGAACTTGGCTCCAGCCTCGATCTGGCGCGACAGCGCCGGTACCAGTGGGCGCCCATTCTTCCCCAACAAGGTATCGGGCTGGAAACCCTTCGCGGTACTGCCGTAAAACGCGATATCGGGCGTGATCTTGTAGACCAGGCCAAGGCTGGGGACCCATTGCGTCTTGTGCAGATTCCACGCATTGCCATGGATGTCATAGGTCGAAAGTTCGTAAGCCGTGCGTCGCCACGCCAGCAGGACATCCCAATGCTCGCCCACCGCGATCTGGTCCTGCAGAAACAAGCCGCTGCCGGTCGACCACGGACTTCCAGGCACATAGATGTCGTTGGCTGCCTGAACCACCGAGCTGGCCGGTGGCAGCGGAGTCCCGGTGAAGATGTTGTACGGCACGCTGCCGAAGTAGCCGAAAACACCGTCGCTGTGGCCGATCAGTGAACGCGAATAGTCGAATCCGACGACGACCGTGTGCGTCAGCCTCTGTCCGAACGTGGCGGTGATGTCGTTCTGCAAGGTGTAGTACGCATCGGCATACCGATAGACCTCCCCCACCGCATCCACATTGCCGGTCGACGAGGGGTTGATCAGGATCCAGTCTTGCTGGTCGGTTGACTGCCGTACGTATTGACCGCGGCTGCGGAACATCCAGACATCGCCCAGCTGGTGTTCGAGCACGTAGTAAAACCGGCTCGTCCGGTACGTGGAATGGTCACTCGGGTTGCCGGCCAGCGTGCCGGGTGGCGAGGCAGAGGAAACGGAGTCGTTCAGAAGGATGGTGTGATCGGGAATGGGCAGCCGATTGAGGATGCGTTCGACGCCGACGGTGAGTTTCGTCGTGGCGTCGTGCCAGCCAATCGACGGCGCGAAATAGCTGCTGCGCTGGCCGTGGTAGCCCTGAGCGGTGCGATCGGCATATTCGCCGGAGAGCACCAGTCGGTAGGTCAGCTGCTTGCCGTCGCCCCACGGGCCGGCCAGATCGATGCCTGCCTGCGTATCGCCGTACTCGCCCACGCTGTAACTGAGTTCGCGCACGGGTTCGCGCTGTGGTTTTTTCATGACCACATTGATCAGGCCGCCAAAATCGGCGTTACCGACCGAATCGCCCAGGATGGTCTCCGGTCCCTTCAGCACCTCGACCCGTTCCACGCCGATCAGGGGCGGAAAATCACCGACGGCCGCGATGCTGTTGGGCATGCCGTCGGTCATGCCGTTACCGGGGTTGAAGCCGCGTATCTGGAAATTCGGCAAGCTATCGGCGCTATCGATGTATTGCACGCCTGCCACATTGCGAACCGCATCGGCCACCGTACGGATCTGCTGCGAATCCATCAGGTCACGCGTGACGACACTGATCGCCTGCGGCACATCGATCAGATCGGAATCGGTGCGGGTGGCACTGCGGGTGATGTCGGTCAGGTAGCCCGTGTCTTGCTCGACTATGCCGTCGGCGTGTATCGGCGCCAGCAGCTTGGCATCGGCGACGCTGGCCTGGGTAGACGCCGCTCCGGCAGAGAGCGAGCCCGTCGACTCGGGTGCGCGCGGCTTCACCACCACGGTTCCGGCATCGATGAATGCGTAGCTCAACCCGGTACCTTGCAGCAGCCTGACGAGCGCTGCATCCGGAGTGAATGTGCCGCTCACGCCGACCGAGCGAAAGGCCGCAGTGGTGCCGCCGGCAGTCAACACCTGTACGTCGGTCTGTTTGCCGAATGCGATCAACGCGGTGGAGAGTGCTTGCGGCGGGATCGCGAAATGGATGTGCGGTGTTGCCGCAGCGGCAAGTACGACAGAAGGTGCCCACAGGCAGCCGCAGGCGAACAGCAACGCAACCCGGCCCATGACAGTCGCTTTCCCCCAGCGAAAGTAACAAGTCTGACATGCGTCCAGGCCAAATGGCACACGGCGCACCTATCGCCTGCATGGGGACGTCGAGACCACGCCTGCGCGAACCTCGCAGGGGATGGTGGCTTCTACTTGTGCTCCGGCTTGGCGAGAGTCACCTGATGGGCATCCTCGCTGACACGCAACGGAAAGACCTGCGGCAAGGCGCCCAGCCAGCTGTCGATAGCGCCTGTCTTGATGGTGCCAGTGTAGGTGAGCGTTTCCAGACCGGCATCCGCGATACGCACCGGGCGCGTACTGTAGCGATTGACGTTGGCGATCACCACGCCGAGCGGTTCGTCGATGAATTCCAGCCGATCACTGCGCCAGGCGGTGGCCTGCTCGGGCGTAATGCTGCCGATGCTCATGGCTGACGTGGACGGATCGTACGACACCAGCTGACCGGCGACGGCTTCGAGACTCCCCTTGCCCGCTGCATGCGAACCCGGCGCAGCATCGTGGTCGGCGATCTGCACACGGCCCTGGGTCACCGCAATGGTCACCCGTTGCCCCGTGCGACGCACGTCGAAAGCCGTGCCGACATCACGGATGGACACGTTGCCCGCCGCGACGACGAACGGGCGCTGCGGGTTGTGCACGACCTGGAAAAACGCCTCGCCACCGGCCAGCTCGACACGGCGTTCGCCATGGCTGAAGCGCATGGCCAGTGTGGAGGCGCCGCCCAGCGCGACCGTCGAACCGTCCGGCAGCGTGATGTTCCGGTTCTGCGCCACTGCGCTGACATAGGTCTGCGGCGCCGTATCGACCCCCAGCCCGCTCCACGCAAGATAGCCCCCGGCCAGCGCCAGTACGGCGGAAGCCGCGGCCGCCAGCGGCAGCCAGCGCCGCGGGACGTCAGCCGGCCGCGCAAAGTCGCGTGCGAACTGCCGCCGCGTGGCCTCATCGAGTGTTCCAAGCCGGTTGCCGAGTTCGGTCACACGCTCGAAAGCCTCGAGGTGGCGCTCGTCCTCACCGGTCCATTCCAGCCACTGCTCCATCGTCGCGCCTGCGCCGTCGGGATCGCGCAGGCGCGTCCACCAATCGGCGGCGGCGCGCAAAATCTTCTCATCCACGCTCTTGTCCATCACGGCATCTCCGGTTCGTCGACCCGCGCGCGGCAATGCGCCAGCGCGTTGGCGACGTGGTAGCGCACCATGCGCTCACTCAGTTTCATGGCTTGCGCGACGACGCTGAAGTCCCGCCCCTCGATCACGTGCATCACGAAGGCCTGGCTGGTCTTCGCGGGCAACTCGCGCAATGCCCTGCGCAACTCGCGCCATTGCTCGATCGCCGATACGTGCCGCTCGGGAATCGGTACGAGATGCAAGCCTTCGGGTGGTTGTTCGATCAGCATGTCGTTTCGCATCTTGTCACCGCGCACCTTGCGCATGCGCAACCGGTCGACGGCGAGGTTCGCCGCGATCCGGAACAGGAAGGCGCGCAAGGAGCTTACCCGTTCGGGATGTTCCAGCATGAGCATGCGCAGGTAGGCTTCCTGCGCGAGCTCTTGCGCATCGGACTGGGACCCGAGCCGGCAGTGCAGGAAAGCGATCAATGCGCGATTGTGCTCGCGGAACAGTTCGGCGACCTGCGCGGCATGTGCAGACGGCCCCGCAACATCGGTACCGACATCGCCGGGCTTGCCTAACGTATCCACGATGTTCCCAGGCCGGCATGTTGAAAAGGTTCGACGGATTCTAGCTCCTCCTTCGCGAGGGCCGTGTTTGGTTTCGACGGGGAGGTTCCAAGCGCATCGACGATCAATCGCTCGGCTTCGATGCGCAGGGTCTCGCGGCGCCGGAACGCGGAGCGATGATGGCTGGAAACCTCGGCCTCGGACTTCCGGCTCAGCATTTCGGGAAGCAGGAACCAGCCATCTTCTTCCTCCCGGCCCTTCTGCTCCACCCAGAATGCGTCGTAATCAGCCTGGAATTCGTCGCGGGCCCGACGCAAGGGGTGCGCTGCATTGCTGACGGCCAGGATGCGCTCGATGCCCAGGTGCCGGGCGAACGCATAGGCCAGGGAAAGCATCAGCTGCTTCGGCCGCATGCCATGCATGTTCCGCGTCAGGTCACGGACTCTGTTCTTGCCGTTCGGGCCGTCGGGTCCCTGGATGCAGCCGATCGCGATCGTCGGCCGATCGTCGATCACGCTCAGGATGAGGCGATAGACCGGATGATTGTCGAGGTCGCTTAGCTGTATGCACAACTCGCCTTCGCAGCCCATGAAGATCGGCGGCCGCAGGCAGAGTTCCAGCTGGGTACCGTCTTTCAAGATCAAACGGCCCAGCGTCGCGTTCCCATCGGTGTAGATCCTCTGCAGCAACGCGCCGGGCAACCGGGCGATCGCGAATTGGTAGTGCTGCCGGATGCTTCGCAGGCGTAAACGTCGATCCCACCTCAAGTGGATATAGCGGTGGAAATGACGCTCCAGCACCCGGGGATCCCGACGCTGGTAAGCACACAGGTGTGGTTGGCCGTACATCAGCGCCAGATAGCGGCCATGCTGCCGCGGCATGCACAGCGCACGGACGATGTATTTGGCGGCCATCTTGCCGCGGCTGGCCGGACTGCCGCGCCAATCCGAACGGTCGCGCAACGAACGCAGGAAGTCCGCCAGTGCGTGGAAGCGATCCGGACCGCACAAGAGGGCGAGCGACTTGGTGACCAAGGCGCGGAACTTGCCGACGACCGCCCACGGACCTCCTTCGAGCGCGTGCGGCACGGCATTCGGGTATCCGCCTGCCGCAAAAGTGCCGCGGGCCTCGATGGCCCCGGCCTGGTTGTTCAGAGTGTTCAAGGCGCTCGATCCGCGTGGTTGCTGCGACCTCTCCAAGACGTTTGCGGATTCGAAAAATGAAATGGCCGATGAAATCTTAGGAACACCCGCCCCGGGTCATCCGATGGCCGCCGCGCGATGAATGTTTGAAGTCGATGGCGGCTTAAAGCGGGAAGCGTTGCCCCATTTCAATTTCCGCCGGCTCAAACGTCTTGGGGGTGACGGCAGGAAACCGCGGGGTCCGAACCGGAGCGACTGGCCGCATGTGGCGGATGCCGACATGTCGGGTTGGCACCTGGGCTGCCGTCGTGGAAGGGGAGGTAGACGGCAGGGCTGCTGTCACGGGGGGTGTCGGGTAACCAACAAAAATCGAGAGCCGCGCACGACGCGGGGTCCAGGGAGTCCGTCGGATCCCGAGCCGCGCGGCGGCCAACAACATGCTCTAGTCCATCAGGGGAAATCATGAAACAACGCAGTACGCAGCCATTCGCCAGTCGTCGGGGCGCACCGAAATTGTTGACGGCGATGATCGCCTTGGCCCTTGCCGCTCCTGGCCTGAGCCATGCGCAAAGCTTCGTGCCCGCCGGGCCGGGCACCGAGTCGGGACCGTACTTCCTGTTGAACGGTGCCGACAATCCGCAAGCGGGACAGCCCACGAACACGGCGCCGTATTTCGCGACGCAGTCCGGCGCGATCCAGTCGATCGCGGTCAATCCATTCGACTCCAAGCTGATGCTGGCCAGTTCTCCCAGCGGCGGTATTTTCCGCAGCACGGATGGTGGACAGAGCTGGAGCGCCGTGACCGCCAGCCAGGGTTCGCTGGCGGTGTCCGATATCAGCTTCGACCCGACCGATCCTACCGGCATGACCGTCGTGGCCAGCATCGGAAGCACGACCAACGGCGCGACCGGCACCCACTTCGACCGCGGCGGCCTGACCAACCAGGGCATGCTGTATTCCACCGACGGCGGCATGACCTGGAACACGATCGGCCAGAACGCGTTGCCGGACGTGAGCATGCTCAACGTGGTGGCGCGTGGCCGGACCATCATGGCAGCCGGCTTCGAGGAAGAAGGCGAGAAGCCCAATGGCGCCAACACGGGGCTTTATCGCAGCACCGATGGCGGCAAGACCTTCACTCGGGTGGACCAGCTTGCCGGGTCCGGTTTACCCCCCGGTCCGACCTCGGCGCTGGTCGGCGATCCCGCCGATCCGAACCGTTTCTACGTCGGCGTCACTGGCACCGGCAACACGGCGGTCTACGCCAGCGACGACGGCGGCAAGACCTGGAACAAGATCTTCAGCGCCGCCAACGCCAACGGCTCGATCAACGCCAATACGTCCACCATGCTGCGCGTGGCCGCCGGTCCGCACGGTTCGGTGGTGGTCGGCGTCGTCAATGCGGCGCTGGGCCAGCTCAACAACGCCTTCCTGTCGCAGAACGGCGGCCAGAGCTGGGTCGACCTGAGTCCTTCGCTGGCCGCCAACACGGTGTCCAACGAAACGGCCGGCAGCACCGCCCGCGCCGCCGCCTACCAGCTCAAGCGGTACGGCGAGGTGATTCCCGGCCTGGCGATCAACCAGGGCGGGCAGGCGGCGACCAACTCGCTGGTGGCGATCGATCCCAACCATCCCAACGTGGTCTACATCGCCGGCGATGGCCGCTACGACAACGTCACCGGCAGCACCTTCGAGGGCGTCTCGGCGATCCGCGCAGAGGTGAATGCCGACGGTTCGGTCACCTACGCACCGCTGACCGACAATGACACCAGCGACCACTCCACCGTGCATCCGGATGCGCGCGTGTTCGCCTTCGACGGGCAGGGCAATCTGCTGATGGGCACGGACGGTGGCCTGTACTGCCGCACCAATCCCTCCAGCAACAATGGCGACTGGCGCGGATTGAACAACGGCCGCCAGGCACTGGAGATCTACAGTCTGGGGCTGGACCCCAACACGGGACAGATCGCGGTGGCGGCGCAGGACAACGGCGCGGCGCGGCAGATGCCGACGAACCGTTCCATCTACCAGCAGATCGGCGGCGGCGACGGCACGTTGGCCCTGATCAACGGCCAAGGCACTCCGGGCTTCAGCTACACCTATGTGGCCAGCCAGTATCTGGGCGGCTTGACCCGCTACAAGACCGACGCGCAAGGCAACTACGTTAACACCGTGCCGTGGACGGACGGCAGCGGAAACCTGATCGAGAACTACCCGGTCAGCACCGACCTGTACTTCGCGCCGGACAGCGCGGGCCAGTTCGCCACCGTAACCGGCCCGGGCGGCGGCAACATCGTCGAGCTCGACAACAACACGATCAACTTCGTCAATCCGTTCGTCCTCAATAACGTGGACAGGAGCTTGATGGCGACCGGCGTGACGCCAGGCGTGCTGGTGTCGCAGGACAACTTCGGGATTGGGGCGACACCGTACGTTTCCGGCGACATCGCCTGCGCGCAGGGCTGCTACCAGATCCTGCCGTCGTACTTCGCCGGTGCCACGGGCTTCGTTTCCGCACTCGACTTCGGCACCCGCGACAACACGTACGCCCTGCTGGCCGGCACCTACCTGTACCAGGACCCGCAGAGCGGCAACTACGCGCGCCTGTTCGTCAGCACGGGCACCTCGCTAGGCGGCATCAACCTGCAGCCGGTGTTTTCCTATCCGGTGGCGATGCATGCACCCAATGCGGTGCTGTTCGACCCACGCAGCGAAAACCGCTTCTTCGCCGCCGCGCCCGGAACCAGCGGCAATGGCTTCCTGTGGAGCTCGGTCGACGGCGGCGCCACCGGCACGGACCTGACCTCGAACCTGCCGGCCAACTTTATCCGCCCGGACGCGCTCGGTTTCATCAGCAGCAACGGCGTCAACGCCTTGCTGGTCGGCGGCATGAACTCGGCGGCCAATGCCGGCAACCCGCTGGTCTCGGCCGACAGCGACGCCGGCGGCGTCCTCAGCAACTGGCGCCGACTGGGCAACGGCCTGCCCAATGTGCAGGTCACCGTGATCGACTACCAGCCCGGTCTCGATGCGATGGCCATCGGCACCTACGGCCGGGGCGCCTGGATGCTGTACGACGTCACCAGCAACTTCGCCGATGCCACGGTGCTGCAGTTCGGCCTGGCCAACAACGATTCCAACCCGGATGTGTCGCTGCTCACCGGCAACCGCCCGCTGATCAAGTACGGCACCGGTACGCTGACCATCGCCGGCCATGCCACCTACACCGGCGGCAGCAGCCTCGACGACGGCACCGTGGTGCTGAATGGCGCAGTGCTCAACGACGTCAAGCTGGCCTCCGCCGCGATGCTGCGCGGCAGCGGCTCGGCCTCCGGCCGGCTCGATGTGCAGGGCGGCCTGGTGGCGCCGGGCAGCGCCAGCGGCAACGCGCTGACAGTGGGCAGCCTGAGCAACCAGGGCGGCAGCCTGCTGTTTGCCTATGGCCCTGCCAGCGGCCAGAACACGCACCTGACGGTGCAAGGCCACGCCGACATCGGCGGCATGAAGTTGATGCTGGCGCCGCTGTCCTCGACGGTGCCGTTCTACGGCAACTACAACCTGCTGAGCGCAGGCAGCCTGAGCGGCCAGTTCGCCAACGCCGCGAACGCGTCGGGCAGGACGGCCTGGATCAATCTCGCTTCGCTGCAACCGCCATCCGGCAGCTCCAAACCCGTCCCGGCGTCCATGCAGCCCAGTCAGCTGGCGCGCCTGAATTACTTCAACAACGTGGCGCTGGAAATTCTCCATCCGCTCGACTGGACGGCCGGCTCGGGCAACGCCAACCAGCGTGCGGTCGGCCAGGCGCTGAACAGCCTGCAGTACACCGCATCGGGCAGCTTGCTCTCTGCGCTCGGCAAGGTGGCCAGCGGCAACCTGCCGTCGAATCTCGAAGTCATCTCCGGCGAGAGCAGCGTGGCGTCGGCGCGCGCGATCAACGTGGTCGGCGATCGCTTCCTCGCCACGATCGGCAGCCAGATGCTGGATGCGCCGGGCCGCGGTGACGGCCAGGGCGATCATCCCGGCCTTGGCCAGGACGTGGGTGACCACCGCTTCTGGGCGCAGATCTCGAGCATCAGCACGCGTCTGAACGGCGAGTTCCAGAGCAATCGCTTCGACGGGGGCGGCATCGCGATCGGTGGCGAGGTCGCGCTGGGGACTCGGGCCAGGGCCGGTGTCGCGCTGGGCCACAGCAACATCACGACCAGTACCCCGGGCTTGTCGCCGAACGTGCGGTCGCAATACAACATGCTGGCCGCCTATGGCGACTATCAACGCGGACGCTGGTTCATCGGCGGCCTGCTGAGCCATGCCGATGGTTGGAGTTATGCCGATGGCACCATCAATCTCGGTGTGTCCGGCATGCAGACGGCCAAAGGCAAGCCCGGTGCGTCGTCCACGGCGTTGCAGCTGACCTCGGGACTCGACTTCCGGTTTGCGCGCCGCTGGTTCGTGCGGCCTTATGCCGATGCCATGGCGGCAAAGTCCTCACAGGACGCTTACAACGAGTACGGTGCGGGAGCGCTGTCGCTGCAGTACGGCAAGATCGACCAGACCCGTTACCAGGGCGATCTTGGCCTGAAGCTGGGCGCCTCGTTCGAAAAGGGAACGTCCACTTTCCAGCCTTATGTGGCTCTGGCGGAAACGGCTGCATGGGGCGATCGCCGGCCGGAAGCGCAGGTGGGTTTCATCGGCGCGCCGGGTACCAGCTTCCAGGTCCGCGGCAACAGCGTGCCCCGCTCCTGGCTGAATGGGCAGGCCGGGGTGCACATGGCGTTCGGCAAGTCGATGAAGCTCGAGGTGAGCTATCAAGGTGCGCTGACGGGTCGCCTGCATGACGACTTCTTCAACGCCGGTCTGTCGTGGCGGTTCTGAGATCAGTCACGCCGAGATGATCGTGGTGCGAGAAGGGCCAGCGTCGAGCTGGCCCTTCCATACCCCCTTTTCCGTGGAGCGTCGCAAGCTGCGTGCGTTTATTTCTCCGAAGATGGTGTGCTGCCGACGGTCAGGCCGCTGCCGTCGACGCTCTTCACTCCTTTCACGTGCCGGGCCACGCGTTCGGCATGATTTTTTTCGGCTTCCGAGGCAACCTTGCCGGTCAGCGTGACCACGCCGTCATTGGTCGACACCGAGATGTTCGTGGCCTTGATGCCCTTGGTGGTGCCGAACTCGGATTTCACCTTGGTGGTGATCCAGGCGTCGGCTGCCTTGTCGGGCACGGTCCGGTTTTCGGACATTTTCTCCTGCATCGCGGTGTCCGGTGTCTGCATCGGGGTGGCGTTCGACGGCATCTGCGTCGGAGGGGGCGTCTGCGCCATGGCCTGACCGCAGGGTACGGCGGCGAAGGCGAGGATCAGTCCGGTGGCGAACATGCTGTTGCGAAGCATCGTTGGTATGCGCATGGCAATCTCCTTGGCTGGTATGAAAGTTTGTCGGCGAGATGCGGCAGCCGACTTCCGTGCGTTGCATGGCACCAGCAACGGCGTGAATGTCGCGTGGCTTCGGGGCATGCCGATTCAGCGGACGATTACGGATGCGAAGAAGGTGTCGCCACGATGTTGGCTGGACGTTCGATGGCGTCGTCAGGCCAAAAAAAACGGAGCGCCGCGGCGCTCCGTTTTTTTTCATCGAGCGATGAACGCTACTTCAGGACGGTCTGGCTGGTGATCACCATGCCGCTGTCGACGACATGCATTTCCGCATCGATGCTGTCGACTCTTTCGGCCTGGGATTTCATCGCGGCAAATTGCGCCTTCGAGCGCGCCGCGTTGGCGGCAGCCTGGGTGGTGCTGTCGTTGTCGACGCTGCCGTTGATCGACGGCTCGTCGCTCTTGCCGAGCGCGGCGGTGGCGGCGGCCAGACTGTCGATCTTCTGTTCCATCAGTTGCAGCCAGCTCAGGTACATCGCACCGGTCAGATGCATGCGGGCCATCCGGCCGGCGTCGCCGACCGGATTCTTCAAGGTGTCGCCGAGCTTGCCGTCTTCGCCGGCACCCACGCCGAGCGCAAGCGCCTTGTCGCTCATGGCCAGCCAGCCCGGCTGGCCCAGCATGCTCGTCATGTCCTTGGGCAGCGGCAGCGGCTTGCCGTCGCCGGCGAGCTTCAGCCGGGCCAGCGCGGGCACCATCATCTGGCCCATCGCAAACAGGCCGGCGGGATTGTTGGTGCCCAGCACGATGCGCCCGCTGAACGTCGGGGCGCCGGCATTCTGACCGGGCGCCAGCGAGTCCAGCGCAATTCGCAGTCCGAGCATGTCGCCGAACGGCGGGATCGCGGCCTTCTGCATGGCCGGCCCGAGCTTGGCAAAGCTGTCGTTGAGATCGATCAGCGAAGGACAGGCGAACGGCTTGGCTACCACCGCATCGGCCTGGCTGGACCAGAATGTGCGCATCTGCGCGACTGGCAGCGCCAGGCTGAGGTCGAACGGTGCGGTACCGGCGCCGCCCAGCCCTGGCAGTTCCACCTTGAGGCCGCTGAAAGCCTTGCCGATGTCATCGGCAAGCGCCACGTCGAACCGCACGTTCTGGTGTTTGGGATCGAGCTGGGTGTAGCCGAAGCTCAGCGTCGGCACGCGGGCGGCGATGCGAGCGGCATCGGTCACGCAGCTCGGTGACGTCTGCAGCTGGTTGGCTACCGGCTCGCCGGTCTTGGCCGACTCGGCTTCGGCGCGCGCCTTGAGGATCGCGCCGATCAGCGGATCCTTGCCGCCGAGCGCCAACGGCAACGCCCGGGTCAGATCCAGCTCGCCGACCAGCCAGGGCTGGTAGCCCTTGGCCTTGGCCAGCGTGGCCAGGCGGCCGTCGTCCTGCAGGTTCTTCTGAGGTCGATCCAGGCCCAGCGCCTGGCGCAACAGCGCCGGCGAGGCATCGGCCGGCAACAGCGCGGCCACGGCCTGCTTGCCGACCATCGCCAGGATCAGCTCGGTGCCCGAGCTGGCGAACGCGTATTTGCGATAGCTCTGCTTGTCCACATCGGCGAGATCGAGTTTCTTGCCATAGGCGGTTTCCAGCCGGCTGATGAAACCCTCGAACGCCCGCGGATCGCTCAGCTCGAATCGCAGCACCGGTGCCAGGCCGAGGCCGTACAGAGCCAAGTGGCCCTTGAGGTCCAGTCCGGCACTCTGCGCAAAAGTTTCGACGGTCTTGCCGTTGAATTCGGCCCGCAATGCGCGCAACAAGCGCGCGCCATCGGGATCCTTCGCGGCCAGGCGATCGGCGGCGGCATCGAGCTGCGCCAGATTGGACGGCAGCTGCGCATCGGCCTGGGGGAGCAACGCCTGGCGGGCGCTGTCGTCCATGATTTCCAGGTTGGCCACCACATACGGCGTGTCCGCCGGTACGAAAGCCAGCGGAGCATCCTTGTTCTTGTGCCCGCAGGCCGCCAGCATGACGCCGGCCAGACCCAGCGCGGCATATCGCATCGTCGATCGCATGTTGATCCCCAGAGATGGTGGAATGGTGCGGTGCACATTATGCCCGCTTGCGCAGCGTCGCGCCGTGGCGGACGCCTGCCAGATGCAGTCAGGCGCAACCGTGGGGCGTGGCAGCCTGGCTCGCCGGCTGCAGCGGCTCAGCGAGCCAGTACCTCGTTGAGCACCGCCATGCGTACGAACACACCGTTGCCGACCTGCTCGAGAATCCGCGACTGCGCGCCGTCAGCCACGTCCGACGCGATCTCGATACCGCGGTTGATCGGGCCCGGGTGCATCACCAGGCAGCCCTTGGAGGCAAGCGCCAGCCGGCGCCGGTCCAACCCGTAGCGCGCGAAGTACGCCGCTTCGTCGGGCAGGTCGATGGACGCCATGCGCTCTTTCTGCAGGCGCAGCATGATGACCGCGTCGACGCCTTGGATGGCCTCGTCGAAATCGGTGTGGCGGCGTCCCTGCGGAACTTCGTCCGGTGCCGGCATCAGCTCGGCCGGTCCGCACAGGCGGATGTCCTTCACGCCCAGCACGCTGAGTGCGTGGATGTCCGAACGGGCCACCCGCGAATGTTTGATGTCGCCGCAGATCAGCACGCTGAGGTTTTCGAAATCCGGCCGGTGCTGGCGGATCGTCAGCGCGTCCAGCAGGCCCTGGGTGGGGTGCGCGTTATTGCCGTCGCCGGCGTTGATTACCGATACCCCGCTCATCGCGTGGCGAACCAGTTCGTCCGGCGTGCCCGAGCGCTTGTGGCGCACGATGATCGCGTCCATGTGCATCGCTTCCAGTGTGTGCAAGGTATCGAACAGCTCCTCGCCCTTGCTGGTGGAGGACAGGCCGAGATCGAAATTGATCACGTCCGCACCGAGCCGCCGCGCCGCCAGCTCGAACGAAGTGCGGGTGCGCGTGGACGGTTCGAAGAACAGGTTCAGGACGGTGCGCCCCGCCAGCACGTCGAGCTTGCGGGTGCCGTGAGCGCATGCATCGCGCAAGGCCTCGGCGCGGTCGAGCAGGCGCTCGATCGTTTCGCGCGGAAGGTTTTCCAGGGAAGTCAGGTGGCGCAGGCGAGGGCTCATGGCGGCGACTCGGGAGGTGGGAGGGACGGTGTGCGTTCAGTGACCGGTGGCTTCGTCGGCTGCCGACGATCCCGCACCGCTCAGCCAGCGTTCGAGAATGACCGCCGCGGCTTCGGCGTCGATGCTGGCCGCATCGCGGCGGCGTCGGAGTCCGGCGGCACGGGCGGCAGCGAACCGCTGCGCGGCTTCCTGCGA
Organism: Rhodanobacter terrae; assembly: GCF_042657005.1. Lineage (NCBI taxonomy): Bacteria > Pseudomonadati > Pseudomonadota > Gammaproteobacteria > Lysobacterales > Rhodanobacteraceae > Rhodanobacter > Rhodanobacter terrae. Next base: position 76,129 of record NZ_JBHSNG010000001.1, read on the forward strand.
ACTGTGGCGCTCATCGACGAAGACGACCGGCAGGCTGTAGCGCTGCTGCAGCTGCGCGGCGAATTGGCGCGCGCGGCGACTGGCGGGCTGCTCGGCGCCATCCAGGGTCAGCGGCAGGCCGACCACCAAGGTGTCCGGCAGCCATTCCTTGCATAGGCCATCGAGCCGGCTCCAGTCCGGGCCGTCATCTTTTACCGGGACGATGGTCAAGCCCCGCGCGCTGGCGGTGAAGGTGTTGCCGATCGCCACGCCGGTCAGCCGGCTGCCGACGTCGAAACCGAACACACAGCTCATGCGTGACCCGCGTAGCCGGACAACTGGCGCGGGTCGACCCCGACCAGTCCGGCGGCGGCGCTCCAGCGCTCCTCCAGCGGTGTGTCGAATACCACCCGGCCGCAGGCCTCGGCGGTGAGCCAGGCGTTCGCCATCAGTTCCTGCTCCAGCTGGCCGGCGTCCCAGCCGGCGTAACCGAGCACCATGATGGCCTGGCGCGGGCCTTCGCCGGCAGCCATCGCGACCAGGATGTCGCGCGAGGTGGTGACCGACCAGTCGGTGTTGATGCGATAGCTGGATTCCCAGTCGCCGGGTTCGCGGTGCAGGACGAAACCGCGTTCCTGCTGCACCGGGCCGCCGATCAGCACCGGTGCGTCGGCCAGTTCGCTGTCCGTGCATTCGAGCTTCATCTGCGCCAGCACGTCGCCAAGCCGGTATTCGGACAGCTGGTTCACCAGCAGGCCGACCGCGCCATCCTCGTCGTGCTGGCACAGCAGCGCCACGCTGCGCGAGAACGGCGGATCGGCCAGGTTCGGCATGGCGATCAGGAAATGCCCGGTGAGGGTGTTCGGCGCGGTGGTGCTCATGCGGCTATTGTAAGCCCGGTCGGCGCCCAGTCGTGCAAAAGGCGGGTGAGGACGGCGCTATTTGTTGCGCAGTACGTCGCCGGGCAGGAATTGCCAGGTTCGGGTGATGTAGAGCTCGTCCACGTTGACGTCTTTCGGCAGCGGCGGAAACGGTGCGGACAGGCGCACGATACGCTCGGCGGCCGCGTCCAGCAGCGGATGGCCCGAACTCTTGATGATCGTGATGTTCTTGATCCCGCCGTCGCGGTTGAGCCCGACGGTGAGCAGCAAATCGCCGTAGAGCTTGCGCCGGCGCGCTTCGTCCGGGTAATTGAGGTTGCCGATCCGCTGCACCCGGTCCGACCAGCCGCGCATGTAGCTGGCGTAGACATATTCCTTCGTGTTGGCCGAGATGAACTTCTTCTTCGGCCGCTTCGCCAGCGCCTCGGTCTGCTGGCGCAGTTCGGCGGCCAGCTGGGCGATCGCCTGCTGGCGCTTCAGCTCGGCCGCGGTCGGGGTTTGAACCTGCGGATCGACCCGGGTCTGCGCGGTATCGCTGGACACGCTGAAGTCGGTCGCGCCGGTGGTGGTGACCATGCGCGTCGGCGTGGCCTCCCGCGGCAGCGGCGTGGCGGCTTCGACCGGATGCGCCGCGATGCCCGGATCAGGCCTGGGCAGCGCGCCGGAAAACATCTGCGATGGCCGCGCGGCGCGATCGCTCTGCCCGCCGCCGCTGTTGTTGGCCTGGGCCAGGAAATCGGCCTTGTCCGGCGCCTGCTGATTGGCCACGTTGACCAGGGTCACGTCCAGCGTCGGCAGGCTGGGGCTTGGTTTCACGAAATGGAAGGTGATGCCCAGCAGCAACACGCCGTGCAGCAGCAGCGAGAACAGCATGGTGGCACCGATCGGGTTCGGTGCGGGGGAGGCAGTTGCGGTGGTGCTCACGCGATACGCTTTCCGATGACGGACTGCTCGATGACGTCGAACAGCTGACCCGCAATGCTAAGCCCGAACTGCGCATCCAGTTCACGTACGCAGGTCGGGGATGTGACGTTGATCTCGGTCAGGTAGTCGCCGATCACGTCCAGGCCGACAAACAGCAGCCCGCGTCGGCGCAGTTCGGGCGCCACCTGGGCCACGATCCAGCGGTCGCGGTCGGACAGCGGCACGCCCACGCCGCGGCCGCCGGCCGCCAGATTGCCGCGGAAATCGTCGCCTTGCGGGATGCGCGCCAGGGCGTACGGCACCGGTTCGCCGTCGATCACCAGGATGCGCTTGTCGCCGGCGCTGATCTCCGGGATGTATTTCTGCGCGACCACCAATTGTCGCCCCTCGCGGTGGCCATTGCCGCCGAGCAGGGTCTCCAGCATCGAGTTGAGGTTGCTGTCGCCGGCCTTGACCCGGAAGATGCCGCGTCCGCCCATGCCATCGAGCGGTTTCAGCACCACCTCGCCATGTTCGGCAGTAAACCTGCGCAGTTCTCCCACATCGCGCGCGACCAGGGCCGGCGCGATGCACTGCGGAAAGGCCAGCGAAAACAGCTTCTCGTTGCAATCGCGCAGCGACTGCGGATCGTTGATCACGGCCACCCCGCCGCGCTGGGCCGCTTCCAGCACCATGGTGTCGTAGATGAACTGCGCGTCGACCGGCGGGTCCTTGCGCATCAGCACCACATCGAGCTCGCGCAAGTCGCGCCATTGGGCCGCTCCCAGCGTGAACCACTGCTGCGGATCCTCGCGCACGGCGAGCGGCGCGATCCGGGCCCATGGCGCGCTGTCGCGCAGCGCCAGGTCGCCCTGCTCGAAGTAATGCAGCGAGTGGCCGCGGCGCTGGGCCTCCAGCAACATCGCAAAAGTGGTGTCCTTCGCTATCTTGATCGCGCCGATGGGGTCCATCAGCACGCCGACCGAAAGGGGCATGTGGTTCTCCGTTGGTGGCCTGGTGCGGGTGTCTCGATGCAGGCGGATTCAATGCGGGCAGGTGTCGATCGTCAGGTGGCTATCTTAAACGGATGGTGGCCAAGGCGATCCGCGGCGACAAGCGTGACACGCGGCTGTCCATCTGTGACCGGATGGTGCCAATATGGGTCACGTTGCGCAGTCGGCGGACGGAGCTGGCGATTATTGCTTGACAGTCTCGGCGGGCAGGCAGTAAACAACAAAGCCTCGGAAGGTCGCCGCCGAGCGGGTATCGGGCGGTTCGTTTTTCGTATTTTTTACACGCGCACCATACGGCATGACTGTTGCATGCCTTGATGTCTATACCTGAGCTCGGGCGGGCCGCAGGGGGAGTAGTGAATTTGAACGTGAGTGCTAACGACTTGGCTGGTCTGAAGGTCATGGTCATCGATGACTCCAAGACCATCCGCCGCACAGCGGAAACTCTGCTGAAAAAAGAGGGTTGCGAGGTGCTGACCGCGGTCGACGGGTTCGAGGCGCTGGCCAAGATCTCCGACCAGAAGCCTGCCATCATCTTTGTCGACATCATGATGCCGCGGCTGGACGGTTATCAGACCTGCGCACTGATCAAGAACAATCCGCAGTTCCGCGCCACACCGGTGATCATGCTGAGTTCGAAGGATGGCCTTTTCGACAAGGCAAGAGGTCGCATCGTGGGTGCCGAGCAGTATCTGACCAAGCCGTTCACGCGGGACGAGCTGCTTGGTGCCATTCATCGCCATGTCAGCACGGTATCGAGCCACTGACTGCAGATTCTGAGGGGGAGCTGTGGCCACTATTCTCATCATCGACGATTCGCCGACCGACGTGCGCGTATTCACCACGCTGCTCGAACGGGCCGGCCATCAGGTCGTCGCCGTCAACAGTGCCGAAGAGGGCATCGAGCGCGTTCGCGCCGAATTGCCTGATCTGATCATCATGGACGTGATCATGCCCGGCATGAACGGCTTCCAGGCGACCCGCACGCTGACCCGCGACCCCGTCACCGCCGTGGTGCCGATCGTGATGATCACCACCAAATCGATGGAAACCGACCGCGTCTGGGGTCTGCGGCAAGGTGCCCGGGCGTTCATTACCAAGCCCGTGAACGAAAAAGAATTGCTGGGTTGCATCAACGATCTGTTGTCGAGCGAGACATGAGCCAGTCCGTCAATCGCACTCCTTTCGAGATTCTGGCCCGCTACGAGCGACTGTCGCTGGCGCACGCTTCCGATACGCAGGACAAGCTGGAGGCACCCGGGCTATGGCGCGGGATCGGCTTTCGCGTGGGCTCGCGCCTGCTGGTCAGCGGCATCGACGAAATCAACGAATTGCTGGCGGTGCCGGTGCTTACCCCGGTGCCCGGAACCCAGCCCTGGCTGCTCGGCGTGGCCAACGTGCGCGGCAATCTGGTGCCGGTGGTCGACTTTGCCCGCTTCCTGTTTGGCGAGCGCACCCAGCAGTCCGACCGCACCCGCCTGCTGGTGGTGCGCCAGGGCGGCGGCAGCGTGGCGTTGCTGGTGGACGAGGTGTTCGGCCAGCGTACCGTGGATGAGGAGCAGCGTCGCGAGGCCGGACGCGAGGACGATCCCCGGCTTGCCCGTTTCGCCGAGAGCCGGGTGGGTGAACAGCAATTGGCAGTTTTCAGCATGAACCGGCTGGTGCGGGCACCGGATTTCCGGCAGGCCGCGGCCTGACCTCGCGTCGGGCTGCAGCTATGTGAAGGGCCGGCGCCCGCGGGAGCCGGAAATTTGGGGCAACCATTTCCTGGCCAGTACCCGCTCTGCGGAGCCGGCAATGTATACGTTAGATTGATGAGGTGAACATGAGCACTACAGGGGGCGTCAGCAAGGAACGCGGTTTCACCACCGCACTCATTGTCCTGCTGCTGATCGCGATCGCGCTGGCGGCGTTCGATTTCTGGCGGCTCAACATCAAGAACGATGAGGATCGCCAGGCCATTGCGCTGACCACGCAGATCCAGGTGCTGTCGCAGCAGACGGCAAAGTTCGCCCTGGAATCGGCCGGCGGCAACCTCGACTCGTTCAAGGAGCTCGAATCCACCCGCAACTCCATCGATTCGGCGGTGCAGCGACTGAACAAGGGCGACCCGGCTACCGGCATGCAAGCCTATGCCGACGGCAATACGTCTCTTGCGGGCCGTGCGGTGACCGCATTGAACGACTCGTGGAAACAGCTGGACGGGGATATCGGCAAGATCCTCTCCAACAAGGCCGTGGTGCTCGATTCCGGCCAGCGTGCCGACAGCTTGTCTCAGCAGATGCCGCTGCTCAACTCGAGCATGGAGCAGGTGGTCAACATTCTGCAGCAGCGTGGTGCCAGCGCCGACCAGATGCTGGGCACATCGCGCCAGATGCTGTCCGCCGACCGAATCATCCGCCGCGTGCAGGAAGTGCTGCAGGGCGGCGATTCCGCGCAGTCTGCGGCCGATGGTCTGTCCCGCGATGCGCAGCTGTATGGCAGCGTGCTGAAGGGTTTGATCGAGGGCAGCCCCGACAGCGGCGTCAAGCCGATTGCCGACGCGAATGCGCGCAAGATCCTCACCGACATGGACGCCGGCTGGGGCAAGCTGGTCGATCCGGTCGCCAAGCTGGTCGCCGCCGCCGGCAACATCGCCGACGTGAAACATGCAGGCAACCAGGCTTCGCTGGACTCGCAGACCGTGCTGTTGCGCGCGAACGACCTGTCCGAGCAGATCGGCAAGCTGCCGTTGCGCCGGCTGTTCCCGAACGTCTGGTGGGGCCTGCTGGGCGCAATCGCCGCGGTGGCTTTCGCACTGATGCTGGTCGTCACCCTGGTCACTGAACAGCGCCGCCGTTTCGCCAGCAGTACCGAGCTGAACCAGCGCAACCAGGAGGCGATCATGCGCCTGCTGGACGAAATGGGTTCGCTCGCCGAAGGCGACCTGACCGTGAAGACCACGGTGTCGGAGGACATCACCGGCGCGATCGCCGACTCGGTGAACTACGCCATCGACGAGTTGCGCTCCCTGGTGACCACCATCAACGAGACCTCCGAGCAGGTGTCGTCGTCGGCGCAGGAAACCCAGACCACTGCCCGCCACCTGGCGGATGCGGCCGAACAGCAGGCGCAGCAGATCAGTTCGGCGACCTCGGCGATCAACCAGATCGTGAGCTCGATGGACATCGTGTCCAAGGACTCCGCCGAATCGGCCGACGTGGCCGAGCGCTCGGTGAAGATCGCCTCGCACGGTGCGGAAGTGGTGCGCGAGACGATCTCGGGCATGGACTCGATCCGCGACCAGATCCAGGAAACCTCCAAGCGCATCAAGCGCCTGGGCGAATCGTCCCAGGAGATCGGCTCGATCGTGGAACTGATCAACGACATCGCCGAACAGACCAACATCCTCGCCTTGAACGCGGCGATCCAGGCGGCTTCGGCAGGTGAGGCGGGCCGCGGTTTCGCGGTGGTGGCGGACGAAGTGCAGAGACTGGCCGAACGTTCGACCAGCGCGACCAAGCGTATCGAGACGCTGGTACAGACGATTCAGTCCGATACCAACGAAGCGGTGAACTCGATGGAACAGACCACCGCGGAGGTGGTGGCCGGTGCGCGCAAGGCGGAGGACGCCGGCAGCGCGCTGGGCGACATCGAGCGCGTTTCGCACGATCTGTCGTCGCTGATTCAAAACATCTCCACCGCGGCGCGTCAGCAGTCCGCGGCGGCCACCGACATTTCACATTCGATGAACGCGATTCAGGAAATCACCTCGCAAACTTCGCAGGGCGCGAGCCAGACGGCCGACTCGATCGGTACGCTGGCGCAGCTGGCGAGTGATCTGCGACGCTCGGTGGCGCATTTCAAGTTACCGGGTTGACATCGGCCGGGCTGAGGTCAGCCCGATTGAGAAAAGCATTTGACGGGGGGCAGTCTCGCTGGTTGCAAGATGCTTGCGTTGTGCAACCACTGAGAGAGGCGCATGAGACTTCAAGACCACATCGATTTCACCACTCTGCAGTGGGTCAAGCCGGAGCTCGACGACACCTTGTCGATCGCCCGCGAGGCGCTGGAGTCCTATGTCGACAATCCGGGCAAGCGCGATTTCATGCGCACTTGCGCGGATCATCTGCATCAGGTGCATGGCACCTTGAAGATGGTCGAACTGTATGGCGCGGCGATGGTCACCGCGGAGATGGAGGCGCTTGCCATCGCGCTGCTCGAAGACCGCGTCACCTATCGCGAGGAAGCCTATGCCGCGCTGATGCGCGGCCTGATGCAGCTGCCGGATTACCTCGAGCGATTGTCCAGCGGCCATCGCGACGTGCCGATCGTGCTGCTGCCGCTGCTCAACGACCTGCGTGCCAGTCGCGAGCAGGAGCCGCTGGCCGAGTCGGCGATGTTCCATCCCAATCTCGACGCGTTCCTGCCGGAACAGGCGCCGGCGGCCATGAGCGAGGCATATGCCGAAGCGCATCGCGGCGAGCTGGTGGATCTGCGGCTGCGATTCCAGCAGCAATTGCTGGGCTGGTTCCGCGGGCAGAACGCGGCACAGCAGCTCATCGGCATGCGCAAGACCTTGCTGGCGATCACCGCACGCTGCCATCACGTGCATGGCCGGCGCCTCTGGTGGATCGCCGCCGGAGTGCTGGAAGGTCTCGAGCAGGGTTCGCTCAAGGCTCATGCCGGCGAAATACGCCAGCTGGTCGGCAAGGTCGACCGCAACATCCGCCAGCTGATCGAACAGGGCGAGGGCAGCCTGCGCGGCGGCGAGGCGGACGAAGTCGCGTGCAAGTTGCTGTACATCGTGGCCCAGGCCAAGCAGCACAGTCCGCAAATGGAGCTGCTGCGCACCACGTACGCCCTGGACAGCTTGCTGCCCGATGCCGGCGAGCTGGAACATGCGCGAGGTTCGATGGCCGGACACAACCGGGCGCTGCTCGATTCGGTATCGCGCGCGCTGAAGGACGACTTGCTGCGCGTCAAGGAAGCCCTGGATCTGTTCCTGCGTCAGCAGGATGGTGATCCGGCGCAACTGGCGGCGCAGGGCGAAGTGCTCGAGCGTGTCGGCGATACGCTGGGCATGCTGGCGCTGGCCGTGCCGCGCCGGGTGGTCAACGAACAGCGGCGCGTGCTCGACGAGATCGCCAATCGCATGCGCGCGGCGGACGAAGACACCTTGCTCGACGTGGCCGGTGCGCTGCTATACGTCGAAGCGTCGCTGGACGACCATATCGAGAGCCTGGGGTCCGAGGACGAATCGCCGGGCGCCGACAATACCATGCAAGGTCTGCCGCGCAGCGAGGCGCTGGGCGTCGTCACTACCTTGATGCAGGAAGCGATCGGCAACACCGGCAGAGTGAAGGACGCGATCGTCGCGTTCGTCGAATCCGGCTGGGAGCACGACCGCCTGGTCGGCGCACCGGCTCTGATGGACGAAGTTGCCGGCGCGATGCGCATGTTGTCGTCGCCACGCCCGGCCGACCTGGCCCAGGGCGTGGGCCGTTTCATCGGTTATGAGCTGCTGGACGACCGACGCGTGCCCAGCGGTGCGCAGATGGACCATCTGGCCGATGCGCTGGCCGCGCTCGAGTACTATCTCGAAGCCGCGCGCGAACATCGCGGCGGCCTGGAACACATCCTCGACGTCGCCGAACACAGCCTCGGCCTGCTCGGCTACTGGCCGATGCCATCCGCGCGTGCGGAATCCAGGGCGGCGGACGTAGTCGAAGCGGAGGCGCCCGTCGGTCACGGGCTCGAGCACGAGCAGCATCCGGAACTATCCGAGTCCGTCAGCCTGTTGCCGGGCGATGATCTGGGACACCTGTTTGTGGGGAGCATCGAGCCGCAGGCCGAGTCCGTTCACGACCTGGATGGGCTGCGGCTGGCGCAGACCGAAACGACCGCGCCGGCGATGCTGGAAGGCGCTTCGGACCAGGCGGACGACGACTGGATCGAGATCGAGGAAGAGGTCTTCGAGCAGATGCCGGTACGCGATGCGCTGGCGGCGAATACCAGCTTCAACGTCAATGCGGAAGGCATCGACGACGACATCCGCGAGATCTTCCTGGAAGAAATGCAGGAAGAGATCGACAACCTGCGCAGTGCCGAGAAGGCATGGCTGGCCGATCCTGCCCAGACCTCGTCGCTGATCGGCATCCGTCGCTCGTTCCACACCTTGAAGGGTTCGGGACGGCTGGTCGGCGCCGGCGTGCTGGGCGAGTTCGCGTGGAAAGTGGAGGACATGCTCAACCGCGTGCTCGACGGCACGATCGAGCCGAGCGAGAACGTGCAGGCGCTGGTGCGGCACGCGATCGATGCGTTGCCGCAACTGCTGGCCGCGCTGAAGGGCGAGGGTGTGCCGGATGCGCCGCTCAGCGCCATCATGCATACCGCCGAGCAGCTGGCTGCCGGCAACCAGGTACGTCTGGAGGATCGCTCGCCGGCAGCCATGGAAACGGTCCGTCGCGTCGTGCGCCGCCGCGTGCCGCGTGTCGACGCGGCAGCGGAGAGCGTTCCGGAAGCCGGCTTGACCGATGCGGGTACCGCCGCTGCCAGTAGCGAACCGGCCGAGGTCGAGCCCGAACCCGAACACCTCATTCCGATGCCGGTGCTGCCGCCGGTGGATCCGGTATTGCTGGAAATACTGCGCAGCGAAGTGGCGCAGTACCTGCAGACCATTCGTGCAGCCATCCAGCGCACCAGGAACGAATTGCCGATAGGCGAAGAGTTGCTGCGCGCGGTACATACGCTGCACGGTGCGATCGCGATGGTCGACATCCCGTTGCTGACCCAACTGCTGTCGCCGCTGGAAGGATTGTTCAAGCGCCTGCGCGCGGCCAACCTGCCGTTGTCGCCCGAGGGAGTGATGCTGCTCGGGCAGTCGATCGACGTGGTCGATCAGGTGATGGGCCAGTTCGACGTCGCCGAGCCGCAACTGCCCAGCGTGGACGCGCTCACCGCCCAGATCATCGCCATGCGCGATCACTACCCCGAGTCGCAAGTGGCGCATGTGGTGTACGAGCCCCATGCCGACGAGACAGAGTCGACGGAAAGCGCAGCCGCGACGGATGCCGACGCCGATGAAAGGGACATGGCGGCTTCGCTGGATGCCAGCATGCTGAAGGCCACCGGTGCGCGGGCAGGCGAGGCATCCGTCGCGGCATCGTCCGAAGCGGAAGAAGCGGAGGAGGTCCACCCGGAGGACGCACATCACGCCGCGGTAGCAGCCGAACTGGTGGCTGCATTGGGCGCGTTTGAACACGCAGAAGCCAGCACTGCGCGAGCGGCCGCCGAGCGGGCCGCAGCGGAGCAGGCAGCGGCGGAAAAGCTGGCCGCCGAGCAGGCCGCGGCGGAACAGGCAGCCGCCGAGAAGCTGGTCGCCGAGCGGGCGGCAGCGGAACAGGCGGCAGCGGAGAAGCTGGCGGCCGAGCGGGCCGCGGCGGAACAGGCGGCAGCGGAGAAGCTGGCGGTCGAGCAAGCCGCGGCGGAACAGGCGGCAGCGGAGAAGCTGGCTGCCGAGCGGGTCGCGGCGGAACAGGCAGCCGCCGAGAAGCTGGCGGCCGGGCGGGCCGCCATGGATCGGGCTGCCGCCGAACATGCCGCTGTCGACGAGGAAGCGGACGAAGTCGGCGCCGAGGCGGCGCAAGAGCCAGAGCCCGCCTATGCCTTGGCCGGTTCCGGCCACATCGACGCCGACTTGCTGGAAGTATTCATCGACGAGGCGCGCGAAATCCTCGATCACACCGACGGTGTGTTGGCGCAATGGCACGCCGAGCCGGCTGAGCTGGCCTACGTGGCGGAGTTGCAGCGCGATCTGCACACCCTCAAGGGCGGCGCGCGGATTGCCGGGTTGGTGCCGGTGGGCGATCTGTCCCATGCCATCGAGACCTTGCTCGAAAAGCCGATCCGCGATACGGCAAGAAGCAGCGCGCTGATCACTGCGCTGGAGGCGAGCTTCGACCAGCTGCACTCGCTGGTGCAGCAGGTTTCGCAGGGCCAGACGCCGGACTACCCGCAGACGACCATCGATTATCTGCTGGCGCTGGCCGGCGAAACGACCCTGGCCGACGACGACATGCTGGCCGCGGTGGCCATGCCCGCCCCGCCTGCGCCTGCCGTCCCGGTACAGACCGCGCAGCAGCCGACGACACGCGCTCCGATCGGCACACTCGATCTGCCCGAGCTGTTGCCGGAGGTAGACGAGGAAGTGCGCTCCTCGCAGGAGCAGATCCGCGTTCGCGCCGATCTGCTGGACAGTCTGGTCAACCATGCCGGCGAGGTGGCGATCTACCGTTCGCGACTGGAACAGCAGGTTGCCGGCTACCGTTTCAACCTGGTCGAGCTGGAGCAGACCGTGGCGCGCCTGCGCAGCCAGCTGCGCATGCTGGAAATCGAGACCGAGGCGCAGATCATCGCGCGCTTCCAGCGCGAGCATCGCGAAGCGGGCCTGACCACGTTCGATCCCCTCGAGCTCGATCGTTACTCGCAGCTGCAGCAGTACTCGCGTGCGCTGGCCGAGTCGGTATCCGATCTGGTGTCCATCCAGAACATGCTGGACGAGCTGACGCGTCAGGCCGAGACCTTGTTGATCCAGCAGTCGCGGGTCAGTACCGAGCTGCAGGACGGTTTGCTGCGCACGCGCATGCTGCCGTTCGACACGATGGTGCCGAACCTGCGCCGCACCCTGCGCCAGGCGGCGCAGGAGCAGAACAAGAACGCCCAGCTCTACGTGGACGGTGCGCACGGCGAAATGGATCGCAACCTGCTCGACCGCATCAAGGCGCCGTTCGAGCACATGCTGCGCAACGCGATCGCGCACGGTATCGAAACTCCGGCCGAACGCCGCAAGGCCGGCAAGCCGGCCGAAGGTTCGGTGCACATCCAGGTGGCGCGCGAAGCCACCGAGGTGGTGATCAGGGTCAGCGACGATGGCCGCGGACTGGATCGTGCGGCGATCCGCAGGCGCGGCATCGAGCGTGGCCTGCTGCGTCCCGAAACCAGGCCCACCGACAACCAGCTGCTCTCGCTGATTACCCAGACGGGCTTCTCCACCGCCAGCACGATCACCCAGCTGTCCGGCCGCGGCGTCGGCATGGACGTGGTGGCCAACGAGATCAAGCAGCTCGGCGGCTCGCTGTCGATCGAATCGGAAGAGGGCAAGGGCACCACCTTCGTGCTGCGCCTGCCGTTCACCCTCGCGGTGACCCAGGCGATCCTGGTCCGCATCGGCGAAGCGACATTCGCGATTCCGATGACCTCGGTGCAGGGCGTGGCGCGCGTCAATCCGGACGACCTGGCCGCGTTGCTGGCGGAGAACGAGCCGTCGTTCCAGTACGGCAACGAGGAATACGGCATCCACGACCTGGCCGAGCTGCTCGGTCTGCCGCCGGGCCTCCCGGCCGAGGGCGAGCAGCAGCCGTTGCTGCTGACCCGCGCAGGCGACCTGCGAGCGGCGATCCGCATCGATGCGGTGCTCGGTTCGCGCGAGATCGTGGTCAAGTCGGTGGGTCCGCAGATCAGCTCGGTGCCGGGCCTGCTCGGTGCGACGATCATGGGCGACGGTTCGGTGCTGATCATTCTGGATCTGGCGCCGCTGGTCCGTCACGGCATCATCCGCCGCGACCAGCGCCTGTCCGAAGGTCTCAGCGCGGTGCAGGCGCCGATCATCGAAGAAGTGCTGGTGCGGCCGCTGGTGATGGTGGTGGATGACTCGATCACCATGCGCAAGGTCACCAGCCGCGTGCTGGAGCGCCATGAATACGAGGTCAGCACGGCGAAGGACGGCGTCGACGCGCTCGAGAAACTGCACGAGCGCGTGCCGGATCTGATGCTGCTCGACATCGAGATGCCGCGCATGGACGGCTATGAGCTGGCCACCCACATGAAGGCCGATCCGCGCCTGCGTGACGTTCCCATCATCATGATCACCTCGCGCAGCGGCGACAAACACCGCCAGCGGGCATTCGACATCGGCGTGGACCGCTATCTCGGCAAGCCGTATCAGGAAGCCGACCTGCTGGTGCAGATCGGCGAGGTGCTGGAGCAGCATGCGGTGGAGCCGGTTCATGACTGAGACGGTTCCGGCGGTTGCCCTGCTGTTCGACGACACCGAGCTGGGCGGCCAGCTGCGTGCGGCGCTGCATGAGCGCGGCGCGCGGATCGTGCACGAAGGCGGCGTATCCAGCCTCAGCCGCGAGTTGTTGCAGCAGGTGGGCGCCGATGTGCTGGTGGTCAACCTGGACGACAGTGCGGACGACGCGCTCGATCAGCTGTACGAAGTGATCGATGGCGACCGGCCGCGGGTGGTGTTCAACGATGCGCAGGCCAGTCGCGCGCTGATCGGCTGGGACCGTGCCCGCTGGGCGCGCCATCTGGCAGTGAAGGTACTGGCCGAGGGCGATATCGACCCGCCGCGGCCCGATGATGCGCGCGGCGTCGAAACGCCGCCGGAAGCCGCGATCGAGGCTGCACCGGTTGAGGCGCCGGCGACAGCCGCGCAGGCTGCGGTGCCGGATGTAACGCCGGTGGAACCTGGCGACGAATCCCTGGGCCTGGACATGGATCCCGCGCCGAATGCGCAGCTGGAAGCCGATTTCCAGGTTCATCATGATCCGGGCCAGAACGAACAGGCCGCCGCCGTGGAGTCGGAAAGCCTGGCGGCGGAACTGGAGGCGTTGCTGGCCTTCGGCGAGCTGTCGCCGGACGACGAGGACGGGGCTGGCCCGGGTCTGCGCTATGCCGATGGCGAAGAGCCGCCGCCGCTGCACGACGGCAATTTCGGCGGGCCGGCTGCTGCTGCGGTCGAGCCGCCGCACGCCGGAGCCCATGAAGCCGGAACCCATGAAGCCGGAACCCATCAAGCCGAAATCGGCGAAACCTTGTCCGGCGTGACACCGGCGGCATTTCGCACCGACCATCTGCAACTGTCGTCGCTGACCGATCCGTCCGTCGCCACGGCCCCGGCGGCCGAGCCGGTCCTGACGGACACCGCCCCGCCGGTGCGTGCGCCCTCCGCCTGGGCGCTGGTGGACGACGACGCGGCACCGGCCGCATCGGCGATCGCCGAAAAACCCGATGCCGCCGCGTTCGGCATCGAGAAATTGAGCGCTGCCGATTTCCTCGCGCCGGATGTCGAGCCGGTGGCGCACGACATGGAGGCGGTGATGAGCCTCGAGCTGGTGTCGATGGAAGAGGCGATCGCGCCACAAGCCTATGTGCAAGATCACGAGATGGTGCTGGACGTGCTCGGTTCGGTGTTGAGCCGGGTCGTCTTGCTGGGCGCGGCAGTCAGCGCCACCGAGTCGGTCTGCGCGTTCCTGGCCGCGTTGCCGGCGAGCACGCGCCTGACCTTTTTGCATACCCAGCATCACGGCGGCCAGTCGGACGCGGCGCTGGTGGATAAGCTGGCCGCGCATTGCGCGCTGCCGGTACGGCTGGCTGTTCGGGGCGTTCGCGTTGCGGCAGGCGAGGTGCTCGTGGTACCGGCCGGCCAGGAAGTGCGGCTGCGTCGCGACGGCAGTGTCGAGCTGCTGCCGAACGGTGCCGCGGATGCCGTGCAGGAGCCGTCGATCGACGCCAGCCTGACCATGGCCGCGAACGCGTTCGGCAGCGATGCCCTGGCGATCGTCTTCGCCGGGCGCGGCAACGATGCCGTCGCCGGCGCGCAGGCGATCCATGACCGCGGCGGTCAGGTCTGGGTAGAGTCGTCGTCCGGCGATCATTTTGCCGACATGGTCAGCGGAATATTCGCCGAACGACTGGTCAGTTTTTCCGGTACGCCGCCCGAGCTGGCGGCGCACCTGATCGAGGTGTTTTCATGAGTGATCCGCTGCCGCGTGAAATCCGCTGCGTCCTGGTGCCGGTAGGCAACCTGCGCCTGCTGTTGCCCAACGCCACCATCGCCGAGGTGATCACCCAGAGCAAGCCCGAGCCGGTGGCCGGCGCGCCTGACTGGCTGCTCGGCCGTATCGCCTGGCGCGGCTGGCGCGTGCCGCTGGTGTCGTTCACGAAACTGGCCGGTACCGAGGAAGGCGATGCCGAGTTGAGCGTGCGCGTCGCAGTGCTCAAGGCGCTCGGCGGCAATCCCAAACTGCCGTTCATCGCCGTGCTGACCCAGGGCTTTCCACGACTGACCACGTTGAATGCCGAGCTGATCATTCCCACCCATGACGGCAGTGCGTTGCCGCCGGGCGTGCGCGCCCATGTGCTGGTGCGCGACGACGTGGCGATGATTCCCGATCTGGAATGGATCGAAACCGAATTGCTGGACCTGCTCGACACCGACGAGCCAGCCGGGTCGCCGGAGTCCGTCGAGTTGCCCGAACCGTCCGGCGCCGAAGACTGAGACGAACCTTGCGCGGCGGCGGCTCAGCCGTCGCCGTGCAAGGCCTGTAGCGCCGCCAGTGCCGCCAGCCCCGCCGTTTCCGTGCGCAGGATGCGCGGTCCCAGCCGCAGCCCGGCGAATCCGGCGGCGGTCAGGACACGGATATCGCGTTCGCCCAGTCCGCCTTCAGGACCCACCACCAGCACGCCGCCGGCTGCGGTAAAGCGCAATTCGCGGGATGCCCGCGTGGCTTCCGGCAACAACGCCAACCGCAAGGCGCCATCATTCGCGAGCCCGTGCAGCCACCCCGACAGAGGCAACGCCGGGGCGATTTCGGGCAAGCGTGCGCGGCCACTCTGCTCGCACGCGCTGGCCGCCACCGCAAGCCAGTGCGCCAGCCGCTTTTCCGCGCGTGCGCCGTCCAGCTTCACTTCCGAGCGCTCGGTCAGCAGCGGCACGATGCGGACGACACCCAGCTCGGTCGCTTTCTGCACGATCAGATCCATCTTCTCGCCACGCGCGACGCCCTGCGCCAGGGTCAGCTTCAGTGGCGACTCGTTGGCGAGCTCCTGCCGGGAGTCCACCCGCACGGCGACCTCACGCTTGCCGACACTCTGGATGACGGCCGCGTAGTCGCTGCCGTCGCCGTTGAACAGCGTCAGCGGGTCGCCGGCGACCAGGCGCAGCACGCGGGCGACGTGTTCCCCGGCCTGCGCCGGCAGGCACCATTCGGTGCCGGCGGCCAGCGGCAGGTCGACATGGATACGGATGTTGCGCATGGAGCTGTCGTTCGGCGAAAAGCCCAGCATAACCGAGCATGCGCGGGCATGGCCCGGGATGCCACCCGCGCGACGCAAAGCTGAATTCCAGCGAGATGAACGACGGCGATGCATTTGTCTACGGCGACGCAAGCGCGCAACATGGATACCCCAGTCCACGGTTGCATCCGAGGTTCCCGCCATGTCCAAGCTATCCATCATTACGTTCGCCCTGATGACCGGCCTTGGCATCAGCGCGATGACGTTCGCTCAGAGCATCCCTGCCGCGGGCAGCGCCCAGGCCAGCCAGCGCGGACCGAAATCGGCGTCGGCGGATCACCAGATCATCAAGCCCGGCGATCGCAACTGCCTGCGCGAAACCGGCAGCCTGATCCCGGCCAAGAAGGGCGAGTGCCTGCCCGTGATCGGTCGCAGCTACAGCAGCGAAGAATTGCGGCGTACCGGCCATCCCGACACCGCTCGCGCCTTGCAGATGCTGGACCCGAGCATCAGCGTCGGGCACTGATCCCGGCAGCTCCGAGCAGGTCGGTCTTCGGCTCGACCTATGGGCCTGACCGGCCCGCCACGGCGTGTACGATGCCGGCGATGGCGGTGTCCACCAGCTGGTCCAGCTCCGTCTCGGTTACCACGTAAGGCGGCATGAAATACACCACGTTGCCCAGCGGACGCAGCAGCGCGCCGTGCCGCAGGCCGTGCAGGTACACCTGCAGGCCGCGCCGTTCCGTAACCGGAAACGGCCGCCGGGTGGTCTTGTCGGCAACCAGTTCGACCGCCGCGATCATGCCGGTCTGGCGCACGTCGGCGACGTGCGGATGCTCGCGCAAGGGTTCCAGCCGGCGCGTCAGATGCGCGGCGAGCTGGCGATTGCGTTCAAGCACCGGCTCGTCGCGGAAGATCGCCAGCGTCTCCAGCGCCACCCGGCATGCCAGCGGGTTGCCGGTATAGCTGTGCGAATGCAGGAACGCCTTGCCGGCGTTGTATTCGGCGTAGAACGCCTCGTAGATGCCTGCGGTGGTGAGCACGGCCGACAACGGCAGGAAGCCGCCGGTGAGGCCTTTCGACAAACACATGAAATCCGGCGACACGCCAGCCTGTTCGCAGGCGAACAGCGTACCGGTACGGCCGAAGCCGACCGCGATCTCGTCGGCGATGAAATGCACCGAGAATTCGTCGCACAGCGCGCGCAAGCCGGTCAGGTAACCGGGGTGATACATGCGCATGCCGCCGGCGCATTGCACCAGCGGTTCGACGATCACCGCGCAGGTTTCGAGTGAGTGCCGTTCCAGCAGCGTGCGCATCTCGCCCAGCCGGCGCGCGGCCGTCTGTTCCGGCGATTCGCCGGGCTGGCCTTCGTACGCATCCGGCGAGGGCGCGAGGAACGGCGTCAGCAGCAAAGGCGCATAGGTCTTGCGGTACAGCGCCACGTCGCTGACCGACAGCGCACCCAGCGTCTCGCCGTGATAGCTGCCGGTGAGGGCGATGAAGCGGGTCTTCTCGCCATGACCTTGGTTGAGCCAGTAATGAAAGCTCATCTTCAGCGCCACTTCGATCGCCGCCGAGCCGTTGTCGGCGTAGAACACGCGATCGAGTCCGGGTGGGGTGACGCGCACCAGTTCCTCGGCCAGCTCGATCGCCGGCTCGTGAGTGAACCCGGCGAAGATCACGTGCTCCAGCGTGCGCGCCTGTTCGGCCAGCGCGGCAGCGATGCGCGGATTGGCGTGGCCGAACAGGTTGGTCCACCACGAACTGATGCCGTCCAGGTAGCGGCGGCCGTCGGCGTCGACCAGCCAGGCACCTTCGCCGCGCACGATCGGCACCATCGGCACGCGGTCTTTGCCGGCGATGTCGTGATCGTGCATCTGCGTGCAGGGATGCCACAGGTGTTTCAGGTCGCGGGCGGCGAGTGCGGCGTTGCCGCTTGCGGAGTTGCTCATCCGGCTATCATCGGCGTTGCGCCGTGGACGCTCAAGTCCATTCATGGAATTGGATGCCCAGGCTCGCGCATGAACCGTTCCGGGAACCGACGTTTGAAGTACCTGCGAAAATACCTGCCAGCTCTCGGCCTGGTGCTGCTTGCCGCGGCACTGCTGCTGTGGTTTCTGCCGGCACGTTGGGCGATGCCATGGCTGGCGCCGCGACTGCACGGGCTGCGTCTGCAGCAGGTGCAGGGACTGCTGTGGGATGGCCGGGCCGATCAGGTCGTGGCCGCCGACGGCCATGTACTGGGGCGCCTGCAATGGCAATTGTCCCGCCTTGCGCTGTTGGGAACGCTGCGGCTGCGACTGGATTTCGAGGGGCCGCAACTCGCCTTTTCCGGTGGGGTGCAACGACTGCCCGGAGGGCAGATCGCATCGCGCGAAGTGAACATTCGTGCCGAGCTGGCTGCGCTGGATCCCTACATCAAGTCGCCGCTGGGCCAGCCCCGCGGCGAACTGCAACTGACGATCGGCCATGCGCTGCTGCAAGGCGGCTGGCCGCTGCAACTGCAGGCGCAGGCGCAATGGCGGCATGCCGTCATGCAAACACGCGGCGGCGACGTGGCGCTAGGCGATCTGCAGTGGCAGGCGCAAGCGCAGGACGGCGTGATTCGGGGGCAAGTGCACGATGACGGGAAAGGGCCGCTGCATGCGGACGGCCAAATGCAGCTGAGCCCGCTCGGCTGGCGACTGGACGCGGTGCTGCGTCCCCGACAGACTGATCCGGCATTGCGCCGATGGCTGGCCGGGTTGGGGCAACCGGCCGCCGACGGCAGCGTGCATATCCGGCGCAGCAGCGGGCTGGCCGGCAGCGTGCCGGCGCCATCAACCCAATAAAGGACGCGAGACAGACATGAATCCAGATATCGCCGCATCGGCCCTGACCGCCGCACGCGAGGCCGCCGCGGCCGCCGCCGAGGTGATCCGGCACTACTGGCGGCGCGGCGTCGAAGTGGAGCTGAAGCCCGATGCGACGCCGGTGACCGTGGCCGACCGCGAGGCCGAGCAGGCGATCCGGAAAATCCTGCAGGCAGCGGTGCCGCAGGCATCCATCTACGGCGAGGAGTTCGGCCTGGACGGCGAACGCGGCAGCCTGTTGTGGCTGGTCGATCCGCTGGACGGCACCAAGAGTTTCGTGCGGCGCACGCCCTTCTTCTCGACCCAGATCGCGCTGATGGATGGCGACGAACTGGTGCTCGGCGTGTCCAGCGCGCCGATCTACGGCGAGACGATGTGGGCCAGCGCCGGCCATGGAGCATGGCTCGACGGCGAGCGTGTGCAAGTGGCCGCCACCGGCACGATAGGCGAGACATCGGTCTCCATCGGCAACGTCAAGACGCTCACCGCCGACGCACGCTGGGACGCACTGGGTGCATTGATCCGCGACAGCAACCGCATCCGCGGTTACGGCGATTTCTGCCATTACCACCTGCTGGCACGCGGCAGCCTGGATCTGGTGATCGAGTCGGACGTCAACATCCTCGACATCGCAGCGCTGGCGGTGATCGTGCGCGAAGCCGGCGGCGTGTTCACCGATCTCGACGGCGCGCCATTGACGCTGGATACGCGCAGCGTGCTGGCCGGCACGCCGGCGATCCACGCGCTGGCATTGCAGCGCCTGCGGCGCTGAGCGTCGCGCTAGAATGCCCGGATGCCAAAATTACCGATCATCCATGCGACGCGCGACGTCCACGACAGCCGCTTCCTTCAGGTCGAACAGATCGACCTGGAGTTCTCCAACGGCGTGCGGCGCACCTACGAACGCCTGAAGGGCAGCGGCCTCGGCGCCGTGATCATCGTGCCGATGCTGGATGACGAGACCGTGCTGCTGGTGCGCGAATATGGCGGAGGCGTGGGCCGTTACGAGCTGGGCCTGCCGAAGGGTCGGCTAGACCAGGACGAGACCGCCGAGCAAGGCGCCGAGCGCGAGCTCAAGGAAGAGATCGGTTACGGCGCCCACAAGCTGAAGATTCTGCACAACCTGTCGCTGTCGCCGTCGTACATGACGCACATGGCGCATGTGGTGCTGGCGCAGGACCTGTATCCGGAGCGGCTGGAGGGCGACGAGCCGGAAGAGCTCGAGGTGGTGCCGTGGAAGATGTCCGAACTGCATACCTTGCTCGGTCGCGACGACGTGACCGAGGGGCGCTCGATCGCCGCGCTGTTCATGGCCCGCGAATACCTCGCCGGGCGCTTCCAGCGCACATGAGTACCGTACCCGACTTTGCCCGGCAGGTCGGCGAGATCGCACGTGCCGCCGGCGCTGCGATCCTGGCGATCTACCACAGTGACTTCGCGGTGCAGACCAAGGCGGACGCCTCGCCGCTGACCGCCGCCGACCTGGCCGCCCAGAAGGTGATCGTGACCGGTCTGGGCAGCCTCGATCCGGCGTTGCCGATATTGTCGGAGGAGGCCAAGGCGCTGCCATGGTCCGAACGCCGGCACTGGTCGCGTTACTGGCTGGTCGATCCGCTCGACGGCACCCGCGAGTTCGTCAAGCGCAACGGCGAGTTCACCGTCAATATCGCGCTGATCGACCAAGGCCGGTCCATACTCGGCGTGGTGCTGGCGCCGGTGACCGGCGAGCTGTATGTCGCCGCGCACGGGCACGGGGCCTGGCTGCAGACGCAGGCCGGAGGCGACTGGCAGCGCATCCGCACCCGCCCGCTGGGGCAGTCGCCGCTGGTGGCGGGCAGCCGTTCGCATGGCGGCTCGCAGAGCACCTTGCTGCAGCAGTTGATAGGTACCGATTACGAACTCGTGCCGCTGGGCTCGTCGTTGAAATTCTGCCTGATCGCACGCGGTGCGGCGGACGTCTATCTGCGTCTTGGCCTCACCAGCGAATGGGACACCGCCGCCGCGCAATGCGTGCTGGACGAGGCCGGCGGCGCCGTGCTGGATCTGTCCGGCCAGCCGTTCCGCTACAACCGGGGCGAGTCGCTGTTGAACCCCGAATTCATCGCCGTCGGCGACACGGCGGTGGATTGGGCCGCGCGGCTGCAGGCGGCGAGCGCGGAGTGAGTGGCAGGCCGCCTCCTCTTTTTTCTCACTCCTCTCCACTCTCCACTCGCCCTCATGACCCGACACACCATCGACGATTTGCTGGCCATCATGGCGCGCCTGCGCGATCCCGAGCGAGGTTGCCCGTGGGACGTGCAGCAGGATTTCGCATCCATCGCCGCCTACACGATCGAGGAAGCCTATGAAGTGGCCGACGCGATCGACCGCCGCGACTGGTCCGATCTGCGCGACGAGCTGGGCGACCTGCTGCTGCAGGTGGTGTTCCATGCCCAGATGGCACGGGAGCAGGGGCTGTTCGATTTCGCCGACGTCGCCCATGCCATCAGCGCGAAGATGCGGCGTCGCCATCCGCATGTGTTCGGCGACGTGCGTTACGCGGATCTCGGCGAGCAGATGCGCGCGTGGGAAGATATCAAGACGGCCGAACGCGCAGGCAAGGGAGAGTCTGCCGATGACAGTGCGCTGGCGGGCATTTCCGCGGGACTGCCGGAATGGAAGCGTGCGCTGAAACTTCAGCAGCGTGCGGCCGATACCGGTTTCGAGTGGACCGACCCGCAACCGGTGCTGGCCAAGCTGGCCGAGGAAGTGGACGAGGTGCGTGCCGAGTTCGCCAACGGCGCCGATCCGGCGCGACTGGAGGACGAGATCGGCGACGTGCTGTTCGTGATGGTGAATCTGGCGCGCCATGCCGGCGTCGATTTCTCGCAGGCGCTGCGGCACGCCAATGCCAAGTTCGAACGGCGTTTCCGCTACATGGAACAGCTGGCCGCCGCCGATGGCGGTGCGTTCGGCGACCGTACGCTCGCCGAGCAGCAGCAGCTATGGCAGCGCGCCAAGACGTCCGAGCGCAAACCCTGAGCTTGCAACCCTTTGGCTGCCGGCGGCATCTCAAGCCTGTCGACAACCCAAGGAGACTCACCATGCGCCGTCTTTTCACCGCAGCCCTGCTGCTTGCGCCGATCGCCGCCTTCGCCGCCACCCCGTGCAAGTACGAGGCGCCGCGCAACCTCCAGCTCGATCTGGCCGGCGTGCGAGCCGTGCAGATCGAGGTGCACAACCAGGATCTGCACCTGACCGGCAGCGACAGCGCCCGGGGCCTCACCCTCACGGGCCGCGCCTGCGCCTCGGACAAGGCGGCGCTGGAACGCCTGCAGGTCACCCAGCGCCGCCAGGGCGATCAGTTGCTGCTGGACATCGGCGGCGACAACCATTTCTCGATCAGCCTGTTCGGCAACTCCTACGCGAACCTCGAAGTCACCGTGCAGCTGCCGGCGAATCTGCCGGTGAACGTGAGCGTGGGCTCCGGCGATGCCGACGTCAGCGGCCTGCAGCAATTGCAGAGCAACGTCGGCTCGGGCGATCTGCACGTGCGCCAGGTGTCCGGGAAGTTCAGCACCAGCGTGGGCTCCGGCGATGTCAACGCCACCGATGTCGGCAGCCTGGAGCTGGGCTCGGTCGGTTCCGGCGACTTCAAGGCCGATGGCATCAAGGGCGATGCCAGGGTCGGCAGCATCGGCTCGGGCGATGTGGGGTTGCGCCAGGTCGGCGGTGGCGTGCATGCCGAGACACTGGGCTCGGGCGATCTCACCGTGAGCAACGTGGGGGGCGATTTCAGCCTGGGCGCCAAGGGCAGCGGCGACGTCAATCATTCCGGCGTGAAAGGCAAGGTCAGCATGCCGCACGACAACGACGACGATTGACGGCTGTTTCTCCGCGGTGGGGTAGGAGCCCGCTAGCGGGCGATGCTTTTGCTTCAATTCTTCCTGACCGCCATCAGAGCAACGGCATCGCCCGCGCGCGGGCTCCTACAGCTACAGGTGGAACCCGTGGCAGGCCAGATACATCAGGGGTGCGCACACCAGCAGACCGGGATCGATGCCAGGTGCAGCCGCCGCAGGCCGTGCGGCGGCACGGCCCACGAGCCAATCGCCAGGCCGAAACCACCAATCCTCACCGCGGCCCAAGGTCCCTCTTACCGAAGAGGGGGGGTAGGAGCCCGCGTGCGGGCGATGCTTTTGCTCTAATTCTTCCTAACCAGCCATCAGAGCAACGGCATCGCCCGCGCGCGGGCTCCTACAGCTACAGGTGGAGCCAGTGGCAGGCCAGATACACCAGGGGTGCGCACACCAGCAGGAACGGGATCGATACCAGGTGCAGCAGCCGCAGGCCATGCGGCTGTTTGGCCAGACGTAGCGCGATCAGGTTGGCCAGCGAGCCGATCGCCAGGCCGAAACCGCCCACGTTCACCGCGACCGCCAGAGCGATGGCATCCGGCGTGCGATCGAGCAGCAGCACCGTCGCCGGCACATTGCTGATCAGTTGCGAGGCGACGATGCCGCTGGCGTACAAGGTCAACGGCTGGTTGAAGTCGAGCCGATCCAGCGCATGCCGCACCAGCGGCAGTTCGGCGCCATGGCCCAGTCCCAGGAAGATCGCCGCGAACGTCAGCAGCAGCAGCCAGTCGATCCGTGCCAGGCTCGGACGCGCCAGCAGCGCGAACAGCGCCAGCAGCGATACCGCGCCCAGCGGTGCCTGGTGGTATTCCATCAGCACCACCATGCCGCCAAGCGCGGCCACCGACCACGCGCCGAGCCGGATCGAGGTCGGCTGGCCATCGATCCTGTCCGGGCTCAACGCGACCCGGTCGCGCGGCAGCCACAGTAAAGTGAATGCCGCCAACAGCGCGAACATCACCGCTGCCGCCGGCAGCATCGCCAGTACGAAATGCAGGAACGGCAACTGCGAGTGCTGCCACAGCAGCAGGTTCTGCGGATTGCCGATCGGGCTCGAGGTGGAGCCTGCATTCACCGCCAGCGCCTCCAGCACCACCATGCGCAGCACCGGCAGGTTCGAGATGCGGCCGATCGCCAGCGTCAACGGCACGATCAGGAACAGGCTCACGTCGTTGGTGAGCACCATCGACAGCAATGCCGTCGCCGCCACCAGCACCAACCCGAGACCGCGCAGCGAATGCGTCCGCGCCACCACGGCCGCCGCCGCGTGCTGCACCAGCCCGCTGTCGCGGATGCCCTGGATCGCGATCAGCAGGCCCATCAGGCCGGCCAGCGTCGGCAATTGCAGCCATTGCCGGTAGTTCGCCAGCGGCTGCGGATCGAGCAAGGCCAGCGTGAGCGTCAATACGGTGAACAGCAGCAACAGCCATTCGGTGCACAGCTTGGCGCGCCAGTCGGTGCGCGTGCGCGAGGGCCCGTTCACCACGGGCGATGTGCTGGTGTTGTGGGAGCGGCTTCAGCCGCGACAGCCGCTGGCACCTCTGCAACCTCATCGCGGCCGAAGCCGCTCCCACACGAGCCGCTCACGCTCACCACTCGCTCAACCCTTCGACTTCGTAAAGCTTCTGCCAGCTCGGGCGTGCGCGCACCAGGTCGGCCAGCTGCCTCAGCGCGGGCCATTCGGTCGCCGGACGCGGCATGTTGCGCGACCAGCGCATCAGCATGGTCAGCAGCAAGTCGGCGCCGGAGAATTCCTGCCCGAGCAGGTACGGCCCATGCGCCGCGAGTTGCGCATTCA
Source organism: Rhodanobacter terrae (assembly GCF_042657005.1). Classification (NCBI taxonomy): domain Bacteria; kingdom Pseudomonadati; phylum Pseudomonadota; class Gammaproteobacteria; order Lysobacterales; family Rhodanobacteraceae; genus Rhodanobacter; species Rhodanobacter terrae. The sequence continues at coordinate 100,516 of NZ_JBHSNG010000001.1, forward strand.
GCAGAACCCACACGCCTTCGATCTTGTGCTGCAGGGCGGCCCGCACTTCCGGTGTGTGCTCGGCCGCGCCCAGCTCGTGCGGATAGAACCAGAAGCGGTACGTCGCCATCAGCGTATTGCTGAGATAGACGATCCATTGCTGCCACGCCTCGCGCTCGGGCGTGCCCGGCGCGGGCGCCAGCTTCGCCTCCGGATGGCGCTCGGCCAGCATCATCAACAGTGCCGCCGATTCCGACAGCGGCCGTCCGTCGATCACCAGGGTCGGCACCACGCCACGCGGATTGAGTTTCAGATAGGCGGGGTCGCGCTGCGCCCTGGCGTCGAAATCGACCAGCCGCAATTCATGCGGCGCGCCGATCTCCAGCAGTGCCAGATGCACCACCATGCTGGCGGTACCGGGGGAGTAGTAAAGCGTGTACATGCGATGTCCTCAGCGTGTTCGGCACGCGCGATCTTGGCGGCGTCTCACCCTTCGCGCAACAGACGCATCGGCGAGGTTCGCGTCACCTTCCGCGTCCCGGCCAGCCCCAGCAGCATCACCACGAAGGCGGCAGCGAGCGCAGCGAGCGCGAGCGGCCACAAGGGCGGCACGAAGCCGTTGATGTGGAAGACGGCGTGGCCCAGCCACAGTCCGGCACCGGCGGCACCGAATGCGGCGGTGAGGCCTGCGACCAGGCCGAGCAGGGCGAATTCGCAGGCGGCGGCGACGCGCAATTGGTTGCGGCGTGCGCCGAGTGTGCGCAGCAGCGCGGCCTCGTGTCGGCGTTCGGCCGCGCTGGCGGCGAGCGCGGCGGCCAGCACCAGCGCGCCGGCGAGCAGGCTGAAGCCGAGGATCCAGCGCACGGCGTTGCCGACCCGGTCGACGATCTCGCGCACGCGGTCGAGCAGCGAATCGACGTCGACCAGACTGAGATTGGAGTAATCACGCGACAACTGCGCCAGCTGGGTGGCATGGCCGCGAGCCAGGTGGAAGCTGGCCAGCCAGGTGTGCGGCAGACCGCCGGCGTGAGCCGGATCGAGCAGCAGGAAGAAATTGACCCGGAACGAACTCCAGTCGACCTTGCGCACGCTGCTCACCTTCGCGTCGATGCTGCCTTCGCCGACGTTGAAACTCAGCGTATCGCCCACTTTCAGCGCAAACATGTCGCGCCACATGGTATCGATCGAAACTTCGGCCTGGGCCGGATGCGCGCCTGGCCACTGGCCGGCGATCACCTGATTCGACGGCGGCAAGGCATCGGCCCAGGACAGTCGCAGCTGCCGGTCCGCCCAGTCCTTCGCGCGTTCGTCGCCGAAATGCAGCCGGTCGATCGGCTGGCCGTTGATCGCGGTGAGCTTGCCCACCGCCAGCGGCAGCATGTTGAGCTGGTCGCCGCCGATGCTGGCCAGGCTGCGCTCGAAGCCGGCGCGCTGATCGTCCTGCAGATTCAGTGCAAACCAGTTGGGCGTATCCGCCGGCAGTTCCTGTCGCCAGCCTTGCAGCAGGGCCGGCGCGACGATCGCCAGCAACAGCAGTGCGCACAGGCCGAGACTGAGCGCGGTGGCCTGGATCAGGCTCAGCGTGCGCCGCCGCGCCAGCGCGGCGAGGCCGAGCCGCAGCGCCGGATGGGCGCCGGGGGCGATGCGCCGGGCCAGCCACAGCAGCAAGGCGGCCAGCAACGCCGCGACCGCCGCCACGCCGAGCAGGCTGGCGGCCAGGATGCCGGCCAGCTGGAGCGAGCTGCTCTGGCTCCAGATCAGGCCCAGCGCGACCAGGACAGGAATCAGGTACAGCAAGTCGAAGCGCCGCGCACGCCGCGTCACGCTCTGGCGGAAGACCGCCACCGGCGACACCTCGGCCAGCCGTGCCAGCGGCGGCAATGCAAAGCCGATCAGCACGGCGATGCCCATCGCCGCCGCGGCGAACGAGGGCGCCAGCGGCAGCACGGTCGGCAGGCTGCCGAACAGCTGGCTGGCGAACAGCCACGCCAGCTGTGCCAGCGCCAGCGCCAGCAGCAGGCCCAGCGTCGCCGCCGGCAGCGCGAGCGCGCCGAGCGTGCCCAGCAACAGGCCCAGCACACGCCGGCGCGACGTGCCCAGCGCGCGCAGCAGCGCCACTTCCGCCACCTTGCGTCGCGCATAGCGCTGCGCGGACAGCGCGATGGCGATGCCGGCCAGCAGCGCCGACAGCAACGCGGTCAGGCGCAGGAACGCGCCGGCGCGGTCGAATGACGTGCGCATGCGTTCCTGGGTCTGCTCCGGCGTGATCAGCTCGGCGCCTTGCGGCAACGTCGTCGACTGTGCCCAATCGCGCCAGCCCTGCACGGCCGCGGGTTCGCCCGCCAGCAGCAGGCGGTGGCGGGCGCGGCTGCCGGTACCGAGCAGGCCGGCCTTTTCGGCGTCGACCAGATTCATCAGCGCGCGCGGCGCCAGCGCGAACAACTCGCCGCCGTCGGGCTGGCGCAGCAGTTCGGCGGCGATGACCAGATCGCGCCCGCCCAGTTGCAGTGTCTGGCCCACTTTCAGATTCAGCGCCACCAGTGCGCGGTGATCGAGATAGACCTCGCCTGCGGCCGGCGCGTGGCCGTCGTAGGAGTACCCATGCGCGTCGCCCAGCTCCAGTGTGCCGCGCAATGGATAGTGCGGGTCGGTCGCCTGCACGTCGAGCAGTTGGGTCTGCTGATGGGCGAATGCCACGCTGGGGAAGCTGGCTGTTTGCGCGATCCGCAGGCCGCGCTGCCCGGCCTCGGCGATGAAGGTTTCCGGAACGGCCTGCGGCGACGACACGCCGATGTCGCCACCGATCAGCTCGGCGGCGCTGGCCAGCATGCCGCGCTCGATCCGGGTCGACAGCGTGGCGACCACGCCCAGCGCGACCACCGCCAGCACCAGCGATGCGGCCAGCGTACGCAACTCCGGCAGGTGCCATTCGCGGCGCAGGGTGCGCAGGGCGAGCAGCAGCATCTTCATGCGTGTTCGCTCGCGCGAGGCGTGACGACGCGGCCCTCTTCCAGCTCGATCCGGCTATCGCAGCGCGCCGCCAGCGTGGCGTCGTGGGTTACCAGTACCAGCGTGGTGCGGTGATCGCGGTTCAGCGCAAACAGCAGGTCGCAGACATGGTGGCCGGTGCGCTGATCGAGGTTGCCGGTGGGCTCGTCGGCAAACAGCACGCGGGGACCGTGCACGAACGCGCGGGCGATCGCCACGCGCTGTTGCTCGCCGCCGGAAAGCTGGGCCGGATAATGCCGGCGTCGCGAGGTCAGCTCGACGGCGTCGAGTGCTTCGCGCGCGCGTTGCCGCGCCGCGCTGCTGCCTTCGAGTTCCAGCGGCAGCATCACGTTTTCCTCGGCGGTGAGTGCGGGCAGCAGATGGAACGACTGGAACACGAAACCGACCAGCCGGCGGCGCAGGTCGGCGCGCGCCTCTTCGTCCAGCTGTTCCAGCGCATGACCGTGCAGCGCGATGCGGCCGGTATCCGGCGTATCCAGGCCTGCCAGCAAGCCGAGCAAGGTGGTCTTGCCGGAGCCGGAGGCGCCGACGATGGCGAAGCTCTTGCCCGCCGGAATCCGCAGGCTGACCTGGCTGAGGATTTCCAGTCTCCCCTCGGGACCGCTGACCGACTTGCTAACATCGCAGGCCTCAAGAAGAGGACGGGAAGAATCACTCATGCGTCGATGCCTATGGTTGTTGGTCTTTCTGTGCGGCATCGGCAGCGCTCAGGCGGCGGCGCCGAAAACCGTGCTGGTGCTGGGTGACTCGCTGTCCGCCGCGCACAACATATCGGTGGAGTCCGGCTGGGTGCATCTGCTGGATGTGCGTCTTGGCAAGATGGTGCCGAAGTGGAGCGCGATCAATGCCAGCATCAGCGGCGAAACCTCGCTGAGCGGACGCAACCGCCTGCCGGCGCTGCTGGCGAAGTACCACCCGGCGATTCTGGTGCTGGAACTGGGCGCCAACGACGGTTTGCGCGGCCTGCCGCTGCCGGCCCTGCGCGACAATCTCGCCGCCATGATCGAGCGGGCGCAGCAGGCGAAGGTGCGGGTGCTGCTGGTCGGCATCGAGCTGCCGGTGAACTACGGCCCGCAGTACCGCGACGGCCTGCGCGCGATCTATGCGGACCTGGCCCGGACCCGGCGCACCGCGCTGGTGCCGTTCCTGCTGGAGGGCATCGCACTCGATCCCGCATTGATGCAGGAGGATGGGCTGCATCCGATGGCCAGCGCCGAGCCGCGGGTGCTGGATATCGTGTGGAAACAGCTGCAGCCGCTGTTGCGATGACCCTAAAATTCAAGGGGTTCTGAATCGTCCGTTCCGGATTTTCACGCTAGCCTCACGCTCAAGAAGGTTATCTCTTCACATATGTGAAGACCCCTGTGAGGACGACGATATGACCGTACATGACGAACAAGCGGGACTGATTCTTCTGGTCGAAGACAATCGCCAGATCGCCGAGATGGTGGGCGAGTTCCTCGAACGGCGTGGCTATTCGGTCGACTATGCGGCCGATGGTGTCAGCGGCCTGCATCTGGCGGTGTCCAACAGCTACGACGTGATCGTGCTGGACTTGATGCTGCCGGGGCTGGACGGTCTGGAAGTCTGCCGCAAGCTGCGCCGCGAAGCGAAGAAATCCACCCCGGTGCTGATGCTGACCGCACGCGACACGCTGGAAGACAAGCTGGTGGGCCTGGAAGCGGGTGCCGACGACTATCTTGTGAAGCCGTTCGAGGTGCGCGAGCTCGAGGCACGCCTGCGCGCATTGATCCGCCGAGATCGCCGTCAGGTGTCCACCGAGGTGCTCACCGTGGGCGACATGACCCTGGATACCGCCACGCTGCGCCTGACGCGCGACGGCCAGGAACTGACCGTATCGCCGATCGGGCTGAAGCTGCTGGCGATCCTGATGCGCGAATCGCCGCGGGTGGTCAGCCGGCGCGATATCGAGCGCGAAATCTGGGGCGATACGCTGCCCGATTCGGATACTTTGCGCTCGCATCTGTACAACCTGCGCCGTGTCATAGACAAACCCTTCGCACATCCCCTGCTACACACCATCCATTCGGCTGGTTATCGCCTCGCGGACCTGGAATCGGAAGTGGCGTCGACGACCCAGACGGCCTGACATTGCATTGACAGGGCGAAAACATGTAATGGATAGCAGGGTCACAGCAGTCACATTCCGTGTGGGTGCGTTCCGGCGGCGTATAGCGTGGGTGTTCGGCCTGCAGTTCCTGATCGTGGCGATCGTTTGCATCCTGGGCATCTATAACATCGTGCCTAGCGCCGTGGTGATCGCGGCGATCGTGATCACCACGGCGATCGCATGGTTCGCCACCCGGCGCGAGTGGCGGCCTGTGCGTGCGCTGGCCCGGCTGGTCAACCGCTGGGATGGCCTGCAGCTCGATCCGGACGCGCTCCATCTGGAGCAGATGTCCACCCACACCGATGCGGACGTGGCATCGCTGGCGCGCGGACTGCACGGGTTCGCCACGCGCATCGCCAACTACAACCAGCGCGAGCGCAATTTCACTCGCGACGCCAGCCACGAACTGCGCAGCCCGCTCACCGTGATCAAGATGTCGGTCGACATGCTGGCCGAAGAAGAGGGCTTGAGCGATTTCGGCGCCCGTTCCGTGCGCCGGATCAAGCGCGCCGCGCGCGAGATGGAGGTGCTGGTCGAGGCGCTGCTGATTCTCGCCCGCGAAACCGACACTGCGACGGATCACGAACGCTTCATCGTCAATGACGTGCTGCTGCGGGAGCTGGAATCTGCCCGCGAGCTGCTGACCGGCAGGCCGATCGTGCTGGTGCTGGAAGAGTCGGCGCGGTTCGCGCTGGAGGGCTCGGCACAGGCTTTTTCGGTGCTGTGCTGGCAGCTGATCCGCAATGCCTGCCAACAGACCGAGCAGGGCAGCGTGGTGATCAGCGTGATGTACGGGGTGGTGAGCGTGAGCAATCACGCGGATGCGCTCGTCCCCGGCGACAGCTCCCGCCCGGTGCGCGTGCACGGCGTCGACCGGCACGGCTTCGAACTGGCGATCGCCCAGCGGATCAGCGACCGTTTCGGCTGGCCGCTGGAGTTGCAGACGCGCATGGGGGAGGAAAACGTCGCCCGCATCCGCTTTCCGCTTCCGTTGCCGGCGAACGCGCCAGCCGGGACTCCATAGGATGGTAGGAGCGCACCTTGTGCGCGATGCTCTTCTCAACGTGCTCAACGTATATCGATAGAGCATCGCGCACAGGGTGCGCTCCTACGCATCTCAGCCGGCCAGGGCCGGATCCACAGTGAACGCACAGCCGGTTTTGGCCTTCACGTCGGCGACGCTGACGCCGTCGTTGAGTTCGATCAGCACCAGTCCCTCGCCCTTGTTGACCTTGAACACGCACAAGTCGGTGATGATCAGGTCGACCACCTGCTTGCCGGTCAGCGGCAGTTCGCATTCGGTCCGGATCTTCGGCGTGCCGTCCTTCGCGTTGTGCTCCATCAGCACCACCACGCGCTTGACGCCGCTGACCAGATCCATCGCGCCGCCGGGTCCCTTGACCATCTTGCCCGGCACCATCCAGTTCGCCAGATCGCCATGCGCGGAGACTTCCAGGCCGCCCAGGATCGACAGGTCGATGTGGCCGCCGCGTATCATCGCGAACGACTCGGCGCTGGAAAAGAAACTCGAGCCGGGCAAGGTGGTGATGGTCTGCTTGCCGGCGTTGATCAGGTCGGGGTCGATCTGCGCCTCGGTCGGGAACGGGCCGATGCCGAGCAGGCCGTTCTCCGATTGCAAAGTGACATTGACGCCGTCGGGAATGTAGTTCGCCACCATTGTCGGAATGCCGATGCCGAGGTTCACGTAGAAACCGTCCTGCAGTTCCTGCGCGGCACGTTTGGCCATCGCCACACGGATCGGACTCTCCTTGCCGCCGACCACGCCGGCGATGGTGCGGAACTCGATCCGCTTCTCGTATTTCGCGCCCTGCACTATGCGGTCGACGTAGATGCCCGGCACATGCACGCCATCGGGATCGATCGAGCCGACAGGTACCAGCTCCTCCACCTCGGCCACGCAGATCTTGCCGCAGGTGGCGATCATCGGATTGAAGTTGCGCGCAGTCTCGTGGAACACCAGGTTGCCATGCGCGTCGCCCTTCCAGGCCTTCACGATCGACAGGTCGGCATGGATCGCTTCTTCCAGCACATATTCCTTGTCGCCGAAGCGCTTGGTTTCCTTGCCCTCGGCCAGCTTGGTACCGAACGCGGTGCGCGTGTAGAAGCCGGGGATGCCGGCGCCGCCGGCACGCAACTTCTCGGCCAGCGTGCCCTGCGGGGTCAGGTGCAGCTCCAGTTCGCCGGCCAGCACCTGTCGCTCGAATTCCTTGTTCTCACCCACATAGGACGCGAATACGCGTTTCACCTGATGCGTCTTCAGCAACGGGCCCATGCCGAAATCGTCCACGCCGGCGTTGTTGCCGACGATGGTCAGGCCCTTGGTGCCGGCCTCCAGCAGCGCCCCGATCAGGTTCTCGGGAATGCCGCACAGGCCGAAGCCGCCTGCGGCGATCGTCATGCCATCGACCAGCAGTCCATCAAGAGCTTTCGCCGCGCTCGGGTAAACCTTGTTCATCGCTGTGCCTTCCTGCAGGGAGAGTCAGCTGCCAAGGATACGATGGATTGGACTCGGCCGGCCTTGTACCGAGGTCGCAGGCTATAAGCGCCGCGTAGCCGCGCACGAGATCTGCATGAAGGTCACCCGGATGCGTGTGCCGCCAAAGCTTGCGCCAGCCAAGGTGATCAACCAGGAGATTCCCACGATGGGTGGCAACGGCGGCGCCATCGCGCTGGGTGCGGACGACCAGACCTCGATTCCGTTCAACACCGACGGCAGGCTGGACCGTCGCCGACGGCCTACCGCACAACCTTGATGACGAATCTTGTTGTAGGAGCGGCTTCAGCCGCGATGCTTTTCGGGCCGTATTGACTGATGCGAGTGGCATCGCTGCAAGAGCATAGCGGCTGAAGCCACTCCTACAGAAAGGCGCGGAGTCAACGCACCGCTGATGCCAGACTCCGGGTGCAAGTAGGAGCGCACCCTGTGCGCGATGCTCTTTGTTCCAATCGATGCAAGAGCATCGCGCACAAGGTGCGCTCCTACAGGCACATAGCGTCGGTCATTCGTCGCGATCGGGCCGCTCGCGTACCGGGTGCTTGCTCAATTTGCGCTGCAAGGTGCGGCGGTGCATGCCGAGCCGGCGCGCGGTTTCGGAGATGTTGCCGTCGCATTCGGTCAGTACGCGCTGGATGTGTTCCCATTCCAGCCGGCGCAGCGCCAGCGGCTGTTCCGGGGCGTCCGGAAGGTCGCTGTCTTCGTTGTCGTTGTCGCCATCGAGCAAGGCGCGCACCACGGCATCGGCGTCGACGGGTTTGGCCAGGTAATCATGGGCGCCGCGCTTGATCGCTTCCACAGCGGTGGCGATCGACGCATAACCGGTCAGCAGCAGCACGCGAAGATCCGGCACCAGCGTATGCAATTCGGGAATCAGGCGCAGGCCGTTGTCCTCGCCCAGCTTCAGGTCGAGCACGCAATAGCGCGGCTGATGCCGGCGGGTCAGCGCGCGGGCTTCGTCGAAGCTGGTGGCCGTGATGACTTCGAAGCCCCGCGAACCCAGCGCACGCGCCAGCACCCGCAGGAAGGTGGCATCGTCGTCGACCAGCAGCAATGGACGTGCCGTGGCGGCGTGGGGCAACTCGGTCATATCGAGGTTTCCTGAAAGGGAGCAAGGCTCATTCTTGCCGGAAGCGCAGCTGCATGCACGTCCGTCGGCGATTCATTTTTCGGCGATCACGGCCAAAGGCAGGCGCAGACACACTTCCGCGCCGTAGTCGGTGTTGCGCGCGATCATTTCGCCGTTGAGGCGTTCGGCGGTGGCTTCGGCCAGGGCCAGGCCGATGCCGAGCCCGCTCTGTTTTTGCGAGTGACCGAGCGCGGTCGGTTCGCCGCTGACGCCGAAGCCGGGGCCGTTGTCGCGCACGCTCAGCTGCAGCCAGTCTCCGTCGCGCGATACCTGCAACGCCACCATGCGCGAATGGCGGCTGGCCGAGGCATCGACGGCGTTGTTGAGCAGGTTGAGCAGCGCATGGCGCAGGCCAGGCGGCGTGCGCAGCATGGTTTGCGCGGTGGCGTCTTCCAGCTCCAAGGTCAGCTCGGCCTCGGGCCGCAGCAACTGGAAGCGCTCCAGGCAGCCATGAATGAACCCGGCCACGCTGAGCCGCTCCGGTTCCTGCGACAGCTGCGCCTTGCCGAACGCGACCATCTCGCGCAGGATCGTGCGACAGCGGTCCACCTGGCCCTCCAGCAGTTCCAGGTCTTCGGCAAGCGACGTGTCGCCGACATGCTCGCGGCGCAGCTCCGGCAGCAGGGTGCGCATCGTCGACAGCGGCGTGTTGAGCTCGTGCGCGGCGCCCGCGGCCTGGGTGGCGATCGCCAGGATGCCCTCGTCGCGCAGCGCGCGCTCGCGCACGCGCTGCACTTCCAGTTGCTGCATGCGCAACGCATGCGCCAGCCGGTTGATGAAGAAACCCAGCAACAGCGCGGTGATCACGAAATTCACGCCCATGCCGGCCACGTGCAGCGAGAAGCCGCTGTGCAGCGAGCCGTGCATCGGCATCGGCAGCGGCACATGCCGGTACAGCAGGATCACATAGGCGACGCCGGCCAGCGCGGCCACTGCCAGAATGGCGCGCACCGACAGCGCGGCGGCACTCAGTGCGATCGGCACCAGCAGCAAGGTGATGAACGGGTTGCTGGCGCCGCCGGTGAAATACAGCAGATAGCCGAGCACCAGCGTATCGGCGGCGATGTGGCCGATGGTTTCCCATTCGCGCACCGGCCATGGCTGGGTCAGGCGCCAGGCGGCGAACACCGAAAACACCGCGAGCAGGCCGATGCCGAGCAGCAGCGGGAGCAACGGAATTTCCAGTTGCATCCACCACGCGCAGACCAGCACGGCCACGCTTTGCCCGGCGATCGCACACAGCCGCAGCCAGGACAGTGTGCGCGCCAGTGCGAACGGGCCGATGCGTTGGACGGGCCGCTGCGGCATGTCGTCGATCATCCGGACTTGCTGAAGTTCGCGAAACCCGCCGTGCCGGGCACGACGGGTTCAAGGTCAGGGCGTGTTGAATTCCTCGCTGCGCACGGCCGGCAGCGGGGTAGGGTGGCTGGCTGCATCGGAATGGCTGGCCGACAGCTTGTTCATCAGCGGCAGCATCGCGAGCGCGATCAGCACGCAGGCGATGCCCACGAAACCGAGCTTGTTGAACAGGCTCACGTAGATCGTCAGCGACTGCACCGGATCGGTGATGTTGTCGGGGATGTGCGCATAGTTGGCCACGATGCTGCCGAGGTATTGCGACAGGCCCACGGCCACGTAGTACGCACCCATCATGAAGCCGCCCATGCGCGAAGGCACGTAGCGCGCGATCATGGCCAGGCCGAGTCCGCTGACCAGCAACTCGCCCAGCGAATACCAGCCGTAGCCCCAGACCATCGTCCACGACGACACCTGGCCGGCCACCGCCGCGCTTGCGCCCACGCCATACATGAAGAAACCTACGGCCACCGCGGCAAAACCCAGGGCGAACTTCAGCGCGATCGAAGGATCCTTGCCGAGCCGGCCCAGCGTGTTGTAGGCGAATACCAGCACCGGGCTCAGGACCACGATCCAGATCGCGTTGAGGTTCTGGTACTGCTCGGGGATCCAGTTGAACAGGTGCGCCCCGAAGACGTTGAACGACAGGTCAACGTTGTGCTGCGCGAACAGGTTCAGCGACGTCGCCATCTGCGAGTAGAAGATGAAGAAGAAGATCGTCTGCACCGTCAGCACCAGCGCCGCGATCAGGCCGGCGCGCTCGCTCGGCCGGCTGCTGCGGATCAGGTGGGCGAACACGCCCAGAATGATCAGGCCGGCGGCGTAGACGCAGACTTTCGCCACGGCCTCGCTATGCAGAATGAATGCCACGACGAAAATCAGCAGGAAGGCCGCGCCGAAGACCGGCAGCGCGCGGCGCATGTTCATCGGCAGGTCGTCCGCCGGCGAACCGATGTGCCGCAGCGCGCGGCGCATGAACAGGTAATTGACCAGTCCCAGCAGCAGGCCGATCGCACAGACGCCGAACGCGGTATGCCAGCCCACCGAATCGCCGTAGCGTTTGCCCACGACGTCGCGAATCCACGGTGTGGCCGTCATCGAGATCATCGAGCCGATGTTCACCGCCATGTAGTAGATGGTGAATGCGCTGTCGATCTTGGTGTCGTCGCCCTCGTAGATCTTACGCACCAGGTTGCCCGCGTTGGGCTTGAAGAAGCCGTTGCCGACCACGATCACGCCCAGCGCGAAATAGGTGAGGTTGGCCGGATTCAGCAGCGCCATCAGGCCGCTGCCGCCGTCGGTCAGGCCCAGCGTCTCCGGCGGGATCCACAGGATGCCGTAACCGATCGCCAGTACCGTCGCGCCGATCAGCATGGTGCGCCGCGTGCCCAGCAGCTTGTCGCCGACCCAGCCGCCGATGGCCGGGGTCGCGTAGATCAGTGCCGCCGCCGCGCCCCAGACCAGGTTGGCCCGGGTGTCGACGAAGCCAAGCTTCTTCATCAGGAACGTGACCATCAGTACCTGCATGCCGTAGAAGCCGAAGCGCTCCCACATCTCGATCATGAAGACGGCAGTGAAGGAGCGCGTCTGCGAGACGGGCGGATTTTGGATGGCCATACTCTTTTCCGTACGTGATTCAAAATCGTGACGGCGCCAGGGCGTCGTCTATGACATGCGATCCTGAACGAATCACAGCCGATCAAGCGTAACCTATTCGCCATCGTGGTGTAGCTGCACTGCGACATGGCAAAGACCTGCGCCTGCCGCTCGCGGACAGTGCCTGTGGCATCATGACCGCCTGCATCTGCCTGCCTGAAGGGAAGTCGTCGCCCATGTCGATCGTTGCGCCGCCGTCTGTTGCCGCCGTCATGGCCCCTGCCGGGTCGCCGCTGCCGGCGGCTGCCTGAACGGGTACGTCGTTATGGCAGCCGAGGGTTTTCGGGGTCCGAAACAGCTCTGGAACGCGTTCCAGTGGTCGATGAAGGGTTTCAGGGCCGCCTGGCGCCACGAGGCGTCGTTCCGGCTGGAAGCCTGCCTGGTGATCGTGCTGGTGCCGCTCGGCCTGTGGCTGGGCGACGGCGGGCTGGAAAAATTCGCGCTGATCCTGGCGCCGTTGCTGGTTCTGTCGGCCGAGTTGCTCAATTCCGCGGTCGAAGCGGTGGTCGACAAAGTCAGTCCGGAATTCCACGAGCTGGCCGGACGCGCCAAGGACATGGGCTCGGCGGCGGTATTCGTGCTGTTGATATTGGTGGTATTGAGCTGGGCGCTGATTCTCGGGCCGCGCCTGCTCGGCTGAGCATGACGCTCCTAAGAAGCCCCGAACAAGCTTCCGCTGGTCGCCAGAATGCCCGTTTGCCTGTGGGAGCGACTTTAGGGATGGTCTGAATAAGTCCACTGCGGTCTGGAGAAGGGCGCCCCTTGTGGGAGCGACTTCATCCTTGTGGGAGCGGCTTCAGTCGCGATCGCGTAGCAGCGCGCTGCGCCGCCTGACTGAGCATCGAGCCGCTGCAACGCCGGGATGCTGCAGGCCGCTGCCGCGGCCATCGCGACTGAAGTCGCTCCCACGATGCGGACCACGGCCGGGTTGTACCTTTCTCCGGAACGCACGGACGTCGTTCCTTGGGGTGGTCTGAACAAGTCCGAATCTTCCAGTGCTTGTCGCCGCAAATCATCGAGATAAAAGGCTTCTGATTTTCGCGTCTGGACGAATTCAGAGCATCCCCGACCGCCATGATTGCACTGGATGGCATGGGATGATGGAATGATCTTCCACCGGAGCGGAGCGACCCCATGAAACTTCTGCGCAATCTCGTGCTGCTGTTGCTCGCCGTCAGCCTGACCGGCTGCGGTTACAACGCGATGCAGCGACAGGATGAAGCGGTCAAGGCCGCCTGGTCCGAAGTGCTCAACCAGTACCAGCGTCGCGCCGATCTGGTGCCGAACCTGGTCAATACGGTCAAGGGCTATGCGCAGCACGAGGAGAAAGTCTTCGTCGAGGTGACCGAGGCCCGCGCCAAGGTCGGCAGCCTGCAGGTCAACGCCGATTCGCTCGACGATCCGCAGAAGCTGCAGCAGTTCCAGGCCGCGCAGGGTCAGCTGGGCAGCGCGTTGTCGCGCCTGATGGTGGTCAGCGAAAACTATCCGCAGCTCAAGGCCGACGGCTTGTTCCAGAATCTGCAGGCCCAACTGGAAGGCACCGAAAACCGGGTCACCGTGGCGCGCAACCGCTATGTGCAGGCGGTGCAGCAGTACAACCAGATGATCCGCACCTTCCCGAACAACCTCACCGCCAAGATGTTCGGCTACAAGGTCAAGCCGAATTTCAGCGTGGACAACGAAAAGGCGATCTCCACCGCGCCGACCGTCGACTTCGGCACCGGCACGCCGGCACCCGCCGCCTCGGCACATTGACGATGCTTCGGCGCTTGCCGCGCCTGTGGCTGATGCTGGCGATGGCCTTGCTGTCGCCGGCCCTGCTGCATGCGGCCGATGCGGCGGTGCCGAAGCTTGCCCGTCACGTCACCGACCTCACCGGCACGTTGACGGCGCAGCAGGTCGATCAGCTGGATGCCCAGCTGGTCGCGCTGGAGAAGGCCAAGGGGGCGCAGCTGACGGTGTTGATGGTCGACAGCACGGCGGGGCAGGACATCGAGGGCTATTCGCTGGCCGTGGCCGAGGCGAACAAGGTCGGCCGCAAGGGCATCGATGACGGTGTGCTGCTGCTGGTCGCGAAGAACGACCGCCGCGTGCGCATCGAAGTGGGCTATGGCCTGGAAGGCGCGATTCCCGACGCGGCCACGGCGCGCATCATCCGCGAATACATCGCGCCGAAGTTCCGCAGCAACGACTATTTCGGCGGCATCAGCGACGCAGTCGGTGCGCTGACCCTGCTGATCGACGGCGAGGCGTTGCCGCCGCCGGTGCAGGGTTCGTCCGACAACGAGCGCTCCGGCCCCGGTCTGCAGAACGGCCTGATGATCGGCGTGTTCCTGGCGCTGTTTCTTCGCGGCGTGTTGGGCAGGGCCGCAACCTGGATTCGGGCGCCGCTGGGTGCGCTGCTGGTCGGCGGGCTGTTGTGGCTGCTGATTTCCATGGGCGCCGGCATCATCGGCGCGCTGGTCGGCGGCGTGCTGATGTTGCTGCCCGGTGGCGCCGGACGTTCGATCGGTGGCGGCGGCTGGGGCGGATTCGGTGGATTCGGCGGTGGCGGCTGGGGTGGTGGCGGCGGTGGTGGCGGCCTCGGCGGCGGTTTCAGCGGCGGTGGCGGCAGCTTCGGCGGCGGCGGTGCTTCGGGGAGCTGGTGATGGCACGCATGCGGCGAATGCTGATCAATCTGTTCGGCGGCTGGTTTCAACTGCATCGCCGTTTCCCGGCGGCGCTGCTGGACGAGATGGCTGCGGCCATCGAGGCCGGCGAGCGCGGCCACCTCGGCGAAGTCCGCTTCGCGATCGAATCGCGGCTGGCGCCGCTGGCCGTGCTGGACGGCCTCGATGCGCCGGCCCGCGCGCGTCAGGTGTTCGCCCAGTTGCGGGTGTGGGATACCGAATGCAACAACGGCGTGTTGCTCTACGTGTTGATGGCCGAGCATCGCATCGAGATCGTCGCCGATCGCGGCATCGCGGCGAAAGTGTCAGCCAGCGAATGGAACGACATCTGCGCCCGCATGCAGGAGCGCTTCGCCCATGGGCACTGGCGTGACGGCAGCCTCGCAGGCATCGGCGCCGCGAATGCGTTGCTGGCCCGGCATTTCCCCGGCAACGGCCGGGCCAACCCGGACGAGTTGCCGGATCGGCCCGTACTGCTCTGATTCGTCCTTGCGGGGGCGAGCTCTTAAATAGGGCCGTGTCCGCCGGCGATTTCAGCCTCCCATCCGGGCGCGATCGGAAGAGGTGCTGACGCCGGGCATTCCCGGCCCGCTACACTTGGACTTTGCCAGCCAGCCCTGTCCCCATGACCCAGCCTTTCGTCGTCGATATCAACCCGGTCGCGTTTCACCTCGGCCCGATCCAGGTGCACTGGTACGGGCTGATGTACCTGCTCGGATTCTTCTTTGTCGCCGTGCTGGGCGAGTACCGGCGCCGGCGCGGGCGCCTGCCGGTCAGCCGCGACGCGCTGGGCGACCTGCTGTTCTACGGCATGCTGGGCGTGATCGTGGGCGGACGCGTGTGGTACATGCTGTTCTATGCCGACATCGACTGGATCTGGACCGCGCCGCAGACGCTGTTCAAGGTGTGGGACGGCGGCATGAGTTTCCACGGTGGCCTGCTCGGCGTGCTGGCGGCCGGCTGGTGGTGGTCGCGCAGGCAGCGGCTGCATTTTTTCGACACGGTCGACTTCGTGGCGCCGCTGGTGCCGATCGGTCTCGGTCTCGGCCGGCTCGGCAATTTCATCAACGGCGAACTGTGGGGCAAGCCCAGCGACCTGCCGTGGGCGATGATCTTTCCGCATGCGCCGGACCGGTTGCCGCGGCACCCCTCGCAGTTGTACGAGATGCTGCTGGAAGGTCTGGTGATGTTCGTGGTGCTGTGGCTGGTGTCGCTGAAGCCGCGGCCGCGCTACCTGGTTTCCGGCCTGTTCGCGCTGCTGTACGGCTGCTTCCGCTTCGCGGTGGAATTCGTGCGCGTGCCCGACGTGCAGCTCGGTTACCTGTTCGGCACGCAGTGGGTGACGATGGGGCAGATGCAGTCGCTGCCGCTGATCGCGGTCGGACTGGTGCTGATCGCGCTGTCGCGGCGGGCGCCGACACTGCCGCTGGCGCCCGTCGCCGCGAAGGCCTGAAATATGCGCGCCTATCTCGATCTGCTGCGCCACGTGCTCGATCACGGCGCCGAAAAGACCGACCGCACCGGCACCGGCACGCGCAGCGTGTTCGGCAGGCAGCTGCGCTTCGACCTCAACCAGGGTTTCCCGCTGGTCACCACCAAGAAGCTGCATCTGAAATCGATCGTGCACGAGCTGATCTGGTTTCTGCGGGGCGACACCAATATCGCCTACCTGAAAGAGCATGGCGTACGCATATGGGACGAGTGGGCCGATGCGAACGGCGATCTCGGCCCGGTCTACGGACAGCAATGGCGCGCGTGGCGAACCGCCGATGGCGGCACGGTCGACCAGATCGCGTGGGTGATCGACGAGATCAAGCGCAACCCGGATTCGCGCCGGTTGATCGTCAGCGCATGGAACGTGGGCGAACTGTCGAAGATGGCGCTGCTGCCATGCCACAGTCTGTTCCAGTTCTATGTTGCCGACGGCAAACTGAGTTGCCAGCTGTACCAGCGTTCCGGCGACATCTTCCTCGGCGTGCCGTTCAACATCGCCAGCTACGCGCTGCTCACCCACATGGTCGCGCAGGTCTGCGGGCTGGGTGTGGGCGATTTCGTGCACACCCTGGGCGATGCGCATCTGTACAACAACCACGTGGAGCAGGCTCGGCTGCAGCTGAGCCGCGAAGTGCGGCCGCTGCCGCAGCTGAAGCTCAACCCGGAGGTGCGCTCGATCTTCGATTTCCGCTACGAGGACGTCGCGATCGAGGATTACCAGCCGCACCCGGCGATCAAGGCCGAGGTGGCCGTATAGGAGCGCACAGACGTGCGCGGAACGGCCCTCCATCGGCCTCTTTCGCAACTACCTGCGGAGCGCCGCGGCGGCCGCACCCTGTTAAGATTCGATGCAATCGGCGGCGCCATCCGCAGGCGCAGGCCACTCCCATGATCAAGCTTTTCAAGGACTCGTTATGGCTATCTCGCTGATTGCCGCTCTCGACGAAAATTTTGCCATTGGCCGTAAAGGTCAGCTGCCCTGGCATCTGCCCGATGACTTGCGCTGGTTCAAGCAGCTGACCACGGGCAAGAACGTGTTGATGGGCTACAACACCGCCGTGTCGATCGGCCGTGCATTGCCGGGCCGGGTCAACCTGGTGCTGTCGCGTCGCCACGAGGCGCCGTTCCCCGACCAGATCACCGTGCGTTCGATCGAAGAGGCGCAGGCGCGCGTCGGTGGCACCGGCCTGATGGTGATCGGCGGCGGCATGGTGTTTGCCGAGGCGTTGCCGCGCGCCCGCCGCATGTATCTGACCTGGGTCAGCGCCGCGATCGACGGTGCCGACACGTTCTTCCCCGGCGTGCATTTCAGCGACTGGACCGAGGTCTCGCGCGTGCACCACAAGGCCGATGCCGAGCACGCCTACGACTTCGACATGGTCGAATACCTGCGCAACGGCTGATGCCCACTCCCGCTGCGCCGAAGCCGTTCTTGCACGTGATGGCTGCGGTGATGCATGACGCCGACGGACGCGTGCTGCTGGCGCAGCGACCGGCCGGCAAGCACCTGGCCGGCATGTGGGAGTTCCCCGGCGGCAAACTCGAACCCGGCGAAACGCCGGTGGCGGCGCTGGCGCGTGAACTCCGCGAAGAGCTGGGCGTCACCTTGCAGCATGCCGAGCCGCTGATCCGCGTGCCGCGCCATGACCTCGAGCGCGAACTGCTGCTGGATACCTGGCAGACCGAGCGTTGGGAAGGTACGCCGCAATCGCTGGAAGGGCAGGCCCTGCAATGGCTGCCGCCGGCGCAAATCGATCCGGCGACGCTGGCTCCGGCCGATCGGGCGATCCTGCAGGCTCTGCGGCTGCCCCATCGTTATCCGATCACACCGGCCGAAGTGCGCCCGGATCAACGCGACGCCTGGTTCGAGCGCATCGGCCGGGCCATCGAACACGGCGCGCAACTGGTGCAACTGCGCCTGCCGCTGTGGCCGCGCGAACACGTGCACGAACTGGCCGCGGCTCTGCTGCCGCTGGCCCGCCGGTGTGGCGCCCAGTTGCTGCTCAATGGCGACGTCGACGGCGCGCTGGCACTGGGCACCGGCGTGCAGCTCAAGAGTACGCAACTGGCCGCGATGTCGGAGCGCCCCCTGCCGCCGTGGCAGCTGGTCGGCGCCAGTTGCCACGGCGCGGGAGAGCTGGCTCAGGCAGCAGGTATCGGTGCAGACTTCGCCACCTTGTCGCCGGTAGCCGCCACCCGCAGTCACCCGCAGATACCGCCGCTGGGCTGGTCCCGATTCCATGCACTGGCCGAGGCCGCCCCGTTGCCGGTCTACGCGCTTGGCGGCATGGCACCCTCGCATATCGCACAGGCCCGCCAGTGCAGCGGGCAAGGCGCAGCCGGCATCCGCGAATTCTGGCGTTAGAAGCGAACTCCGCCAGCGGTAGGAGCGCACCCTGTGCGCGATGGTTGGAGCGAAGAGCATCGCGCACAGGGTGCGCTCCTACGATCAGCGCGCGCTAGCCAGCGCCAGGTAGCGCCGATGCAGTTCGACGACGGCGCGGTCCAGCGCGGGCTCGTCGCCGTTGTTCTCGATCACGTCGTCGGCCAGGGCCAGCCGCTCGGCACGGCTGGCCTGCTGGGCCAGCATGCGCCGCGCCAGCGTTTCGTCGATGCCGTCGCGGGCGATCAATCGCGTGATCTGCACCGGTTCGGGCACATCGACCAGCAGTACGCGATCGACCCAGCGATAGTGTGCGATGTTCTCGGCCAGCAACGGAATCGCCAGCAGGCAATACGGCCCACGTTCGGCCAGCGCCCGCTCGCGCAGCCACTGGCGCACCCGCGGATGGATGATCGATTCCAGCATCTTGCGCGCGGCGGGGTCGGCAAACACGCGTCGGCGCATGGCCGGGCGGTCCAGCCGACCCGCGCCGTCCAGCACACCGGCGCCGAATGCATCGACCACCGCGGTCAGGCCGCCCGTGCCTGGCTCGATCACTTCACGGGCGGCCACGTCGGCATCATGCACGGCCACGCCCAGCGCCTCGAAACGCCGCGCCACGGCCGTCTTGCCGGCGGCGACCCCGCCGGTCAGCGCAATCACCAGCGCATGTGGCCGCTCGCTCATCGCAGGCCGGTCAGCTGCATATAGCCTTGCAGCAAGCCATGGCCGGCCACGAACCAGACCCAGCCGGCGGCGGCGATGAACGGGCCGAACGGCATCGGGATTTCCCGCTGATGCTTGCGCAATGCGATCAACGTGCCGCCGACCAGCGCGCCGATCAGCGACGACAGCAGGATCGTCGGCAACAACGACAGCGGTCCCATCCATGCGCCGAGCGCGGCGAGCAATTTGAAATCGCCGTGGCCCATGCCTTCCTTGCCGGTGAGCAGCTTGAACACCCAGTACACGCTCCACAGGCTCAGGTAGCCAACGGCAGCCCCGATGATCGCCGAGGGCGCGTCGACGAACATGGGTAGCAGCGCCAGCAGCAGGCCCAGCCACAGCAGCGGAAAGGTCAGCTGGTCAGGCAGCAGGTGAGTGCGGAAGTCGATGCCCGACAGCGCAATCAGGGTCCAGGTCAGCGCCAGTCCCGCCAAGGCGGCCCAAGACGGTCCGAACTTCCATACGATCACGGCACTCAACACGCCGCTGAGCAGTTCCACCAACGGATACTGGATCGAGATGGGCGCCTTGCAGTAGCGGCAGTGCCCACTCAGCAGCAGCCAGCCGAACAGCGGAATATTGTCCATCGCGGATAACGGATGCTTGCAATGCGGGCAATGCGATGGCTCGCGCACGATGCCCGGCGGCAGCGGCGTCACATCGGCCTCGAGCTCCAACACGTCACGCGCCTCCCGCCGCCAGTCCGCCGCCATGCGCTCGGGCAGGCGCAGGATCACCACGTTGAGAAAACTGCCCACCAGCAGGCCGAGCACGCCGGCCAGGGCGATCCACAGGGCAAAGGGGAGATCGGGCATGCGTCAGCCTTGTGTCTTGGGTTCCGCGATCGAGCGGGTACGGCATAGGGTACGGCGGTTCGCGGGTGCACGTGCATCATGTAGGAGCGCACTCGTGCGCGATGCCCTTGGCGGCAATCAACATCGGAGCATCGCGAACGAGTGCGCTCCTACAACAACAGCGACAACAAAACGGCGAGCTGTGCCCGCCGTTTTCGTGTCGCGCTTTTTGACGTCTAGAACGTGCCGGCGAGCTTGAAGATGGGCAGGTACAACGCGACCACCATGCCGCCGACCAGGGTGCCGAGCACGACCATGATGATCGGTTCGAGCAAGGTGGACAGCGTGTCGACCGCGTTGCTGACTTCGTCCTCGTAGAACTCGGCGACCTTGAACAACATGTTGTCCAGCGAGCCGGATTCTTCGCCGATCGCGGTCATCTGCACCACCATGTTGGGGAACAGGCCGGTCTGCTTCATCGCCAGCTGCAACTGGTGGCCCACCGAGATGTCGTCGCGCATCTGCTTGACGGCATCGCCGTAGACCACGCTGCCGGTGGCCCCGGCCACCGCGTCCAGCGCCTCGACCAGCGGCACGCCGGCGCGGAACGTCACGCCCAGCGTGCGGGCGAAGCGGGCGATCGCCGAATTGCGCACGATATTGCCCATCACCGGCATCTTCAATGCCATCCGGTCCAGGAAGTGCGCAAACTTCACCGAGCGCTTCTTGGCGGTGACCAGCGCGACAATGCTGCCCACGATCACGCCGATCACCACCCACCAGTAGCTCTGCATGAACTGCGAGGCGCTGACCAGCAACTGGGTCGGGGCAGGCAGCTGCGCACCCGCATCCTGGAAGGTCTTCGCAAATACCGGCACCACGAACAGCAGCATGATCAGGCAGACCATGAATACCACCGCCAGCACCATCATCGGGTAGAACAGCGCCTTCTTGATCTTCTTCTTGATCCCTTCCGTGCGCTCCTTGTAGGTGGCGACGGTGTCCAGCACGGTATCCAGCACGCCCGACGTCTCGCCGGCATGCACCAGGTTGCAGTAGAGCTCATCGAACTGCACCGGATAGCGACCCAGCGCCTCATGCAGCGCCGCACCGCCCTCGATGTTCTGCTTCACGTCGAGCAGGATGTTCTTGAAGCGAATGTTCTTCTGGCCGTCGGCAATGATGTCGAACGACTGCACCATCGGCACGCCCGACGCCATCATGGTGGCGATCTGGCGGCTGAAAATGGCGACGTCGCCCGGTTTGACCGTGCTGCCGGTAGCACCGAACAACGGCTTGGAACGCTCCCGCACGGTCTGCGGGTTCATGCCCTGGCGGCGCAATTCGGCCTTGACCAGCGAAGCGTTCTTCGCCGGCATGTCGCCCTTCATGCGTTTGCCGCGCTTGTCCAGCGCGACCCACTCGTAGGTGGTCAGCTGGCTGACTTCGGCGCGTTGCGCGCCTAGCGCACGCGTCTTGTCTGCGTTTAGCTTTGCGGTAGCCGTGGCCATGCGCATCTTCCCCCTGTTGTTCGATCCCCGAGCCGCTCAAGTGGGGCGGCTGGCAAGGTATTTGTACAGCTTATGTCATTTCCGTCGCGCCAAACCGTGGCGCCGGACGCAAGTTCGATGCTACGGATGTCCCATATTCCCGGCTTATTCCTTGGTTACCCGGTCGATCTCGGTCAGGCTGGTCAGTCCGTTCTTCACCTTGAGCAGGGCCGACGCGCGCAGGTCATTCACTCCGGCGGCCTTGGCCACCTCGCTGATCTGCAGCGCATTGCCGCCTTGCAAGATGATTTTCTGGATGTCCTCCAGCATCGGCATCACCTGATAAATGCCCACGCGGCCCTTGTAGCCTTCATTGCAGCCGTCGCAGCCGCCGGCCTCGTAGATGGTCAGTCCGGCGTCGATGTCGGCCTGGCTGAAACCCGCTGCCAGCAACACCTGCGGCGGCAGATTCTGGGGCTTCTTGCAATCGTGCAGGCGTCGCGCCAGGCGCTGGGCGATGATCAAGGTGACCGATGAAGTGATGTTGTACGGTGCGATGCCCATGTTCATCAGTCGCGCGATGGTCTGCGCGGCATCGTTGGTGTGCAGGGTGGACAGCACCATGTGGCCGGTCTGCGCCGCCTTGATTGCGATCTCGGCGGTTTCCAGGTCGCGGATCTCGCCGACCATGATCACGTCCGGATCCTGGCGCAGGAACGAGCGCAACGCGCTGGCAAACGTCATGCCGCGCTTGACGTTCTGCTGCACCTGGTTGATGCCTTCGACGCGGATTTCCACCGGATCTTCCACTGTCGAGATGTTGCGCTCGGCGGTATTGAGCATGTTCAGGCCGGTATACAGCGACACCGTCTTGCCCGAGCCGGTCGGGCCGGTGACCAGCACCATGCCGTACGGCTTGTGGATTGCGTCGATGAAGAGCTTCTGCTGCTCCGGCTCATAACCGAGTTTCTCGATGCCGATCCTGGCCGAGGAGCCGTCCAGGATACGCAGCACGATCTTTTCGCCGAACAGGGTCGGCAGCGAGCTCACGCGAAAGTCGATCGCACGGGTCTTGGACAGATTGAGCTTGATGCGGCCGTCCTGCGGCACGCGCTTTTCGGCGATGTCCAGCTGCGCCATCACCTTGATGCGCGAGGCAATGCGGTTGGCCATCTTCATCGGCGGGCTGGCCACGGCCTTCAGCATGCCGTCCATGCGCAGACGCACCCGGTATTGGGTTTCGAATGGCTCGAAATGGATGTCCGAGGCACCGCGGCGGATCGCGTCGACCAGGATCTTGTTGACGAACTTCACCACCGGCGCGTCGTCCATGGCGTTCGCGTCGATGCCGGTCGTTTCGGCCTCCTCGTCGCCGACCTCGAGCTCGAGGCCGTCCAGATCGCCGCCACCCATGTCGGGCATGGTGTCGCGCATGCTGTTGAGCAGGCTCTCGATCACCCGCTGCAGCGAGCCGCGTTCGACCAGAATCGGTTCGACCATGCAGTTGGAGTGGAACTTGATCTCGTCCAGCGCATGCGACTGCATGGGATCGGCAATGCCGACAAACAGGCGTTTGCCGCGACGGAACAGCGGCAACGCCATATGCTTGGTGATCAGCGCTTCGCTGATAAGGTCCAGCGGCATGGTCGCCGGATTCAGCGTGGCCACATCCATCATCGGCATGCCGAATTCGGCCGAGGCGATCTGGGTCAACCGGCCGCTGTCGACCAGGTTGTGATCGAGCAACCAGGCGCCCAGCGACGCCTTCTGCTGGCCGCTGTCGGCCATCGCCTTGCGTACATCGGCCTCCGGCAACACCCCCTCGGACACCAACCGACGCGCCATGCCGGACAGACCTACGAGCGATGGTTGCAGCTGAGATGACATAACCTACTCGACCTTGCCCCTGTATGTGGTTGAATCTACCGCAGTCTGGCGCTCAGGTCATCCATTCCCTGCGACCCGGAACCCTCATGGGTGGTGCGGCGCACAAGGTTTCCATGCAGTTTTCTTCTTGGCAGTTTTCTTCTTGCCGAAGACGCGCACCCTCTGCGATGGCATGCGCATGAAATCTCAGCCACAGGTTGTGTCCCGATCCAAGTCAGCGTGTTGATCGCGCGCCAAGACATCCTTACAATGAAGTAAGGATGACTACGGAGAGCGTCATGACTACCGCCAGCGTCACCAGCAAAGGCCAGATCACGATACCGGCTGCCGTACGCGATGCCATGCATGTACGCACGGGCGATCGGGTGGAATTTGTGGAAATCGCGCCAGGCCGGTACGAATTCATCGCAGCCACGCGTCCTGTAACCGCACTCAAGGGCATGTTCGGAAAGGCCGCCAAGCCCGTATCGATCGAGCAGATGAACGCCATGATCGCCGCGGCGGGTGCCGCCGCAAAATGATCGGTTTGGATACCAATGTACTGGTGCGCTACATCATGCAGGACGATGTAGCGCAATCGGCCAAGGCCTCCGTTTTGCTCGATACGCTGACCGTCGATGCACCGGGCTGGATCTCGATCGTGTCGGTTATTGAGCTGGTCTGGGTGTTGGGTGGCTGCTATGGCCTGGATCGAACGCAACTTTTCGATGCATTGGAGGCCCTGCTGCGCACCAAGGAGCTGAGGGTGGATCGCGCGGAAGTCGTCTGGAAAGCGGTGCGCAGTTGCAGTGGTTCGAAGGTCGATTTTGCCGATTGCCTGATTGCGTGCAGTGCTGCATCAGTCGGTTGCGACCGCATCATGACATTCGATCGGGCTGCCGCGAAGCACGCTGGCATGAGCCTGATCGCCTGAATCCCGACGCTCTCGTCGGTACGACCGGCTAGCGCCGCGGCACAAACAGCCGTCAAGCCGCGCCTCCTTGACGGACGTGACAAAATACGCCTCAGCGTATATCCTCAGCGTATATACATGAGGATCGTCATCATGACTACCGCCAAGATTTTCCAGTCCGGCAACAGCCAGGCAGTGCGGCTGCCCAAGGCGTTCCGCTTCCGCGCCACCGAGGTCGATATTTTCCGCCGCGGTGACGAAATCGTCTTGCGCGAAAAATGGCCCAAGCTGGCCGACCTGCTGGATGCGCTGCCGTCGTGGCCGGACGATGTGATGCCAGATGACATTCCCGACCTGCCGCCGCAAGAACGCAAGGGACTGTAATGTCTCTGGGCTACCTGCTCGATACCAACATCTGCATCTACGCCTTGTCGGGCCGCTACCCGCGGGTGCAGCAGCGCATCGACCGTCATGTGCCGGGGCGTATCGCAACATCCGTCATCGTCTACGGTGAATTGCAATTCGGCATCGCCAAGAGTGCTCGCCGCGAGGATGCACAGCTGCGTCTCGACGCATTCACGCAAATCGTCAACGTGTTACCGTTGCCCTTCGAGACCGCCGAGCACTATGGGGACATTCGCGCCTTGCTCGCCAAGCGCGGTACCCCGATTGGCGGCAATGACTTGTGGATCGCCGCGCATGCGCGCGCCGCCAACGTGACGCTGGTGACCAACAACATCGGTGAATTCGAACGAGTGCCTGGGCTCAGGCTCGCGAATTGGGCAGAGTAGCCAAAGAGCAGCTCCGCCCCGGCCATCCCCTGCAGGCAGTCCCGTAGGGCGGGCACGACCCCGCCTGTTCCTCCCGATGATCAGTCGGGGATGATCGCCGAAACGACCATCGAGATATAAGGGCGTGTACTGCCCGCCGCTCTCGCTGTCAGCACGGCGCGCACGTGGCCGCGTTGCCCGAGTTCACTCTGCAAACCCCAATCACCGCAGAAGCTGGAGCCGGCTCTTTGCGTTTTGTTCCTCCCCCTGCAAGCAGGGGGAGGTTGGGACGTGGAAGAGCTCTTGATCCTGCAACCAGGAACAACCCCAACTCAGCCTCCCCCGAGCAGAGAAGCGAGAAAAAGCTCAAAACCTCAACCCATCCCCAACCGTCCCCCAGCCTTCAAGCTATGATCCCCATTCACCCCGGGGGAGCCATCTGTTGAACCGCCTGAGCATCATCCTGCCCGCCAAAAACGAGGCCCCCGCGCTGGCCGCGCTGCTGCCGCGCCTGCGCGCTGCGCACCCCGACGCCGAGATCATCGTGGTCGACGACGGCTCCACCGACGATACCCGCAGCGTCTGCAAAAGCTGCGGCGTCGAATGCCTGTCCTCACCGTACTCGATGGGCAATGGTGCCGCGATCAAGCGTGGAGCGCGCGCCGCCACCGGCGACATCCTGGTGTTCATGGATGGCGACGGCCAGCATGATCCGGCCGACATCGCGCGCCTGCTCGATCAACTGAACCGGGGCTACGACATGATCGTCGGCGCCCGTGACTGGGGCAGCCAGGCCGGTGTCGGGCGAGGCCTAGCCAACACCTTGTACAACTGGCTGGCAACCCGCATGACCGGGCATCCGGTGCTCGACCTCACCTCCGGTTTCCGCGCCGTGCGCGCAGACAAATTCCGCGAATTCCTGCACCTGCTGCCGAACGGCTTCAGCTACCCCACCACCAGCACCATGGCGTTCTTCCGCAGCGCCTACCCGGTCGCTTACGTGCCGATCAAGGCCGCCCAGCGCATCGGCAAGAGCCACATCAAGCCCGTGCGCGATGGCGTGCGTTTCCTGCTGATCATCTTCAAGATCGCGACGCTGTATTCGCCGTTGAAGTTGTTCGTGCCGGCGAGTGTGTTGTTCTTTTTGCTTGGTTGCGCCAACTACGCTTACACCTTGTTTGCGTACCATCGGCTCACCAACATGAGCACGCTGTTGTGGAGTGCGGCTGTCATCGTATTCCTGATCGGATTGATTTCGGAGCAGATCACGGGGTTGATGTATCGACGGTATGAGTGAGCCGATACTGCCTACCCTGTTGGTGCTGGCGTCTACTTACCCGCGCTGGCGCAACGATCCCGAGCCCGGTTTCGTCCATGAACTGTGTCGAAGGCTGGTCGATCGTTTTCACGTGATTGCCTTGGTGCCCGATGCTCCCGGAGCGGATCTCGACGGGGTGCTCGATGGCGTCGAAGTAGTGCGTTTTCGTTACGCACCACGGCGATGGCAGACTCTGGTCAACGATGGCGGCATCGTCACCAATCTGCGCAGGTTTCCGTGGAAGTGGTTGCTCGTGCCGGGATTCGTGTTGAGCCAGTATCTTGCCGCGCGTCGACTATTGCGGCGTCGAAAGGTCGATATCGTCCACGCTCATTGGCTGATTCCGCAGGGCTTGATCGCTCGTCGCTTGAAACTTGGAACCGCCGTTCCTTACCTGGTGACATCGCACGGTGGCGATTTGTTCGGCCTGCGTGGGCGTTGGCTGGAAGTGCTCAAGCGACGCGTCGCCGGCTCCTCGTCGGCCATGACAGTCGTGAGCACCGCCATGCGCGATGAAGCTCTACGCATCAATCTGCATCCGCCTGAGCTGGTGGTATTGCCGATGGGCGTGGATCTGCGCGAGCGCTTTGTTGTCGATGCGCAAGTGGAACGGTCTCGTGATGAGCTGCTTTTCGTGGGCAGGCTGGTACCCAAGAAGGGCCTTCCACACCTGCTGAACGCCATGCCTGCGGTACTTGCAGGTTGGCCGGAAGTGACTTTGACGATTGCCGGTTTCGGGCCGGAGGAATCATCATTGCGGATACAGGTACGGCAATTGGGCATCGAGAAGCATGTGAATTTTCTCGGCGCCATGTCGCAAGAAGTGTTGCCGGGGCTCTATCGCCGAGCCAGCATCTTTGTCGCGCCGTTCATTCGCGACGACTCGGGTAACCAGGAAGGGTTGCCCGTAGTGCTGATGGAGGCAATTGGTTGCGGCTGCCCGGTGATCGTAGGCGACGTTGCGGGCGTTCGCGACCTGCTCGGTGATGTAGCTCAGGGGGTTTGCGTCGATGCCAGGAATGCCCAGGTGCTCGCATCGGCGATCCTGGCGGCGTTGGGCAATCCGCAGCAGGCACAGGAACGGGCACAGAAGATCCGTCTTATCGCCGCGGATCGAGTCGACTGGAGGGTGATTTCAGACGGTTACGCTGGCCTGCTCGAAAGTTGCATCCACCATGCGGCCATAAAGGATGGTCAGGCATGACACACGTTCTGGTATGTGGCGGCGCGGGTTATATCGGCGCGCACATGGCGAAGGGGTTGGCATATGCGGGTTGCAAGGTGACGGTTTTCGACAATCTGTCGACGGGCCATCGCGCCGCTATGCTGTGGGGTGAATTTGTCGAAGGTGATCTGCTCGACAGGATAGCCCTCGGCGAATTGTTCGCGACGCATCGCTTTGACGCCGTGATGCATTTCTGTGCGCTGTCACAGGTGAGCGAATCGGCGCGAGATCCGTATGCCTACTATCGCAACAACGTCACAGGCACGTTGAATCTGCTGGAGGCGATGCGTCATGCTGGTGTCGATCGGCTGGTGTTTTCATCGACCGCAGCAGTCTATGGTGTGCCGATGGCAGACCATGTCGACGAGTCGCATCCGACGTTGCCGATCAACCCGTACGGCGCCAGCAAGCTAATGGTCGAACGCATGCTGGAGGACGCCGCTGGTGCTTACGGGCTGCGCTCTGCGGCATTGCGCTACTTCAACGCAGCGGGCGCCGACCCGGACGGTGAAATCGGTGAATCTCATGCACCAGAAACCCACTTGATCCCCAATGTGCTGCGCAATGCATTGGGCCTGGGCGATGGATTGCTGATATTTGGTGACGATTATTCCACGCGGGATGGCACCTGCGTGCGTGATTATGTACATGTCACCGATCTAGTGGCTGCACATCTGTTGGCCATGAGCTATCTGAACAATCACGGCGGCGCGCATCGCTTCAATCTCGGCAGTGGCAGCGGCTACACCGTCATGGAAGTCATCGAAGCTGCGCGCAAAGTCACGGGTAAGCCGATTTCGTTCTCTCTGGCACCACGCCGAGCGGGCGACCCACAAGTGTTGGTGGCCGACAGCAAGCGTGCCGCTGAGGTACTCGGCTGGCGCCCATCGTATGAAGGCATGCCGGCGATCATTGAAAGTGCGTGGCGCTGGCACTGTAATCCACGCTACTGAGAATCGTCAGTCGATGAAGAAGCAGCCCAAACTCATTCTCCGCGAAAGCTGCGTGCACGACATCAGCAAGTCTTGGCCCGTGGGTCGTTTTGTAGAGATGGGAGCCGGCACAGGCCATATGACGAGGATATTCCTCGACAGGGGGTTTTCCGGTGCTTGCCACGACCTGGGCGAAGACAGTCGCCAGATGTTGCGAGATAACCTGGCCTATGCGGGGGATCGCATGGCCGTCGTCGATGAATTGGACGGACTCCCGGATGCTTCGTTTGATTACCTGCTTGCCTTTGAAGTGCTCGAGCACATAGAGCACGACGCGGAAGTGCTTCGCAGCTGGGTGCGTCATCTGAAGCCGGGTGGCCGCGTCCTTGTCTCCGTGCCGGCACACCAGCGCAAATTCGGCCGGTCGGACGAGATCGTGGGGCATGTGCGCCGCTACGAAAAGGCGGCCCTGCAGGCGCTGCTGTCCGATGCTGGCATTGGAGACATCCGCATCGTCAATTACGGATTCCCGATCACCGAACTGACACGCAGGTTTTCAAACCGCCTGATCCGCGACGATCACAGCTATGAAGGGCTTACCCCGGAGCAGCGCAGTATCCGTAGCGCCCAAGCCAAGCCAAAGACCATCAATCGCGTGCTCTCACTGGTCAGCGGTAACCTCTTCCTACCGTTTCGGAGCGTGCAGCGATGGTTCTATCGCTATGACCTGGGCGATGGTTATGTGGCCTGCGGCGTCAAGCGTTCGGATTGATTGTCGGCGATCGCTTGCAAGCGCGGTTCCAGCGCAGCAATCAACTGCGCCCAATCCTCAATGAGCACATCGGCTACGGCAGGGCGGTCGAGTTGAGCGAGCAGGGCGTGCGCTAGGCCTTCGGCATCGTCGGCATCGTATTGGCCAGATGGCACATCCGCAAGCAACGGAGTCATGGCGCCGACGCGCGCAGCGGCGACCGGAAGCCTGCACGCCAGCATTTCGTAGGCTTTCTGCGGGAAACAATAGCGGCCGAATGGTGTGTCGCGGATGCAGATGGCGCCCACATCGAGTGCGTTGAAAAGCTCGGCCGTGCGTGCGTGGGGCAGCATGCCGAGGTGGTGAATACGTTCGCCAATAGGTGGTGGGAAGCCTGGATCTACGGGGCCGGCGAGCACAAGGTACACATCGTTGCGCTGCCGCACGATGAGATTCCACGCTTCATATAGGGTGCCTACGCCCTTGTCGCGGTACAGGCCACCGGCCGTGCCGATCAGTTTCACGTCCACCGGCAGTCCCAATGACTGGCGGCAGCTCATCCGATCCATCGGCCGGAACACCGATTTGTCCACGGTGCTCGGCATTGCGATGACTTCGCCGTGCGCACTGTAACTGCCGATGACCAGATCCTTCAGTGGCTGGCTGGTGGTCGTTACTAGGGCGGCCCTGCGCACCGCATGCCGCAGCGCCGGTATCATGCCGGGGATGCGCGCTTGGCCGAAGCCCTCGAAGTTGTCGTACAGATCCACGGCGTAGGGAATGTCTAGCCGCTTCGCCAACCATGCCGACAGCGCGACGTGAGGGATATCCGAGGCGCCGATCAACAGGTCAGGTGCGAATTCACGCAGGCGATGGAGCATGCGATGTGGATAGGCAAAGAGTGCCGTTACTTTCATCCGCCCCAGCGAACGCGACTCCCAAGTCAGGGAGCCGGGTTGTGCATCGTGCTCCCAGCGCCCCTTGTCATGCCCTTGATAGCTGAGACAAAACCCGCCAACTGTATGACCGAGCCTGGCGAGTTGGAACGGCATCTCATACAGGCGCGCATAGCGGTCCGCAATGACGTCCTTGCCCATGTATTGCCTTTTGCACAGGAAAGCGATGCGCATACGCTCAGCCTGTCAGCCGTTTCGCAGCGGCCAGTGCGGCGCCGACGACCTGGTCCATATTGTAGTAACGGTACTGCGCAAGCCGGCCAACAAAAGTTACGTTTGCCTCCCTCTTCGCCAGCTCTTCATAGCGCTTGAACAACGCCTCATTTTCCGCCCGCGGCACCGGGTAGTAAGGGTCGCCCTCCGCCTGCGGATACTCGCGCACGATGGACGTGCCGGCATGCTGTTGCCCGGTCAGGTGCTTGAACTCGGTGATCCGCGTGTATGCGTGGTCGTTCGGGTAGTTCACCGTGCCCACTTCCTGGTATTGCTCGATAGCTGGCAGATGCTCGTGCTCGAAGCGAAGCGAGCGATAAGGCAGGGGGCCGTAGCAATAGTCGAAATACGCGTCGATGGGGCCGGTGTAGACGACATGGCCGTAACCCGCGCGATCGCGCACGTTGGCGAAATCCACACCTAGCTCCACGGTGATGTTCGGATGGTCGAGCATGGCTTCGAACATCTTCGTATAGCCGTGCAACGGCATCGCCTGGAAGGTGTCGGTGAAGTAGCGATCATCGGTATTGGTTCGCACGGGAATGCGCGCCGCCACTCCAGCCTTCAGTTCGGATGGATCCAGACCCCACTGCTTGCGCGTGTAATTGAGGAAGAATTTTTCGTACAGGTCGCGGCCCACCGAATTCAGCACGACATCTTCGCTGGTTATCACCGGTTCGCGCGGTTCCCGCACGCGCTCGAAGAATTCAGCTGCGCCGACCTCGTCCAGGTCCAGCCCGTACAGCTGGTTTAACGTGACGCGGTTGATAGGAAAGGGATACGGGACGCCATCCACCACGCCACGCACGCGGTGCTCGTAAGGTAGCCACTCGGTGAAGCGCGACAGGTATTCGAAAATGCGTTCGGCATTGGTGTGAAAAATATGCGGCCCATAGCGATGCACCAGCACACCGTATTCGTCGTACTCGTCGTACGCGTTGCCGGCGACATGTGAGCGCTTGTCAATGATGTGCACTCGACGACCAGCGCTGGCCAATTCGCTCGCAACCACGCTCCCAGAAAACCCGGCGCCAACAATCAGAATGGTTGCAGATTTCATATTCAACCCGGTCAAGCGCTGAGGCCGAGGCGACGCAACGCGGCAAAAGGTGAGGAGCGATAGTCCAGCTTCATGGCGGCCAATATGGACAGGTCAACCAATGTGCGCGTTCCGGCGCCGGCTAGTCTGAGCAATGGTGAAGCACGATAGGTCCGCAGCATGTGTATGCCAAGTGGTGCTGCTCGTACACATGCGCGTACCCATTGCGAAGCGACTATCTTTTTTGCTTCAGGATTTTCATGCAGTGAAGCCAGCTTCAGCAGCCACGCTTCTACGCCTAGCAAGTCTTCGTGGTTGCTTATGGACTTGGGGGCACGGATCAGATTGTGCAACCGCTGTTCGTCTTCGGATGCATCAATGCCCTGAGTGGCCAATATTTCAAGTCGGATATTCCTTGTCACATCCTCCATTGCCTCTCGTTGGGTTTGCGTTGCCTGACCTGGATGGCGGCGATAGCGCAGGAGTACCTCTGGAACGTTAGCCATCCGGAAGTCGGCCATCGTTCGGGCGAACAGATCGTAGTCCTCGGCCAACCGGTATTCCTCCCGGTAACGGTAATGGTCGAATACTTCACGACGGGCCATCACCGTAGGGTGGCATATGGTGCTTTGAAACAGCATGGCTGCACGCAAGGCGGCTTCGGTATACGGCCAGCGTGCTGTGCGGGCAAGTCCCTGCCCGAACTCCACAAACCAGCTGCCGCAGAGATCCAGGTTGTTTTGTTGCAGAAACTGAACCTGTCGCGCAAAACGATTCGGCATGCAGATGTCATCAGCATCCAGGATGGCAATCCAGTCGCCTCGCGCCTGATCCAAGCCCGTATTGCGAGCTGATGATGGGCCAAGATTATGGGGGAGCTTTATGAGTCGTATGCGCTTGTCCGCAAGAGCCAGCTTTCGAGCTACTACATCTGTTCCATCGGTCGAGCCATCATCGATTACCAAAATCTCGAGTGCAGGCAATGATTGCTCGAGCGCTGAACATATAGAGCGACGTAGGAGGCCTGCTCGGTTGTAGGCCGCAATGATGACTGTGATGGAAGGTCTATCGCTAGTGCTGCAAGAATGCATGGTTGGTGAATCCATAAATCATGCCAAGACTATGGTGAAGCCGTTGGCGGTGTCGTCACTTGAGCGCATCCCCAAGGTCCTTGCCAGCGTACCTCTGACCCGGTCGCCACGAAAAAACAGTTCTGCATGCTTGCTGGGTGGTGCTTGAACTGTCGAAGTTGAGAGGTGACATCGACAAAAGGCTGGTCCTATCCTCATGTCCACCAAGCGTCGCACTTCATAGTTGAGTCTGCCGACCTAGAAAGTTGCCCACCAGCTAGGATCTACTCCGTCAATGGTGTCATCATTTAGCTTCATATCCCCGATTCCTTGCGATGAAAAGCCTCCACATACGGCCTGTTATGCAAACTCGAGGTGCTACTGGTTGCCAAGCTGACGCCAGAGTGACAGACGACGCGTCTGCGGCGCCACGGTTCAGCATCATCACAGCTACATTCAATGCGTGCAATGCGTTATCGAGCACCGCTCGCTCACTGCAGGAGCAGACGTGCCACAGCTTCGAATGGCTCATTGTCGATGGCGCATCGACCGACGATACCTTGGCCGTGGTGAAGGGATTTGGCAATCTTGTGACCACCATGGTGTCCGAGCCCGACACCGGCATCTACAACGCTTGGAACAAGGTGCTGCCTCATCTGCGCGGGGAATGGGTGCTGTTTTTAGGCGCTGGTGATGTTCTGTATGGGGCCGATACGCTAGCAAAGGTTTTGGACGAACTTGACAAGTTGCCGTTGGAAACTACTACCGCCTACGGCGGTACTACCCTGTTTGACGCAGCTTCCGGTATCGATATGCGCGCGCGCAATCCAGAATGGCAGGGCTTACGTGGGCCATGGGGCGGCGGTCGGCCATGGATGCCATGCCATCAGGGTGTGTTCCAGCGTGCGCGAGTGTTCCGTGACTTCCGTTTCGACGAGCGTTGCCGTATCTGCGCTGATGGCGAAACGTTGCTGGGTGAATTGCTGGCTGGGCGTAGCGCGAAGCTAGACGTCATGGTCGCGCGCTTCGACGCCGCCGGCATCAGCTCGCAACCGAGAAACCGATTGCGCATGGTGTCCGAGTCTGTGTATATCAATTGGAAGCTCGGCATCTTTCACGTGCGCCCTGTCTATCAGCTTGCGGTGTTGGTCGTGAATGCGCTACTCCATCCGTGGCGCATCTGGCGTACGCGGCGGAGCGGTTAACTCAGATAGCCCTATTAGTAAGGTAGTGATTAATTCCAATCACGGACGATTCGGGTGATGATGGACTGAAGACAGCTTTCAAGCACAGCCCCATAGTCAAAGTGGCGCCAATGATCGAAGTATGAGATGAGCGGATGAGTGGGGTTGCTCCGTTTCCTACGATAAGAATGATCGGACTGCCCAGAGGAGCCGGAATAGAGTTTTTCGGAAGCCTTGCAGGGGTTTATCTGCGCCGGGTTGGCTCAAATAGAATGCCTTGGCCACTCCATAAGACTCGGCAAGGATTGAGCCTTTCCCGGTGCGCTGCGCATTAACAGTAATGCTTCCCGGATGCGCGAGGAAGTCTGCAAGCGGTTTCGACACATGCGCATACTTGTCGTAACTCAATGATGTGAGCAAGAACAGTAGAAGGTCTTCGCCAACGCCCGAATTCTTTCCGTAGGGGCCCGCTGCGCCAGGGATTTCGCGCAATAGATTTTTTAATACATCGTTACGCCGGAACATCGCACAACCCGGACTGATGGTTAGCGGTGAGAGAAGCAGATATTGCACGATATCTTTGATTGGATTAATTCCACTTGGATGACGCAGCAATACGCGGGTCGC
The DNA here is from genome assembly GCF_042657005.1 of Rhodanobacter terrae. Taxonomy (NCBI): domain Bacteria; kingdom Pseudomonadati; phylum Pseudomonadota; class Gammaproteobacteria; order Lysobacterales; family Rhodanobacteraceae; genus Rhodanobacter; species Rhodanobacter terrae. The sequence continues at coordinate 134,711 of NZ_JBHSNG010000001.1, forward strand.
GCCAGCGCTGGGGTCATGCAATGTCGCGCGCGTGTATACAAATGCGACCTCGTTGCCAAATCCTCCAAGACATTTTTCGACAAATTCTGGCTCCAGCCAGTCATCGTCGTACGTGAAATGCAGATATTCACCGGTTGCCGACTCGGCGCCATCTCGCCAGGCTTCGATTGGACCACGGTCATTGTCGCGACGGATATAGCGAATTTTTGACCCGTAGTTTTTTACAACTGCGGAAATATCATCGGTACTTCCATGATCGACCAAAACTACTTCGCACGTAACAGTTTGCGCAAGTGCGCTGTCAATCGCGCGGGAGACAAGATGTGCACGATTGTAAACGGGTATTACGATAGAAACCGATGCGGGCGTCATTTATCAAGTCCTGCTGATATGATGCAACGTAACGCCTTGGTATCGGCGACTAGACCATTCGGAGTTGCTGCTGGAAGATATCGCAGCGAAATGTTCTTCGAAGATAACGCGCGCAATCGGTTAGCGATCGCTCCAACACTCGTTGCCTGACCCGAGCCGATATTAACCGTCATCACTGCGCGGCGGGCACACAGAAACAATATTGCGTCGATGACCATGTCAGCGTGCAGAAAGTCTCGGACGCAGTCGGCATCACGCACCTCGATCACGGATTCGTCATGCGCGGAGTTAATGCGCGAAATGAGCCCAGGGATAAGGAAAGACGACGACTGTTGTTCGTGGAAATAGCTAAAAATGCGTCCAACGCAAAGTTGCGTCCCAAAATGTCGTGCCAACGGGACCATAATGCGCTCGCCCGCTAATTTCGTTGCGCCATACAGGCTAAGCGGTTCGGTGGCAGATGCTTCGGAGAGGCGACGATAGCCGTTGTGTACATGCGTGACCGCGGAGTACACATGGCTCGTAGATCCAAGAAAGAACCAGCTTTGGGGAACAAATTTGGCAACTGCTTCCTGAATTGCGACTAGCGCCGTGGCGTTTACTCTCATCGCGGCAATAGGGTCCGCTTCGACTTTTGCTAATGGAACAATTGCAGCAAGGTGAAACATGACTTCTGCTCGGCTTAAGCGTATCCACTGCGTGATATCGGCGATATCGGAGACGTCACCTGGGAATACGTCGACGTGGATACCATTTTCACGCAAGCGCTGGGTGAGGAGGGAGCCTAGAACACCGCGTTGTCCAGTCACGGCAACCCGTATCTCACGCAACGTTTCCCATGCGTGAAAGTGCGGCAGGAATCTGGGTCGCGGAACGAGTGCTGAAAGCTTCACTGGCTTGTGACCGCAATGGCATCGAGAACCGATTCGGCGAGCCACGCCATACGACCGGGTTCGATCGGCTTGGCGTGAACTCCTATGAAGACTCCACGGTCATGCACTTGTTGGGCTCCCGTGAAAGGTGCAAGCGACCGCTCGATATCAAAAAGACGAACCGCAGGTTGGAGGTCCATATTTCCTGAAACAATCGGGCGCGTATCAATGCGGGCGTCCATGAGCAATTGCGTAAAGCGTTTGTAATCCATTGTAATTTTTGGATTAATGAGGAATGGGAAGCCAAACCAGCACGCATCCACTCCCAGCGGCGAACTTGGAAATTGGAGTTGCGAGTGCCATTTTGGATTGTGCTCAAAAGACTGGCGCATCAATAAGGCGTTCTGTTTCCTGTAGGCATTCATTTCGTCCAAGCGTCGCAATTGCTCAAGCCCAAATGCAGCCTGGATTTCCATTGGTCGAACGTTGTAGCCGACGTTGACGAATAGGAAGCGCGGATCGATAGCCGGATTCATGGCTTCCAATTCGGTACGGTTACTTTGCTCCCGACTCCAACCATGTGCGCGCAGGCATCGAAGCAAGTCATAATCTTCGAGGTTTTTTGCAACAACCATTCCGCCTTCGATGGTCGTCATATGATGCGAAAAGTAGAAACTATATGTTCCAAAGTCGCTGAGAGTTCCCAGAGACTTCCCTTCAAACGTGGAGCCAAGTGACTCACAAGTATCTTCTATAAGAAGCAATGAATTTTTTTCAACGATATCCAGCAGTTTCGACATGTCAGTGCTGTTACCAAGCACATGCACCATAAGAACCGCTTTGATTGGGAAGCGGACTATCGCCTCAAGCAAGGAGTCTATGGATAGGTTCAGCGTGGCGGGATCTACGTCTACTAGTACTGGCTTAAGGCCGAGCTGTACGATCGGCCAAATCGATGTTGACCAGCAAACTGCCGGTACTGCTACGTAATCGCCCATGTTCAATCTTTTCGATCGCAACGGATTGATTATTGCGGAGGTTGCCAGAAGGTTGGCGGATGATCCGGAGTTCACCATGACCGCGTAATTGGTCCCGATATGTTTAGCAAATGCAAGCTCAAAATCATGCACTCGCTGCCCCATGGTGAGTTGACCGCTCAGCAGCGTTTCCATGCAGCGCAATATTTCCTGGTTATCGTAGCTTGAGTCCACGAGAGGAAACGCGTAATTGGAATTTGTGATCATTTTTCCGGGGAATCCGTGGCGATGGTTCGGTGGCATGAAGCTGCTAATAGGTCTTTGAGTGAGTAAGTGCAATGATGCGTGGTCCCAACAGAAGAGTAGGGACCAAATTTAGGAACAGGAACGTGGCGGCCGTTATCCACGGCACAATCCATATGTTGAAATGACCGATAGCCCAAACCTTTAGTCCAATGCACACGACTGCGAAGAAGGCCGCAGTGATTACCTGATAGCGCATAATGCTCGCGGCATTAAGAAACGCGGCGATGGCGGTTCCCGCCGCGTCAACGGTGCACCATACAACGAACCCGATAAGTAGGGCCCCGGCGACTGCTAACGGCTGGTGCACCCAAAGCGAGGCAATGCGGCCAAAGCCCAACGCCAGGATGCAACCAGTGCTCAGCGCAATGAATACTGCCAACACCACCGAGAGCTTCAGTGTGCGCATGACCCATTTATGATCCCCGGTTGCGAGTGCCTGTCGATAGATTGGCCACAGTGGTGTCCAAATCAGGCCAAGTGAAAGTGGGATGATCGAGAATAGTCGCTGCACGATTGCGTAGGTACCGGCGTCGGTAGGCCCGCGCAACGCGGAAATTAATGGCAGGTCGGTCGAATACGCGAGCGCTGCAGCCAGCTGAAGGACGAAGAACAACAATCCTTCACGGCGTATATGTGAGGCGTATGCTGGGTAACGTTTTTTGGCTGGTGACCTCATCTGAGGATCGAGCCACAGCAGCCAAGTATTAACGACAGAGGCTAGCAGTGGCGTGGCTACAGCCGCCAATACGAGTAACGGGAGTGGCGCTCCTGATTTTGCGAGCGCGATTACCATCACCATGGTCAGCAGTTGACCCAGGGCCTGCCACCGAAATGCGCGATCACCACGTCCTAAGCCGAGTTGCACACGGTTGGCGAGGTTTAGTGGGACTGCAAAGACTACAGTGAACAGTATGGCTGCGGCGGCGGCGCGGCAATTGGCTGCCATTGCCTCGGGAAGTCCAAGTAGGCGATGCCACGGGACTAATGGCAGTGCAACCGACGCGGCTATAGCCAACCACAGCGCAAGCCAGAGCAGTGTGCGACGTGCTTCGCGAAGGATATAGCCAACCTCGTCATATTCGCCCCGTCCATGGGCAGCAGCGACCAGATTCATAGTACCGTTGCCGAGTCCGAAATCTAAGAAGCCTGCGAATATGACCAGCGAGACCAACGTTGCCCATACGCCGAATAGTTTTGGCCCCAATGCATGCAACACAAATGGCACTGTCAGGAATAGGTTGGCTGCGGATGATGCCTTTGAGACCATCGACCATGCGCCGGTGTGAAGGATTCGTCGTCCACGCGGACCCACCCAGCGCGAGGTCGACTTGGTCTGGGTGACCGGGTCGTCGGTATTCATGAGGTGGTTAGAGCGAAAGCGTTGATCGTTTGCTCCAGCCCTGGCTTCAGTGCAATTCGCGCTCGCCAGCCGAGTGAGTCCAAACGGTCGATGTTTAGTCGTTTGCGTGGAGTACCATCCGGTCTGCTGGTATCGAAGACAAGTTCGCCCTCATAGTTGACGGCGTCCGCAATTGCGCCTGCGAGTTCGGCAATAGATACTTCTTGACCGGAACCGACGTTTACTGGGTGTTCGTCATTGTAATATTGCATCAAGAAGAGTGCTGCATCGGCTAGGTCTTCGACGTGCAAGAATTCACGTAACGGCGTTCCGCTGCCCCATATCGTGACTCTCGGTGTGGCTGTGATCTTCGCATCATGGATACGGCGGATCAGCGCCGGCACTACATGCGAGTTATCAGGATGATAGTTGTCGCCGGGGCCATAGAGATTGGTTGGCATTGCTACTATCGCGTCGAAGCCATATTGCCGATGATAGGCCTGACACATTTTCAACCCGGCTATTTTTGCGACGGCGTACCATTCGTTGGTTTGTTCCAGCGGTCCCGTCAACAGATATTCCTCCTTGATTGGCTGTGGGCAATCACGCGGGTAGATGCATGATGAGCCAAGGAACAGTAGCTTCTTCGTGCCGTGCTTCCATGCGCTGTGGATGACGTTGGTCTGGATGGCCAAGTTGTCATGGATGAACTCGGCGGGGTAGGTGCTGTTGGCATGGATACCTCCGACCTTGGCCGCCGCGAGGAAAACGTATTCGGGCTGTTCGATAGCAAAGAATGCTTCGACGGCCGCCTGGTCGACCAAGTCCAGTTCGTGATGCGTGCGCAGGATCAGATTGGCTGCGCCATCGGCTTGCAGGCGACGGACGATGGCGCTGCCGACCAGGCCACGATGACCTGCAACATAGATGCGGGAGTCGGAATTCATCGCGTCATTCCTGCGGCGAGTGCGCGTTGAAGCCGGCGTTCATCACCAATGCATCGCGTTGCGCCAACGCCAAATCGCGCTGCGTCATCTCCCGTACCAGCTCGGCAAAGCTCGTGTGAGGAGTCCAACCGAGATTTTTGCGCGCCTTGCTCGGATCACCGAGGAGGGTGTCCACCTCGGCTGGGCGGTAATAACGCGAGTCAATACCTACAACACGTTGGCCGGGTTTGACTGCGGAGTGATTCGGCGCGGTCGCGATGTAGGCATATTCGTCCGCGCCGGTCCCCTGCCATGCCAATGTAATACCGAGTTCGCTCGCACTGTGCTCGACGAACTCGCGAACCGAGTGCTGCACACCAGTGGCGATGACATAGTCTTCGGCGTTGGGTTGTTGCAGCATTAGCCACTGCATCTCGACGTAATCGCGTGCATGACCCCAGTCGCGCCGCGCGTCCAGATTGCCAAGATAGAGACAGTCCTGCAGCCCGAGGTGGATGCGCGCTAGCGCGCGGGTGATCTTGCGTGTGACAAAGGTTTCGCCGCGCAGTGGAGACTCGTGGTTGAACAATATCCCGTTGCAGGCGTAAAGGCCGTACGCTTCGCGGTAGTTAACCGTGATCCAGTAGGCGTACAGCTTGGCCACGCCGTAGGGCGAGCGCGGGTGAAACGGGGTGCGTTCGGTTTGCGGAGTTTCGGCCACTTGACCGTACAGCTCTGACGTTGACGCTTGGTAAAACCGCGTCTTGTTTTCAAGACCGAGAATGCGGATCGCCTCCAATATCCGCAGCGTGCCCATACCATCGGCGTTGGCGGTGTACTCGGGTGTTTCGAACGATACTTGTACATGACTCTGCGCGCCGAGGTTGTAGATCTCATCTGGCTGCACTTGCTGGATGATGCGGATCAGGTTAGTGGCGTCGGTCAGGTCACCGTAGTGCAGAAAAAGACGACGCTCAGGATCGTGCGGATCCTGGTACAGATGGTCGATGCGTGCTGTGTTGAATGACGAGGCACGGCGCTTGATGCCGTGCACTTCGTAGCCTTTCGCGAGAAGAAATTCTGCGAGGTAGGCGCCATCTTGCCCGGTGATTCCCGAAATGAGTGCGCGTTTCACTTTGGTACCTGTTGCCTCGAAGTAGCTGTTAAGTGGCAGTCTAAGCGCTGCTGGAGTTTAGGCGTAGGGTCGGCGTCAACACTTAGTGCAGGCTTGGCAAAGCGCGCAACTCCGTCAGACCACTATTCAACCGTCCTCCGATATTGAGAGATTCCAGTCGCTTCAGTGCTTGCTTGGCTTCGGCGTCGCGGCCTAGTGCGGCCAGCATGCGGACTTGGGTGATCAGGTAAGCCGGTTCGGTGGGCGCAGCCCGCACCGCGTCGGCAATCATGCGCTCGCCAAGAGCATGGTCGCCCAGCTCACTCCAGGCGTAGTCGCCATAAGTGGCAAGCAGCCGGGCGCTTGGGTCTGGATGCGACAGTGCTGCCATAAAAGCTTGCATCATGCGATCGGTTGGAAGATTGCAACGCTGCTCATGCGCACATTGAGTCAACGCGCCCAACGAGCTCTCGTCTTGTACGCCGGGTCTGCGTTCTTTCAATTTTGTAGTCAGACTGTCCCACCAGGCATCCTTCAGAGGCAGATGCATGCGCGCATTCATGAAGATCAGCGCCTGCTCCGGCAAGATGGATGAGTTGGGCAGTAACGCGGCCTTCTCCAATGGCGCGTACGCAAGCGATGTAAACGGCGAAGTGGGCTCGTAGTGCGAATAGATGATGTAGGTTCGGCCCAACTCGTACTGCGCGCGTGGTGATTGTGGCGCGCGGGAAGCGAGGTCTTCGGCCAGTCGCAGCGGGTTGCCCCAGGCATACGAGGTAAAAGCAGTTAGGGCGGTCCAGCACAGGAATAGTCCGGCGAGCAGCACCTGGCGTGGCAATGCAAAATTCGATGTTCGAGGAACTGCAAGCAAAGGTACGATCACCAACAGCAGGCCAAAGCTGGCGAAATAGTTGCGGTGTTCGTAGATCAGCTCCAGCGGCAGGATCGTGCCTGTGAGCAACTGGCAGCCGAGGAAAAGCGCGAGGCCAAGTGCCGTCAGCGGTTTGCGCCCGCGCAGCCAGATCATCAGCACGGTCAGCGTGCCAAGTAACACGATACAGGCGAACGTAGTCCAAGGCGTCAGCAAGCCGGTGGAAATATGGAAATCGTCATGGTAGAACGACAACGCATCCGGCGTCGGCAGCAGCGTCCAGCGGATGTAGTCGACCACGACGCGCGCTTCGCTGAGCAGACGCGTACGAAGTCCGAAATCGCGTGTTGACCAGTAGGCCGGTTCGAAGACTTGGGGCAGCAGCCAAACCAAGCCCAGAACCATGGGCAGCAACAGCAGCACCAGGAACACGCCAAGCAGGCGATTGTCCCGTTCACCGGTGCGTGTATGGAACTGGAATACCGCCCACTCGATCAGTACGGCATACAGCGGTAGCATGACCGCGGTTTCCTTGGCCAGCACACCCACTCCGGTACAGGCAACGATGCTGCCCAGGCACAGGATGAAGCCGCGAATCTCCGACGACAATACAATCTGGTGTGGACCAGGGACGCCAGATTGCGTCGCGGCCAGCATGCGGTGGCGACCTTCTACATAGCCGAGCAGGCCTAGCAGTACGAACAGGTTGGCCATGCTCTCCATACGCTGCACCACATACAGCACGCCGGTGAGGTTGATCGGCAGCAGCATCCAGCCGGCGGCGATCAAGGCAGCAACCATGTCAGCTCGGACCTTTGTGGGAGTGTGCTCTGTGCGCGATCTGGTTGCCGCATCGTGCGCACGGTGCGCACCCATAGAGACCGAACTCAGCAAAGCGCGGGCAAGCAGGAACACGAGCAGCCCATTCAACAGGTGGATGGTCAGGTTAGTGAGCTTCATCCAGTACGGGTCGATACCCGTGGTGAGGTAGTTGGCCGCGAAACTCAAGGAGGCCAGGGGCCGCTTGAATTCGCTGGATGGGGATGAGAGCGCGGCTTCCACCAGCGATGAGAAACTGGCGTCCTGCGGTTGCACTCCGTGGTTGTCGACGATGTTGGGGTAATCGTCGAACAGGAATCCACCTGACAGGCCGGGCCAGTACACGGCGATGGTCAGCGCGAATGCGGTAAGTAGCAGCCACCAGCCGGTGCGGTTAAAGCGCGTCGCGCGTTGGTGCTCTGGGTTTGGATTCATTCGGCAGTGTGCTTCTGATGCGTGGCGTCATCGCGAAGTGTAGCGCGCAACCGCGCCAGCTCTTTTGGCCAATATTGTTGATGTTGCAACACCCAGTCATGGATGCGTGGCATGCCGAATCCTGGGCTATATCCTTGCTGGGGTTCCGCCTCAAGATGATCGAGATGAGACAACCCCTGTTGCGGGAAACCACTCGAGCCTAGCAATGCGGCCTGCTTCAGCGCCATCGAGGTACGTACCTGCAAATCCAGCGCCCGATTGAACTCCGCCAGTGCGGTATCCGCATCACCTTGCATCAGCGCAAGGCGGCCTTGCAGATAGTGGATATCCTGCTGTCGACCGGGGTTGCTGGCCAGGTAGGGATTGGCGAGCGCAGCCTCCAGCAGGCTGGAGAGCGTGGCGAAGCTGAGTTGCGGACACGGTGGGTTCGCCACTTGTTCCATCGCACGCTCGAACCAGCTGACGAGCAGAGTGCCTGGATCGCGGGTGGTGCTAAGCGCAAGACGCGACGCGTTCAGGGTGGATGGATCGATTCGGCCCAACTGGCACTGGGCGCCGAACAAATTGAGGGCCAGTTGCACCTGATCGGGCGCTTTGGTCAGGGGGGCGAGCAGCCGGCTTACCGCACGTGCTGGCTGGCCATCGTTCAATTCGGTCTGGGCGGCATTGGCCTGTGCGCGTGGCGAGTCGGGGTTGAGTCGGGCCCACAGCAATGCCTGGTCATGGCTGTTGCCCCATAGGCTGGCGCGCGCGTGGGTCATCAGCGCCAAGCCCGACAGGATCAACATTGCCAACGCGAGCTTGGCCTTGTTCCTCACAAACCGAGCAGACACCGATGTTGCAGAAGCCTCAACGGGAATGGTTTCAGTCGCAACCAAAGCAACGGCCGGGCCCACTGCTGGTTGCAAGCGCACATCGCACAGCCATAGCGCCAGCGGCCAGAACATCAGCATCGCCGGCAGGTAGTTGCGATGCTCGAAATACAACTCTAGTGCGATGGTGCTGGACTCTAGCGACTGGCCGACGAAATAGAACAGGGTTGCCAGCGCCGCCGCCGGCCAGCGATGGCGTAACAGCCAGGCGGCCACGATCATGGTCATGATCGCCAGCAAGGAAGGCAGTGTTGTTGTCGGCGACCACAACGATGTCGATGCCTGGATGTGATCGTTGAACAGGCCTGGTGTGAACGGTCGCGGTAACCACAGCAGATCTAGATAATCGAGCAGTACGCGTGGCTCGGTCAGTAGGCGTTGTCCCAGGGTCCACGGGCGCACCGATGAGATGCCACGAGTCAGTCCGCTCCAGCCTTGCTGCAATAGATAGGCTGTCACCAAGGCAGTGGGTAGCCATGCCAGCAGCAGCATTACGCGTTTATAGACTCGATCGGGACGTGTTGGCGGGGTCAATGTCCGCCTCATTGCACCCACCCGTAGCAACACGTATTCCACTACCAGCGCCAACGTCGGCAGCAGAATACCGTTGGCCTTGCTCAGTACGCCCAGCAAGGTACATCCGCCCAGGCCCAAGGCGATCCACAAGGAGCCGCCTAGACGATGGCCGCGTTTCATCGCGCGGCGGCCCTGCAACCACGCCAGCAGGCCCAGCAGGGTAAAGCTGGCAGGCAGCATCGCTTCGCGTTGCACGATGTACAACGTTGTTGAAACAAAGAGTGGATGCACCAGCCAGAACCCGGCGCCCATCACCGCCGCCAAGTCGATGCGGCGAAGGTCGACTGCCTTGAAAGTGTCGCGGCCAAGTCGACGAAGCAGCAATGCGAGCAGCACGCCGTTGATCAGGTGCAAAATCAGGTTGGTGCGCTTGAACGGGTAAGGATGGGCCGGCCAGTTGCGGGCATCGATCAGGAACGTCAGCAGGGTCAGCGGGCGACCGGTAGGGTCGGCGGTGCCGGACGTGATGTAGCGCCAGAAGGTGGGCCAGTTGTCGATCGGGCCGGTGGCACCCAGGATTGGCAGGTTACCGAAGTCGTCGAACAGGAAACTACCGTACAGGCCGGAGGCATAGGCAGTGATCGCTATTAGCAGGAGCGCGAGCAGTGCGCAAAACGGTAGGATGATTGAGCGATTGAGCATGCCTAATCCGAAAGCAAAAAGAAGGGCCGCAAGACGCGGCCCTTCAGACTTCCCACCGCGCCGGAGATTAACGGCAGGAAGTTGGCAGGTACTTCGACTTCAAAGCACTGGAGCCGGCCCTGCAGGTCCAGCTGATGCTGCCAGCACTGGTGACCGGCGAAAGCACAAGGGTTGCGGCAGTAGGAATCTGAGTGCTGGCTTTCGGGCCGCCGTAAGCTGCGGTGATGATGCCGGTAGTCGGAGCGACAGTTACGGAAGAAACATACTTGCCGCTGATGCTGAGCGCTGAAGCCAGGCCCACTGACGCGTTGCCGCCTGAGGTAGAGAGCCGCCCTGTGTTGCTATAAAACTCCGCTACGGCGGTCTTGGCGCCATCCGCGAGTACAGCGCCTTCCGACACCTGCGTGCGAACCAAATAGTCCTGATAGGCCGGGATGGCGATGGCGGCGAGGATCGCAATGATCGCAACCACGATCATCAATTCGATCAGGGTAAAGCCTTTCTGCATGCTCTTCTTCATGGTGGTTCCTCTGTATTGGTTAGCTAACCGTGTGATGCCCCCTGAGCTCCAGTCCCGTATCCCCCTAGGCGGGATCGGACCCCATACTCATGGTCAGGAACGACCAGGAAGCTCGCGGCAGAGTCAAGCAGGTTGTATGCCACAACTGCCGCAGGTGTATTCCCGCATACCGCGGACCCAAGGATTGTGCCTTTCGTCACGAAAGCCTGCAAGCATTGGTATGAAGGATGTCGTCCGGCTTGGTCTGTTGTTGAACCACCTATTTGGTGGCTGGCGTGACAGGGTAAATAAGTGACGCTTTTTGTCAGTTTGTGTGCGTTGAGGCTTGTTGAAACGGGTCCAGTCACAGACGGCAGGACGTGGGCAGGTACTTGGAGTCGATCGTGCTCGGCGTGCATGTCCAGGCAATGCTGCCGGCCTGAGTGACGGGTGATAGCAGCACATATTTGCTGGTCGGGCGGATGTTGTTGTTGGCTTTGGGACCATTGAACAAGACCTTGATCAGGCCGTTGCTCACATTGACGCTAGACACATAGTTGCCGCGAATCGAGGCGCTAGAGGACAGTCCGGCGGACTGGTTGTTTGGCGGGAAGCGGCCGGTGTTGGACACAAAGTCCCAGTCTGCCGCCTTGGCGCCACCGGCCAGAACCAAGCCTTCGGATACTTGCGCCCGGATCAGATAATCCTGGTAGGCCGGAATGGCGATGGCGGCAAGGATCGCGATAATCGCCACGACGATCATCAGTTCGATCAAGGTAAAACCGGCGGAAATACGCTGGCGCAACATAGAGGACCCCCCTGTGAATAGACGAGGGCACGCACGTTTTGTACCAATGGCACGTAAAATTTCGTCGGCAGTCATCGAAAGGCGGCAGAGGAGCCAAGCGGATGCTGGTAGTGGGACCAAAGTCACAAGTTGATGTCATGCGCCGGACGCAGCTCGAGCTGGCTTTTTTTTTGGGACGGCGCGCGGTGCACTGGCTATATCCTCATTTGGGATTTACCGCAGCACTTGCGCGGACCGGTCTGGCGGATTCTCAAGTTTGAGCTGCTGGCCAAGTTCCTTGCCCAAGGACTTGGCAAAGGTTGCTGTCATATGCTGCGAATCCCGGAAGACGACCATTCCGTCCTGCTCCGCACGACAAAGTCCATCTGGGCAAATCGCTCCATTCAGATCCAGCATAGAGACATTGCCGAAGCGCCCGCTAGCTTCTTGCAGCCAATGGTAAACGTTGTTGTCCGACTTACTGAATCCCGACGCCTGGCAAGTACTATGACTCAGGTGCAACCACGGCAGCCAGTTCTTTGAAGAGAGGCAGTTGGGGCCGTCAAAGGGCAGGTGAGGGGTTCCCCGCAAAATGTAGACATGGCCTGCGGAGCCACTGATGACTTTCAGTAGCCGCGCCGTGCCTTCGACCCACTGAGTCCGATTGAAGTTGGCTGTTTGAACAGACCCCAGGATGACGATGTCCGGCCGCAATGCGGCAACCTGCTGCGATGCGTTCTTGCGCCACGTACTGCATTCAACGTAGTCCCGTTCGATTCTTGGATAAAAGATCGGCTCATCCACCATGGGGCATGACGACTTGGTCAAAACCAGGAGGCGCCAGTCTGGCCGGTTGAATACCTCGGCAACGGCGGGAAACCACTGCGCGCCGATGCTGTCGCCCATCAGCACCACCGTATGCTTCGCATCGCTTGGCCCGAATGCACAGAAGCGCACTTCGTCACTGTGGTACCAGTCGTCGCAGGGCATGGAGTAAATGATGGGTGCATCGAAATGTGCCTGTGCGTAGCGTTGCTGAGCAGGGCTGTTTGCCCAGGCCGATGTGGCGTTGTACCAGGCGATGCACAGAATATTGGCGGTCATCATGAGCGTGATCGCAGCCAGTACTGCAACGCGGGGCCGCACAATCCATCGCGCCTGATGGCGAATGGGAGACTCGACCCAACGGTAAGACGCGATGGCTAGCAAAAAAGACAGGACAACTAATCCTGCGCGGTAGGCTGGGCTAACCGTGGCGATGAGCGCGCCGCCCAGTAAAAGGACCGGCCAATGCCACAGATACCATGAGTACGAGACGCGGCCTATAGCCTGCAGGGGACGCCATGACAGTGCCCATGAGATGCCCTTGTTGGATTCACGCACACCGGCGGCGACGATCGCGGCTGCCCCAATCGTGGGCAGCAACGAACGCCATCCCGGGTAAGCCATGTTTGCGTTGAACCAAAGTGCAGCTGTCATGATCAGCCCCAATCCCAGCCAACCGACATAGCGGCCCATAATGGTTGTTTTTCGCTGCTTGAGGCTGTCAGTGTCGTGATCTATGGGTGAATGGGAATGCAGCCACACCAGCGCGCCCGCTGCGAACTGCCAAGCGCGTAGCGGCATCATGTAGAAGGCCATTTGTGGCGCTGTGCGGGTCAGCGTGATGCAAAATGCAAGGCTGATGGCGGCAATTGCGAACATCGCCACCTTCAACCTCCGCAGGTGATTGCCCTTGCCATGCCATACACCGAAGGCCAGGAGCATCAGCGCCGGCCAGACCAGATAGAACTGTTCCTCGACGCCCAGTGACCAGGTATGCAGGAACAGGTTGCTGGCGGCACCTGGGCTGAAGTAGTCGAGTTTGGCGAAGGCAAAATGGAAATTGCTGAGCCATATCGACGCCGTAGCCGCGGCCACCGCTTGGCCGCCTTGTGCGCCCGGAGCAAGCACAACGACAGCGAACAGGCAGGTGCATATCAGCATGGCGAGCAGCGCTGGCAACAACCTGCGAAGTCGACGTGCGTAAAAGTTCGCGAACTGCAGGTGGCCTGTCTTTTCGATTTCCTGCAACAGCAGGCCGGTGATCAAATAGCCGGACAGAACGAAGAACACATCGACGCCCACGAATCCGCCAGCAAGCCATGAAACTTTGGCGTGTGCAGCTACCACCAGCAGAATGGCGAGGGCCCGCAGCCCTTCAATATCGCCCCGATAGCCGAGGCTGTATCCGCGAGTGTCCATGAATCCTTTCCCCTTGCGTGCGGATCAGTGCGTGAGAGCACCGATGATACACATCCATCTATCCAGCTTGCAGATCCTCAATAGTGACTGCCGCAGTTGGTCGTCGTAGCTACACGGACCGATCCCGGATGAGGCCGCTTGCGTCAAGTCCGCCTCGCGCTTACCGTCACGCTTCCGACCGGCCAAGGAAACCTCCCATGAAACCTCTTATTGTCGCGCTGCTGCTCGCGCTGGTAGCCGCACCCGCGATGGCGGGCGATGTCGTGGACACCACTTTCGTCAAGACCGAGGGGGTGCATGCGTTCAACGTGCGCACCTGGTGATGATGGATCGGGTCAGCGATCCGCCGCTGTCGCCGGACGGGCGCTATGCGGCGTTTGGCGTGCGCAGCACGGATTACGCGGCGAACAAGGGCGTCAACGCGGTCGATGTGCTGGACTTGTCGCGCAAGACTGATCAGACGGTGAAGGTGGTGGACCGCGGCGGTACGGCGCGCTGGTCGGCCGACGGGCGCAGCCTGTACTTCCTGGCGCCGGCCAGAGGCGTAACGCAGCTGTGCCGGATGGATCTGGCGGGGCGAAGGGCCTGGATCTGGCGACGCATGCCGCGCCGGTGCAGGAGAGCCACACGCCGCTGGACATCAACTTCTACAAGCTGCCGCCGGATGGCAAGCGCGTGCATTTCGACGTGCGCACTGCCGGCACCAGCGAGCCGTGGTCGACTCGGTGGTCGCGGTATTCCGTCAGGTTTGCCCGGTGGCCTGCGACGACGGCATGCGCTTCGATACCTGTACGATCCGTGGCGAGGTGGTCCGCAAGCAGCCCGCTTACGGCGGGGTGCGCATCGAGATACAGGCCGCGCCGGCGGTGACGTATTCTCAGTCTCGCGGTTGACCGATGGCACGGGCAAAGGCTTCGAAGTCGCCCAGGTGGCGGGTGGCGATGGCGTGCACGATCGCCCAGTCGATACCGCTGTAGTTGTGCACGGCGATGTTGCGGAACCCGACGGCCTTTCTCAGTCGCAGCGCCAGATCGACTGGGATCTGTCCGGCACCGGCCAGTTGGTCGAATGCCTCTCCCATGGTCTCGGGCGCCGGTTGCCCGAGACCTGAAAGCGCGTGGAGCGCAAGGTCAACGCTGATCTGCACGGCCCGGCTCAGGTTGAGTACCACGATGTCCTGCAGATCGGGGTCGCGGGCCAGCGTGGCAACGTCGGCGGGGCATCGTTCGCGCACCCGGTCGAGGCAACGCCGCAACGAATCGAGTTTGCGTGCAACGATCAGCCGATCCATGCCTGTCTCCTTTCTTCGAGCATGCGTTCTACATAGGGCATGAAGTCTGCCATGGCGTAGACGTGCCGTTGCATGAGCGGAGCCAGATCGGCAGCTTCCCCGCGAACCTGTTGGCCATGTTTGAGGATCTGCCCCAGCAGGGGCTCGCCGACGGCGC
The DNA here is from genome assembly GCF_042657005.1 of Rhodanobacter terrae. Classification (NCBI taxonomy): domain Bacteria; kingdom Pseudomonadati; phylum Pseudomonadota; class Gammaproteobacteria; order Lysobacterales; family Rhodanobacteraceae; genus Rhodanobacter; species Rhodanobacter terrae. Next base: position 149,810 of record NZ_JBHSNG010000001.1, read on the forward strand.
GAAGATCGATCAGGTCGACTGGTCGACCGGTCATGGCGGCGATGTCGGCGATCAGTTGCATTTTTTCGTCGGTGCCGAGTGATGTTGGCAATTGCACGGCGACGTCGACGTCGCTGTCGCGACGCGCTTCGCCACGGGCTACCGAGCCAAACACGATCGCCAGCTCAATCTCTGGATGCTTTGCCAGTGCAGATCGTACTTGCTGGATGGACACGGCCGTCCTCTTGGGTAGGGCGGGCACGGCCCGCCGGTTCTTGTTCGCATCGTCGCACAGAGCGGCGGCCGGCGCCGGGTATCGGGCGAGCATGCTCAGATTTTCTGTGGCAATCAGGTTGGAGCTAGCCTGGCCGCCGCTGTAGGAGCGCACCCTGTGCGCGGTTTTGTGGGAGCGACTTCAGTCGCGATGCTTTTTCCATCTTGAAGCGAAGAGCATCGCGACCGAGGTCGCTCCTACACAAGAGCTTTCGCGCACAGGGTGCGCTCCTACACGGCGTGCGGTGACGCCAAAGCTTGCCTGAGACCGGTTTGGCGCTTACCGTCACCGCTTTGACCACCCAAGGACCTCCCATGAAACCCCTGATTGCCGCACTGCTGCTTGCGCTGGTGGCCGTACCCGCGATGGCGGGCGATGTCGTGGACACCAGCTTCGTCAAGACCGAGGGGCCGCATGCATTCAATGTGCGCGACCTGGTGATGATGGATCGGGTCAGCGATCCGCAGCTGTCGCCGGATGGGCGCTATGCGGCGTTTGGCGTGCGCAGCACGGATTACGCGGCGAACAAGGGTGTCAACGCGGTCTATGTGCTGGATCTGGGCAAGGACGGTCAGCCGGTGAAGGTGGTGGACGGAAGTTCGGCGCGCTGGTCGGCGGATGGGCGCAGCTTGTATTTCGTGGCGCCGGCCAAGGGCGTGGCGCAGTTGTGGCGGGTGGATCTGGGCGGCAAGGGCGGTTTGAGTCTGGCCAAACATGCGCCCGCCGTGCAGGTGAGCCATTCCGTGCTGGATCTGGGCGGCTACAAGCTGTCGCCGGATGGCAAGCAGGTGTTGCTGTCGTATGAAGTGTTCACCGACTGCGCCAGCTTGGCGTGCACCCGGCAGCGCGTCGCGGCGCGCGAGAAGGACAAGGCCAGCGGCACGCTTTATACCAAGCTGTTCGTGCGGCACTGGGATACCTGGGCCAATGGCCGGCGCAACCAGTTGTTCGTGGCCAGCTTCGATGGCAAGGGGCAGCTTGCGGCCGAGCCGACGCTGCTGACTCGGGGCATCGACGGCGATGTGCCGAGCAAGCCGTTCGGCGATGAGAGCGAGTTCGGCTTTGCGCCGGATGGCAAGCGCGTGTATTTCGACGTGCGCATCGCCGGCACCACCGAGCCGTGGTCGACCAACTTCGACGTGTACAGCGTGCCGGCCGACGGCTCGGCGCTGCCGAAGAATCTCACTGCCGGCAACAAGGCGTGGGATGCGTTTCCGGTGGCCTCGCCGGACGGCAAGACGCTGTACTACCTGGCGATGAAGACGCCGGGTTTCGAGGCGGATCGTTTCGCGATCATGGCGCTGGATCTGGCCAGTGGCACGAAACACGAAGTGGCTCCGAAATGGGATCGCTCGCCGGGCAGCCTGTCGATTTCCGCCGACGGCAAGACCTTGTATGCCACCGCCGATGACGAAGGCCAGCATCCGCTGTTCGCGATCGACGTGGCCAACGGTGAGGTCAGCCGGCTGAGCGGGGAGGGCACGGTGGACGGTTATTCGATGGCCGCCGGCAAGCTGTTGCTGACCCGCGACGACCTGAAGCGCCCGGCCGATGTCTACACGCTCGATCTGCGCCAGGCCAGCACCGATGGCAGCGCGCTGAAGCAGGTCACTCATTTCAACGCGGCGAGTCTGAAGAACGCGAAGGTCGGCGATTTCGAGTTCTTCAACTTCAAGGGCTGGAACAACGAGACCGCGCAAGGTTATGTGGTCAAGCCGGTCGACTACCAGCCGGGCAAGACCTACCCGGTCGCGTTCATCATCCACGGCGGTCCGCAGGGCGCGATGAGCAATGGCTGGAGCTATCGCTGGAATCCGCAGACCTATGCCGGTCAGGGCTTTGCCGTGGTGACGGTGAATTTCCACGGCTCCACCGGTTATGGCCAGGCCTTCACCGACGCGATTTCAGGCGACTGGGGCGGCAAGCCGCTGGAGGATCTGAAGCTCGGCTGGAAGGCGGCGCTGGACAAGTACCGCTTCCTTGACGGCGACCGCGCCTGCGCGCTGGGCGCCAGCTACGGCGGCTACATGACCTACTGGATCGCCGGCGTGTGGAACCAGCCGTGGAAGTGCCTGATCGATCACGACGGCGTGTTCGATACGCGCGCGATGTACTACGACACCGAGGAGCTGTGGTTCGAGGAGCACGAGAACGGCGGCACGCCGTGGGAGCATCCGGCGAACTACGAGAAATTCAATCCGGTCAATCACGTCAAGGACTGGCGCGTGCCGATGCTGGTGGTGCACAGCGCCGACGATTTCCGCATTCCGATCACGCAGGGCATGGGCGCGTTCACGGCGCTGCAGCGGCGCGGCATCCCCAGCGAGTTCCTGACCTTTCCGGACGAGACTCACTTTGTTCTGAAGCCGCACAACAGCGTGCAATGGCACGACACGGTCAACGCCTGGCTGAAGAAATGGACGGCCAAGGACGCGCCGAAGGCGGCGTCGCATTGAGCCACACCTGCGATAAAAGCGTTGTGGGAGCGACTTCAGTCGCGATGCTCTTGCTGTTTCGACATCGGAGCTATCGCGGCTGAAGCCGCTCCCACAATTGCCTGGGGAGTTTCTCGTGGACAAGGGCCGTGCATTTTCTGTAGGAGCGACTTCAGTCGCGATGCTCTTGCTGGTTCGACACCGGAGCTATCGCGGCTGAAGCCGCTCCCACAATTGCCGAGGGAGCTCCTCGTGGACAAGGGCCGTGCATTTTCTGTAGGAGCGACTTCAGTCGCGATGCTCTTGCTGGTTCGACACCGGAGCTATCGCGGCTGAAGCCGCTCCCACAATTGCCGAGGGAGCTCCTCGTGGACAAGGGCCGTGCATTTTTTGTAGGAGCGACTTCAGTCGCGATCAATCAAGCCGCAAACCATCATGGATGAAGTACGCATCCCAATACGGATAGTCCAACGGATGTTGCACCAATCCCGCGCGCACCGGGTTGGCAATGATGTAGTGGGAGGTCTGCTCGATCGCTTCGTCTTGGCGCAGCGCATGGTCATGAAATCCCTTGGCCCAGAGCGGTTTGTTAGATGAGCGATATTGGTTCACATGACGAGCCGTCACGCCCTTGATGCGCTGAATCACGGTGGAGAGGTTCGCACCTTCGCCAAGTTCGATCAGGCCATGCCAATGGTCGGGCATTAATACCCAGCACAGGCAGCGACTGGGAAACCAGAGTTCCGCGGAGGAGATGGTGCGGGCGGTTGCCCTTGCCAGTTCCGGATCGAGGAAATGGGGTCTGCGCTGCCAGGTGGTCCAGGTGATCAGGTAGAGCTGGCCCGGCAGGGAGCATCTGCCGGCGCGTAGCCGTCGATAGCCGAGGATGGGAAGGTGTGACATGGGGGCAGTTTGCGTGGCCGGAGCTAGGCTGGCATGCGGTTGGTGGCTCGCTGGCTTGTAGTTGGCATCGGGCATGTGTGTAGGAGCGTCGCGACTGAAGTCGCTCCCACAACCACATGGACAGCAGCGCGCAGCATTTGTGGGAGCGACTTCAGTCGTGACGCTCCCGGCTATTTCAACGCGGGACCGATCACCCAGAGCCTCCAGCTCAAAACCACTTGGCCCGCTTCAGCCCCAGATAAATGCCGCCAACCACGAGAATCATCACCGTGATCATCACCGGATACGCCCACGGCTGGCTGAGCTCCGGCATGTGCTGGAAGTTCATGCCGTACCAGCTGGTGAGCAAGGTGGGTGCGGCGAGCATGGCGGCCCAGCCGGCGAGTTTCTTCATCACTTCGTTCTGGCCGAAGGTGACCAGCGAGAGGTTGACGTTGATGGCGGCGGCGAGCATTTCGCGCATGGCGCCGATGGATTCGTTGACGCGGAACACGTGGTCGTAGACGTCGCGGAAATACGGCCGCAGTTCGTCGGCGATCAGCTGCGGATGCAGGCGCACCAGCTGGCTGATGATGTCTTGCAGCGGCGCCACCGCCAGGCGCAGCGTCATCAGGTCGCGCTGCATGTCATACAGGCGATGCACCGTGCTGCGCTTGAACGTTTCGGCGAAGATGTCGTGCTCCAGCTGCTGCAGTTCCTCGCGGAATTCGCGCACGATCGGCAGCAGGTTGTCGACGATGAAGTCGAGCACGCCGTACAGCGCGTAGCTGGGGCCGAGCGCCAGCAGCGCCGGGGTGTGTTCGCAGGTACGCCGTGCCGGCGCATAGGACAGCGAAGCGCCGTGGCGGATGCTGACCAGGTAGCGCGGGCCGAGAAAGATATGGGTCTCGCCGAAGGCCAGGTGACCGTCGATCAGCTGCGCGGTCTGCACCACCAGGAACAGCGAGTCGCCATAAGTCTCCAGCTTGGTGCGCTGGTGCGCGGCGTGCGCATCCTCGATCGCCAGGTCGTGCAGGCCGAACTCTTCCTGCAGCTTCAGCAGCAGCTCTTCGTCCGGTTCGTGCAGGCCGACCCAGACGAAGGTGCCAGGCTCGGCCAGCACGTCGCTGATCGCATCGAGTGTGACGTCGCCGATCCGCAGGCCGTCCTGCCCATAGGCAATGCAGTTGACCACCATCGGCTGTTCGATGGGCGACGGTGCGACCGGGGGCGGCGGTGTGATCAGCTTCATGCACACATCATGCCCCGGCGCGGAAGACGGGGCAATTACACATCGCCGCGCGATTACCGGTGCCGGCGCAAGCTCCAGGCCAGCGCCAGCCAGCATGGCAGCGCGAACAACAGCCACGGCTGGTTCTGCTGCACGGTGCCCGGCAGCAGGTGCAGCAGTACGGCGATCATGCCGGCCAGCAGCTGCAGCGCGATCACGCCGTCCATGAAGCGCGAGGCGGCGAGGCCGCGGCGCGATCGCCACAACGTCGGCAGCAGCAGGAACGCCAGCGGATTGAACAGCAGCAGGTTGGCGTTGCTCCATGCCGAATGATGCGTGGTCAGCGTCCACAGCGTCAGCAAGATCAGGCCGACGATGCCGGCGCTGAGCAGGTACAGCGTGCCAAGCAGCACATGACCGATGGGCCACCAGCGCCGCGCCAGCACGATCAGTGCGCCAAGCGACAGGCCGGCCAACCCCAGCGGCAGGCGCAGGTCCGGCGCGGCGGCGGGCGGCACGTCCAGCCGATTGGGCGAGACGAGCTGTTCGCTCCGCAGCAGCGGCTGCAGGCCGCCGTGGCCGTCGTCGATGCGCACCTCGCGCAACTGCATCTGCAGTACTTCGGGCAGGAAACTTTCCTGCCATGCGTTGAGCGGCTGGTCGGCGTACGGGCCAAGGCCCAGATCGAGCACCAGCATCAACCATGGCTGCGCGCTCATCAGGCGATCGGTCTGCTGGCGGAAGGTCATCCCGCCGGCACGCGCGCCGAGCTGGGTTTTCAGCACGCCGCCCAGCGCCTTGTCCAGCGCGTCGCGTACGCGGGTGGTGCAGTTGTCGACGTAGTAGTCGTAGTTGTAGCCGGCGTTTTCCGGGCGCAGGTTCCACAGCAGGAAATCGCGCAGCGCGCCGGCCTGCTCGGCCGTCATCGCCAATCGCTGGCGGGTGACCGAGCGGCCGGCTTCGACGTAATAGCTCTGGTCGAGGTCGCTGGGCCCCGCGTCCATCAGATAGTGCATGCGGCCGCGGGCGAAGTTGAGAAAGAAATTCGCTTCGTTGAAATCGAACACGCCGTAGTTGAAATTGATCGCCTCGCCCGACGCGCTGTCGCGCAGTTCGATGGCGTCGTGGCCGAAGCGCTCCCAGTAGGTTTCGCCGGGGCCGTAGGTGATCAGTGATACCTCGAGGTTGGCGCCTGGCGCGTTGGCCACGCTGGCATGGGCGGGCGAGAGCGTGGTCAGCATCAACAGCGCGAGTAGCAGGAGGTTACGGCTGATCAGGTTCATGCGACCCATCGGTAGACAAGATATGTAGGAGCGCACCCTGTGCGCGATTGATTTTCGCGAGATGAATGAAGAGCATCGCGCACAGGGTGCGCTCCTACCGTCTTTCGACGCGGAACTGCTGCACGCGGCGGTCGTCGGCTTCGGTGACATGGAACAGATAGCCGCCGATGCCGACCTCTTCGCCGACCTCGGGCAGGTGGCCGAATTCGGAAGTGACCATGCCGCCGACGGTGTCGTATTCCTCGTCGGAGAACGCGGCGCCGGCCTGTTCGTTGAAATCCTCGATCGGGGTCAGCGCGCTGACCAGCCAGTCGCCGCCGGGCTGTTCGTGCATCAGCTTGGGCTCTTCTTCGTCGTCGTGCTCGTCGTCGATCTCGCCGACGATCTGTTCGAGCACGTCCTCGATCGTGATCAGGCCGGCGACGCCGCCGTATTCGTTGACCACCAGCGCCATGTGATTGCGCGACCGCCGGAATTCCTCCAGCAGCACGTTCAGGCGCATCGATTCGGGAATCAGCACGGCCGGGCGCAGGATCGCATGGATGTCGAAATGCTCCGCGGCGCCGAAGAACTTCAGCAGATCCTTGGCCAGCAGGATGCCGAGGATCTCGTCCTTGTCGTCGCCATGGACGGGAAAGCGCGAGTGGCCCGACTCGACGGTCGCGGCGAGAATGTCGGGCAGCGGCGACTCCGCCGCGATCATCACGATCTGCGCGCGCGGCACCATCACGTCGTCCACGCTCAGTTCGGTGACCTTGATCGCACCCTCGACCATGGTGAGGGTGTCGACGGACAGCAGTCCGTTGGTCTGGGCGGAGCGCAGCTCCTCGATCAGTTCGCTGCGGTTGCGCGGCTCGCCGGAAAACATGTGGCCCAGCCGATCCCACCAGGTGCGGTGTGCCGGGCCGCTGGTACTGCCAGGGTCGTCGTTCATCACTCGTTTGAATGCAGCCCATGACCGGGCGGAAGGCCGATTCTAGCCGAAAAGTTGTGACGGTTCAGGGCACAAGCCCGATTCCCCCGCACGACTCTGTAGGAGCCCGCGTGCGGGCGATGCTCTTGTTTCGATGGTCGGTTAGGGGAAATCAGAGCAGGAGCATCGCCCGCGCGCGGGCTCCTACCCAGGGGGTGTGTCGTTGGGAGAGGGTGCGCCGTCAGGCGTACGGGTCGGCGATGCCGAGTTTGGCGAGGATGCGGGTTTCCAGGGCTTCCATCGCTTCGGCTTCGGTGTCTTCGGTATGGTCGTAGCCGAGCAGGTGCAGTACGCCGTGAATGGTCAGGTGGGCCCAGTGATCGCGGGGCAGTTTGTGTTGCTCGGCGGCTTCGCGCAGCACCACCGGCGCGCAGATCGCCAGGTCGCCGATCAGCGGCAGCGTTACGCCGGGCGGCCATTCGGTGGGGAATGACAGCACGTTGGTGGCGTAGTCCTTGCCGCGATAGTCGCGGTTGAGCGCGCGGCCTTCGTCGGTGTCGACGATGCGGATCGCCAGCTCCGCGGGCTTGCGCCGTCTGGCGCCATGCAGCGCCGCTTCGACCCAGCGGCGGAAGCTGGCCGCCGAGGGCAGGCCGGTTCTGGCAACGGCGTAACCGACGTGAAGGGCCACATTTTTCTGTAGGAGCGGCTTCAGCCGCGATGCCCTGGCTTTATCTGGGAGAGCTATCGCGGCTGAAGCCGCTCCTACAGTCGCTGGAAGATCCTTGCGGACAGGGACGGTGTGGTGCCGGCTCATGGAGCGCCTTCTTCCTTCTGTTCGAATGCCTCGTAGGCGCGCACGATCTTCGCCACCAGCGGGTGGCGCACCACGTCGCGCGAGGTGAAAAACGTGAAGCTGATGCCGCTGACGTCGCGCAGCACTTCCACCGCCTGACGCAGGCCGGAACGGGTGTTGCGCGGGAGGTCGACCTGGGTGACGTCGCCGGTGATCACCGCGACCGTGCCGAAGCCGATCCGGGTCAGGAACATCTTCATCTGCTCGACCGTGGTGTTCTGCGCTTCGTCGAGGATCACGTAGGAGTCGTTGAGGGTGCGGCCGCGCATATAGGCCAGCGGCGCTATCTCGATCACGTTGCGCTCGATCAGCTTGGCCACTTTCTCGAAGCCCAGCATTTCGTACAGCGCATCGTACAGCGGGCGCAGATAGGGATCGACTTTCTGCGACAGGTCGCCGGGCAGGAAGCCGAGTTTTTCGCCGGCCTCCACCGCCGGGCGCACCAGCAGCAGGCGTTGCACGCGGTTCGCTTCCAGCGCCTCGACCGCGCTGGCCACGGCCAGGTAGGTCTTGCCGGTGCCGGCCGGGCCCACACCGAAATTGATGTCGTGGCTGGCGATCGCGTGCAGGTAGCGGGCCTGGTTCGCGCCGCGGCCCTTGATCACGCCGCGCTTGACCCGGATCGCCACCTCCTGGGTGCCTTCGGTCGACGGCTCGGTGATCGCGTCGATGCCGGATTTGGCCAGGTGCAGGTTGATACGCGCGCCGGTCAGCGACTCGTCCTCGGTGGTGGCGTACAGCGAGCGCAGCACTTTCTCGGTGGCCCTCGCCGGCGCGTCTTCGCCGATGACCTGAAAAATGCCGCCGCGGTGGTTGATCTCCACGCCGAGGCGCAGTTCGATCTGGCGCAGGTGCTCGTCGAACGCCCCGCACAGGTTGGCGAGGCGGGCGTTGTCTTCGGGGTCCAGGGTGAAGTCGCGCTGGTTGAGTTTGCTCATAGACGCGCCAGAGTAGCGCGGTGCTGGCGGAAGAGCCATGACGAGGTGTTTTCAGTTTATGGATGCCACCAAAAAATCCCTCGCGGTTGTGTGTGACTGTAGGAGCGCACCCTGTGCGCGAAAGCATGGTGCGATGAGGTGACGGGGTTCGCGCACAGGGTGCGCTCCTACAACAATGCACAACGCATTTGCACATAATTAATTTATGCATTAATTTGTGCGCATGATCGCTCCCGCCAAACGTGCAGCACCCAGGCGCAAGCGTCGCGCCGGACGTCCGAGCGGCGACGACCAGGACTTGCGCGCGCACCTGCTGGATGTCGCGATAGCGCAGTTTTCGCGCGTGGGTATTGCGGCAACCTCGTTGCGGGCGATCGCGGTCGAGGCCAACGTGACCCCGGCCATGCTGCATTACTACTTTGGCGACAAGGCCCGGCTTGTGCAGGCCTTGATCGATGAGCGGTTGTTGCCGGCGGTGACGCCGATGCGTGCGCACCTGGAGCGCATCGGCGACGATCCAGCGCTGCTGATCGAGAGTTTCGTGCGCGGGATCGGCGCGGTCGTGGCGAATCATCCCTGGCTGCCACCGCTGTGGGTGCGCGAGGTGCTCTGCGAAGGCGGTGCGTTGCGCGAAGTGCTGTTCAATCAGGGCATTCCGAACCTGCCGCAGTTGCTGGCCAAGCGCTTCAGCGTGGCACAGGCGGATGGACGCCTGAATGCGGATCTGGACCCGCGCCTGCTGGTCGTCTCGCTGGTCGGACTGACCCTGTTTCCCGCCGCCGGCGCACCCATCTGGCAGCGCGCGTTCGGGGCCGAGGGTCTGGGTGCCGAGGTCATGCTCAAACACACTCTCGCGCTGCTCGGCCGCGGCGTGGGCGCAGCAGGGTCGGCAGCAGGATCGGGAGAAGGCGCATGAGCACTGCACGCAAGGGTCGCCACTTGTCGGCCACGATTCTGTTCACGCTGGCCGGCCTGAGCGGCTGTGCGAAGAAGCCGCCGCAGGCCCTGGGTACCCTCGAATACGATCGGATCACCTTGCCGGCGCCGGCGGCCGAACGCATCGTCGCGATCGACGTGCGCGAGGGCGAACAGGTCAGGGCGGGGCAGGCCCTGATGCAGCTGGATCCCACGCATACCCAGTCCGAACTGGCCGCCGCCGAGGCGCAGGCACGGCAGCAACGCGAGGTGCTGGCCGAGCTCCGGAACGGACCGCGCGCCGAGGACATCGACAAGGCACGGGCGAGCTTGCGGGCGGCCCAGGCTCAGGCGCGCGACGCGCGTGCCTACTACAACCGCCTGCTTCCGCTGCAGGGAAAAGATTATGTCGCCGCCGCCGATCTCGATCGCGCCCGCGCCGCGGCGGGCGACGCCGATGGCCAGGTGGCCGCGGCGCAGGCCGCGCTCGACGAGCTGCTGCACGGCACGCGTCCGGAGCAGATCGCGCAGGCACAGGCGGCCCTGGCGGCGGCGACGGCACAAGCGAGCGCACAGCAGGTCTTGCTGGGCAAGCTGAGCATCGTGGCGCCGCTCGCCGGGCGGATCGACAACATCCCGTACAAGCTCGGCGATCAGGCACCGGTCGGCGCGCCGGTGGTGATCATGCTGGCCGGCGCGGCGCCGTATGCGCGCATCTACCTGCCCGAGCAGCAGCGTGCCGGCGTGCATGTGGGGGATGCGATGCAGGTGTTCGTGGCCGGCCGCGACACACCGTATGCGGGCAAGGTGCGCATGCTGCGCAGCGAACCCACGTTCACTCCGTATTACGCCTTGATCGGCGACGACGCGGCGCGGCTGAGCTATCTGGCGGAAATCGCGCTGGGCCCGCAGGCGGCGGAGCTGCCTGCCGGATTGCCGGTGCGCGTCGAGTTCGCCGGATCCGCCAAGTGACCAACCAGCCCCACACCGGCGCCACGACCGATGGCGACGGCGTCGCGATACGCGCGAGCGGGCTGACCAAACATTTCGGCAAGCTGGTCGCGGTGAATCATGTCGATCTCGAAGTGCCGGCCCGGCACGTCTACGGCTTCCTCGGCCCGAACGGTTCGGGCAAGTCGACCACCATCCGCATGCTGTGCGGCCTGCTGACCCCGACCGAAGGCGAGATCGAGGTGCTCGGCCTGCGCATCCCCGCGCAAGCCGATGCGTTGCGTTCGCACATCGGCTACATGACGCAGAAGTTCTCGTTGTTCGAGGACCTCACGGTGCGCGAGAACCTGGAGTTCCTCGCCGCGATCCAGGGCGTGCCGAGGGCGAAGACGAAAGGCCGCATCGACGAGCTGGTCGAGCAATACCATTTCGGCGACCTGCAGACGCAGCTTGCCGGAACCATGAGCGGCGGCCAGAAGCAGCGGCTGGGGTTGGCCTGCGCGGTGATCCACGAGCCGGAACTGCTGTTTCTCGACGAGCCGACCAGCGCGGTCGATCCGGAATCGCGTCGCGACTTCTGGGAAAAGCTTTTCGAGCTGGCCGACATCGGCACCACGTTGCTGGTGTCCACCCATTTGATGGACGAAGCGGAGCGATGCCATCGGCTGGCGATCCTCGATCGCGGCACGCTGGTCGCCGACGGCACGCCGGACGAGCTGATGGCAAAGTTGCAGGGACGCACGTTCCTGGTCGACACCGCCGATCCCCGCCGCGCGCAACACGTGCTGGTCGACGTGCCCGGAGTGCTCGGCGTGGCCCAGGTCGGCAACACCTTGCGCGTGCTCACCGCCGACGATTCCGGCGAGGCGACCCGGCGCATGGACAAGGCGCTCGCCGGCGCCGGCCAGAAGGGCGACGTCACGCCGGCGCCGCCGAATCTCGAGGACGTGTTCGTCGCCGCGACGCGCAACGGCGATGCAAAAGACGGCGGCAGGGAGCGCGCCGCATGAACTGGCGCCGGCTCTGGGCGATCGTGATCAAGGAGCTGCGCCAGATGCGCCGCGACCGCATCACGCTGGCGATGATCGTCGGCATACCGGTGATCCAGCTGGTGCTGTTCGGTTATGCGATCAATCTGAATCTGCGCGGACTCGATGCCGGCATCGCGGACCAGGCCAATACCGCCGGTTCGCGCGCGCTGGTGATGGACATGCTGGCGACCGGCGTGGTCGCGCCGGTGGCCAGGGCGGACACGCCGCAGCAACTGATGGCGATGATACGGCGCGGCCGGATCAGCATCGGCATCGCGGTGCCGCCGGACTTCGAGCGCCGCCGCATCGACGGCCGCGAGCTGGCGCAGGTGCTGGTCGACGGCAGCGACACGACGGTGCAGGGCGCGGCCGCGCAACTCGCGCAGGTGCCGATCGACAGCGCGGTTCCCGACACGCGCGCGCCGATGACCAGCACGCCCCCGGGCGGGCGCATCAGCGTGGTCAGCTTCTACAACCCGCAGCGGCAGTCGGCGATCAACATCGTGCCTGGCCTGATCGGCGTGATCCTGACCATGACCATGGTGCTGTTCACCGCGATCGCGATCGTGCGCGAACGCGAGCGCGGCAACATGGAGCTGCTGATCGCCACACCGCTGACCAGCACTGAACTGATGGTCGGCAAGGTGCTGCCCTATATCGCGATCGGACTGGTGCAGACCAGCGTGATCCTGGCGCTGGGCATGTGGCTGTTCGACGTGCCGATCCGCGGCCACGTGTTCGACGTGTATCTGGCGGCAGGCCTGCTGATCCTGGGCAACCTCTCGCTAGGCCTGCTGATATCGACGCAGGCGCAGTCGCAGTTTCAGGCGATGCAGATGACGTTCTTCGTGTTCCTGCCGTCGATCCTGCTGTCGGGTTTCATGTTCCCGTTCGCGGGCATGCCCAAGGTGGTGCAGTGGATGGCCGAGGTGTTGCCGCTGACGCATTTCCTGCGCCTGATCCGCGGCGTGATGTTGCGCGGCGCAGGCCTGTGGGAGATGTGGACCGACGTGCTGGTGCTGGCGGTGTTCACGCTGGTGATGATGACCCTGGCCATCCTGCGCTTCCGCAAGCGGCTGGACTAGCGTCGTTTGTGCTGCCGCGTACCTGTAGGAGCGCACCCTGTGCGCGAATGCTCTCGGCCAGTTTGCAAAGGATGCCAGGAGCTTTCGCGCACAGGGTGCGCTCCTACGCGAACTGGATGCGGCCGCGCAGCGAGTTGCTCATCGCCTCGGTGATTTCCACGTCGACGAACTGGCCGATCAGGCGCGGGTGGCCGGGGAAATTGACGAAGCGCATGTTCTCCGTGCGGCCGGTCAGTTCGCTCGGATCGCGCGTGCTGGGCTTTTCCACCAGCACGCGCTGCACGCTGCCGATCATCGCCTGGCTGATCTTCTTCGCGTTCGCGTTGATGGCCGCCTGCAGCCGCGTCAATCGGGCATGCTTCTCACTCGCCGGGGTGTCGTCGGCGAGATTCGCCGCCGGCGTGCCGGGCCGCGAGGAGAAGATGAAGGAGAAGCTCTGGTCGAAGCCGATGTCGTCGATCAGCTTCATGGTCTTCCCGAAATCCTCCTCCGTCTCGCCGGGAAAGCCCACGATGAAATCGGACGATACGCAGATGTCCGGGCGCACCGCGCGCAGCTTGCGGATCTTCTGCTTGAATTCCAGCGCGGTGTAGCCGCGCTTCATCGCGCTGAGGATGCGGTCGGAGCCGGCCTGCACCGGCAGGTGCAGGTAGTTGGCCAGCTGCGGCACGTTCGCGTAGGCCTCGATCAGCGAGTCGGAGAACTCCAGCGGGTGCGAGGTGGTGAAGCGGATGCGGCCGATGCCGTCGATCTGCGCGATCGCGTGGATCAGCACGGCGAGATCCGCGATACCGCCGTCGTGGGTGGGGCCGCGGTAGGCGTTGACGTTCTGGCCGAGCAGGTTGACTTCGCGTACGCCCTGGGCGGCGAGCTTGGCGACTTCGACCAGCACGTCGTCGAACGGGCGACTGAGTTCCTCGCCGCGGGTGTACGGCACCACGCAATAGCTGCAGTACTTCGAGCAGCCTTCCATGATCGAGACGAACGCGGTCGGGCCCTCGGCGCGCGGTTCGGGCAGCCGGTCGAACTTCTCGATCTCGGGGAAGCTGATGTCGACCTGCGGCAAGCCGCTGGCGCGCTGCTGCTCGATCAGCTGGGGCAGGCGATGCAGGGTCTGCGGGCCGAATACCAGGTCGACATACGGCGCGCGCTTGACGATCGCCGCGCCCTCCTGCGAGGCCACGCAGCCGCCCACGCCGATCAGCACCGGCTTGCCGTCCTTCTTGTGCTGCTTCCAGCGGCCGAGCTGGCTGAACACTTTTTCCTGGGCCTTCTCGCGGATCGAGCAGGTGTTGATCAGGATCACGTCGGCCTCTGCTTCGTACTGGGTCAGCTCCATGCCGTGCGACGCCTTGAGCACGTCGGCCATCTTGGCCGAGTCGTACTCGTTCATCTGGCAGCCGTGGGTCTTGATGAAAAGCTTGCCGCTCATGGCATGGACACCGTGGTTCGCGAAGCAGGAAGTGCGATTTCGCCGAACCGCATAGCTTACCCGCACGACCACGGTCTCGCCAGCTGATCGGCATGACGGATCAAGCACTTGCGGCGTTCGGGACAGGATGCATTCGACCTCGAAGACTCCCTGCGACAAACGGAGAGCGGTCGTGGCGCACGAAATCGCGGGCGCGCACTTGGCGTTGACGGCGCATGGCGGCACACTGCGGCCCATGTTCGACGTCGCACGGCAAGGGGGAAGCGTCGATCGGCTAGCCGGGGGCTTCCCATTACGCTCGATCCTGTTGGGGGTCGTGCTGGGTTGCGCGCTGCTGTGGGGGCCGGCGGCCCGGGCCGGCACGCTTTATCGCTGCACCGGTTCCAGCGGCGAAACGGCGTTCAGCAGCAGCAAGGCCGGTTATCGCGGCTGCGAGGCGATCAGCAGCTATACGGCGCCCGCGCCCCGCCGTCAGGCCCCGCCACCGCCCTCGCCACGGATCGCCTTGACGGGAGTCCGCGGTTCGGTGACGACCTCGGCACACAGTCTCGCCGCGGATGGAGCGGAGCCGGCTTCGCTGGTCAATGTGCAGGGCTCGGCTGAAACCGGCGCGCGCGCACTCGGCGAGCCCAAGGTGCAGCGAGCCTCGCTGGCGGCAGTGCTGGGATCGGTCGAGACCACCGCGAAACCACCGCTGGCGGCGGCCATCGCAGGCACTCCGGGCCGATGGAGCTATCACGAATCGCGCGGTGCCGAAGCGCCGCTGGCGGCGGTCGCGGATGCGCCGGACACGCGCGTCCTGCGCGGGGCGGTGTACCGCATCGTGCGCGCGGACGGCAGCGTGGAATACACCAACCTGCAGCCGGCCGGCCAGAAAGGCCATACCGTGACGATGCTGTTCACCTATATCGCCAGTTGCGTCGCCTGTGATCTGCACTCGACGATTCGCTGGGGCAGCGTGGCGCTGAACCTCACCGCGTATGCGGACACGATTCGCGCCGCCGGCATCGAGTACGGCGTCGACGAGGCATTCCTGCGCGCGGTCATCCATGCCGAGAGCGCGTTCAATCCGCGCGCATTGTCGCTGAAGGGTGCGCAAGGGCTGATGCAGCTGATGCCGGGCACGGCCAGCGACATGGGCGTGCTGGATGCGTTCGACTCCGACCAGAACATCCGCGGCGGCGCGCGCTACCTGGGTCTGCTGTTGCATGATTTCGACGGCAACGAGCGGCTGGCCGCCGCGGCCTACAACGCGGGGCCCGCCGCGGTGCAGCGCTACAAGGGCGTGCCGCCTTACGCCGAAACGCAGGTGTATGTGGAGCGCGTGGACACCTTGCGCAAACGCTATGGCGCGGCGATCCATCCGCCGCTGGCGTCGCGCGGACCGGGCTAAGGCAACACTGATCAAGTATCGCCGTCGTCACCCGTCCTGTCTGTTCGCAGACCACAGGGCCGTTGGCGAAGGCAGACTGGCGGTCTGACGAGACGGCGGACCGAAGGTATGCGGACAGACAGGACGGGCCCCACCTGTTGAATTTCAAATGATGGGGTGATGGCTGGAAGGCCCGCAGGCTGCGCCGCGCAGCTTGGCAAGACGGCCAGTCTTCCCGGCGCCGCGCACCACAACCTGCGGGCCTTCCAGCCATCATGACGACGGCGATACTTGATCAGTGTTGCCTTAAATCACTGGTCCGGCATGGGGCCGGCGCTCATCAGCGGCCGTTGTGCCAGGGTGACCTCGAGATGGAACGGGCTGCCGTTGCGCAGGCCGGAGATCTCCACCTTGCTGCCGGGCTTCAACGCGGCCTCGCGCCGGCGCAGGTCGGTCGGATCGCGAATGTCGTCGTCGCCGATGCGCAACAGGATGTCGCGGGGCCGGATGCCGGCCTGCGCGGCGGGACCGCCGACGTACACGGCGGTGACCTGCGCACCGCGCGCTGCCGACGGCAGCCCGCTGTCGGCAGCCACCGGCACGAACGTGTAGTCGGCACCGATCCAGCCACGCACTACGTGGCCCGTGCTGATGATCTGATCCAGCACTTTCCTGGCGGTGGCGGCCGGAATCGCAAAGCCGATGCCTTCGGCGCCGGCCGCCTTGCCGATCAGCAAGGTGTTGATGCCGACCAGCCGACCCTCGGTATTGATCAGCGCGCCACCGGAGTTACCCAGGTTGATGGCCGCGTCGGTCTGGATGAAATCCTCGGCACTGGAGCTGTTCAACTGGCGCCCGATCGCGCTGACGATGCCCATCGTCACGGTCTGGTTGAGGCCCAGCGGATTGCCGATGGCCAGCACCACGTCGCCCGGCCGCAGCGTTTGCCGGTCGGCCATCTGGATCACCGGCAGGTTGCTGGCATCGATCTTCAATACCGCCAGGTCGGACTCCTGGTCCGCGCCGACCAGGGTGGCCTTGGCGATGCGGCCATCGTACAACAGCACCTGGATGTCTGCGGCGTGGGCGATCACATGGTTGTTGGTCAGCACGTAGCCCTGGCCTTGCGCGCTGACGATGACGCCGGAGCCGAGCGTCTGCTCGCGATGCTGGTAAGTGGTGGGCTGGCCGCCGAACAGCTGCTGCAGTACCGGGTTCTCGTACATGCGCACGGCTTGCTCGGTGACGATCTTGTTGGCGTAGATGTTGACCACCGAGGGCGCGGCGGCGGCCACCGCGTCGGCGTACGAGACGGGGCCGTTGCCGAGATGGCTCTGGCTGGCGGGCGGGGCGGGCGGCGCGGCCAGGCCGAAGCGTGCGCGCAGATGCTCGCCGCTGCCGGGCCAGAACAAGCCGACGACGAAAGCTATCGCCAACCCGAGGATGGCGAAGCGCGCAATGAAGAGGAGCGTGCCGGCGGCATGTTTCATGTCGATAAGGAAGTAGGTCCCGGCGGGTCGTGGCGAAGATCGCGGTGGACGGAGTCCGCCGCGATGGCGTTTATTGTACGGGGCGGGGCCTGACGCTACACTAACGCGATTTTTGCGGGGCCCCAAACCCCACCCCAGATATGACATTGCAAGTACCGGAGAGCCTGATGGCGAACGAAGTCGTCGATCACGGCCGCCGCCGTTTCCTGACAGCAACCACCGCGGTGGTTGGTGGCATAGGAATCGTGTCGGCAGCTGTGCCCTTCATTAAGTCGTGGGAACCCAGCGCGCGCGCCAAGGCCGCTGGCGCTCCGGTTACCCAGTCGCTGGCCAAGATCGAGCCGGGTCAGATGCTGGCCGTGTCGTGGCGCAGCCTTCCTGTGTTCGTGGTCAACCGCACCGCGGCGCAGCTGGCCACGTTGCCGGAGGTCGATTCGCGCCTGGTCGATCCGAAGTCCGACGGTGCTTCCGCCTCGCAGCAGCCGAAGTACGCACAGAACGAGACGCGCTCGATCAAGCCGGAATGGCTGGTGATCGTCGGCATCTGCACGCACCTGGGTTGCGTCCCCAATTTCGTGCCGGAGATCAGGCCCGAGCCGTTCGATCCGAACTGGAAGGGCGGCTTCTACTGCCCCTGCCATCATTCGCGCTATGACCTGGCCGGCCGCGTATTCAGCGGCGTGCCGGCACCGAAGAACCTGGAAGTGCCGCCGTATCATTTCATCGACGACAACACCATCCAGATTGGCGTGGATCCGAAGGAGGCTGGCTGATGGCCAACGTATTCACGAACATCGGTGACTGGGTCACCGAGCGCGCGCCGAACATGATGCCGGCATACCGCAAGCACATGACCGAGTACTACGCGCCGAAGAATTTCAATCTCTGGTACTACTTCGGTTCGCTGGCCATCCTGGTGCTGGTCAACCAGATCGTCACCGGCATCTTCCTCACCATGAACTACAACCCGAGCGCGGCGGGCGCGTTCGATTCGGTGCAGTACATCATGCGTGACGTGGAGTGGGGCTGGCTGATCCGCTACATGCACTCCACCGGCGCCTCGCTGTTCTTCGTGGTGGTGTTCCTGCACATGTTCCGCGGCATGATGTACGGCTCGTACAAGAAGCCGCGCGAGCTGGTGTGGCTGCTCGGCATGCTGATCTTCCTGGTGCTGATGGCCGAAGCGTTCATGGGCTACGTGCTGCCGTGGGGCAACATGTCGTTCTGGGGCGCCAAGGTGATCGTGTCGCTGTTCGGCACGATTCCGGTCATCGGCAGCACGCTGGTGGAATGGATCATGGGCGACTTCCTGCCGGCCGATGCCACGCTGAACCGCTTCTTCGCGCTGCACGTGATCGCGCTGCCGCTGGTCTTGCTGCTGCTGGTGGTGCTGCACATCGCCGCGCTGCATGAAGTGGGTTCGAACAACCCGGACGGCGTGGAGATCAAGAAGGGGCCCAAGGGCAATCGCTGGGACGCGCTGAAGCCGGCCGACGGCATTCCGTTCCATCCGTACTACACGGTGAAGGATCTGGTCGGCGTGGGCTTCTTCCTGCTGATCGCCGCCTTCATCATCTTCTTCGCACCGACCTTCGGCGGCTGGTTCCTCGAGCACGACAACTCGATCATGGCCAACAACCTGGTCACCCCGGCCGAGATCAAGCCGGTGTGGTACTTCACCCCGTTCTACGCGATCGTGCGAATGATTCCGTCGTTCGCGGGCACGGCCGTGTGGGGCGTGCTGGCGATGTTCGGCGCGATCGCCGTGCTGTTCCTGCTGCCCTGGTTCGATCGCGGCAAGGTCAAGTCGATCCGCTACCGCGGTACCGGCTACAAGGTGGCGCTGGGCCTGTTCGTGCTGTCGTTCTTCGGTCTCGGCGCGGTCGGTGCGGGCATCACCGCCGAGGTGATCCCGAAATGGTTCGGCAACGTCGACCTCACGACTTATGAAAACGCGTTCGGTCGCTCGATGACGCTGATCTACTTCGGTTTCTTTGCATTCCTTTGGGCCTATACACACTTCGGCTGGGAACAGACCAAGCCGGTTCCGGAACGGGTGACGACGCATGACTAAGCGGCAGCTGCTAATGAAGCGATACATCTTCCCGGTGGCGTTGGCGTTCGGTCTGATCGTCGGCAGCACGTCGGCGCAGGCTGCGGAGGAGGGCGGGCTGCTGCCCGCCGGCACCAACGTGCAGGACCAGGCTTCGCTGCAACGCGGCGCCAAGCTGTTCTTCAACTACTGCGTCGGCTGCCACTCGCTGAAGTACATGCGCTATTCGCGCATCGCCAGCGATCTTGGCCTGTCCGAACAGGAGGTCATGGAGAATCTCAACTTCACCGGCGCACGCTTCGACGATCCGGTGATCTCGCACATGCCGGCCGATTCGGCCGCCAAGTGGTTCGGCAAGGCTCCGCCGGATCTGTCGCTGGAAGTCAGCGCGAAGACGGCGGACTGGGTCTATACCTACCTCAACACGTTCTATCTGGATCCGCACAGCCCGATCGGCTGGAACAACACCACGCTGCCGAATGCCGCGATGCCGTTCCCGCTGTGGGAGCTGCAAGGCCTGCAGACGGCGGAGATGAAGCCGGCCAAGCCCGGCGAGGATCCGGCCGTGGAGAAGCTGGTGTTGTCGCAGCCGGGCAAGCTGACTCCGGCGCAGTACCAGCAGGCTACCCGCGATCTGACCAGCTTCCTGGAATACGTTTCCGAACCGGTCGCCCTCGAGCGCCATCACTACGGCATCTGGGTGTTGTTGTTCCTGGCGTTCTTCACCTTGCTGGCCGCCACGCTCAAGAAAGAATACTGGAAGGACGTCCACTGAGCCGGATGTCGTCAGCCCGATGCGGCGGCCACGAGCCGCCGCAATCGCCTCACCGATGGGGAATCGCGCATGGTCCAAAGCGCTCGCTCGCGTACCGTATTGACGCTCTACACCACGGCCGATGACATCCAGTGTCACCGTGCACGGCTGGTGCTGGCCGCCAAGGGAGTCAGCTACGAACGGGTGCTGGTGGATCCGGCCAAGCCTCCCGAGGACCTGATCGACCTCAACCCGTACGCCAGCACGCCGACCCTGATCGACCGCGACCTGACCTTGTTCGATACCACGGTGGTCTGCGAATACCTCGACGAGCGTTATCCGCATCCGCCGCTGATGCCGATCGATCCCCAGTCGCGCGCGCGGCTGAGGGTGGCGGCGGTGCGAATCGAGAAAGACTGGCTGCCCGAGGTGGAGACGATCCGCGCCGGCGGCCGGCCGGCCGAGGCGGCTCGCAAGCGGTTGCGCGAGCAGCTGCTGTCCGCGCTGCCGCTGTTCAAGGCCTCGAAATTCTTTCTCAACCCGGAAATGAGCCTGGCCGACTGCCTGGTGGCGCCGGTGATCTGGCGACTGCCGTGGCTGGGCGTGGATCTGGGGCGCGAAGGCAAGGCTATCGTCGATTACGGCGAGCGTTTGTTTCACAGTCAGGGTTTTGCGCGCAGCATGACCGATCAGGAAAAGGCAATGCGGCCAGTCCATGAGCACGAATGAAACAGCGACCATGAGTTCCAATCGCCCGTACCTGCTGCGGGCGATCTACGACTGGATCAGCGACAACAACCTGACGCCGTACGTGCTGGTCGACGCCGGCTTCGCCGGGGTGCGGGTGCCGCCGCAGGTGATCAAGAACGGCCAGGTGGTGCTCAACCTGGCGATGCGCGCGGTGGCGAACCTGGATCTGGGCAACGAGTGGATCAGCTTCCAGGCGCGCTTCTCCGGAGTCAGCCACAGCATCCAGATCCCGGTACAGGCGGTGCTGGCGCTGTATGCGCAGGAAAACGGGCAGGGCATGATGTTTCCGGCAGACGAGGAGGGCGGCGACATGCCACCGCCGCCGGCACCGGAGCCCGACGACTCGCGGCCCTCGCCAGCGGCCGACGATGGCGACAAGCCGAAGCGCGGGGCGCCGCACTTGCGGGTGGTCAAGTAGCGCCTTGCGACGCCTCGCCGGGCTCAGGCAGCGCCTTGCGATCCATCAATGCAGCCGATGGTCCGTCCGCGGACGCAGTGGCACGACGTTGCTGCCCGGTGCGGGCAATGCCTTGCCGGGGACCGCTTCCTCGTGCGGCAGCAGCTGGATCGTGGGCAGGCTCAGGCTGGTGAGCGCATTGCCGATCATCCATAGCCGCCCCGGCTCGCGGTCATGGCCGTCGATGCTCACCTCGAAACCGTAGCAGCGCTCGATCATGCGCAGGCCGTTCACCCGGCGCAGGCGCACGCCGCGCAGCCCGACGGTCTCGTCCAGCAGTTGCAGGCCGTGCTGCTGGCATTGCCGCCGCGCCTCCTGCACCGCGCGCTCGCGCGCCACGCTGAGCTTCAGCCACAGTCCGACGATCGCGCCGAACGCCAGCAACAGCAGCAGACTGGAAAGATCGCTCATCCCCGCAGTGTGTGGGCGCGGCCGGCGGCGTGCAAGCTCAGCTGCAGCCGCAACGACAGGTCGACTGCCCGCACGTGCTTGGTCAGCGCGCCGACCGAGATGAAGTCGACGCCAGTACGCGCAAACTCGCCGATCGTGCGCAGATCCACGTTGCCGGAGACTTCCAGCGGCACGCGGCCGGCGGTGTATTGCACCGCCTGGGCCATCTGCGCCAGCTCGAAGTTGTCCAGCATGATCCGGTCCACGCCGGCCGCCAGCGCCTGCGCCAGCTCGTCGAGATTCTCCACCTCGACCTCCAGCAGCAGATCCGGGTGCAGCTGACGTGCCGCCCGGACCGCGGCGGCGATGCCGCCGGCGGCGATGATGTGGTTTTCCTTGATCAGGATCGCGTCGTACAGACCCATGCGCTGATTGTGGCCGCCCCCGCATCGCACCGCATACTTTTGCGCGACGCGCAGGCCGGGAATGGTCTTGCGGGTATCCAGCACCCGCGCCGCGGTGCCGGCGACGGCAGCGACATACTCGGCGGTGACCGTGGCGGTGGCGGACAGCAGCTGCAGGAAATTCAGTGCCGAACGCTCGGCGGTGACCAGCGAGCGGGCATGGCCGGACAGGCGGCAGATCACCGCGCCGGCGTCGACCCGCTCGCCATCGGCGGTGCGCCAGTCGATCTGCACGGCTGGATCGAGCCGACGGAAGCAGGCATCGAACCATGCCGTGCCGGCGATCACCGCCGCGTCGCGGCAGGTCAGCTCGGCGTGGGCATGGGCGTCGACCGGCAGCAGTCCGGCGGTGGCATCGCCATCGCCCAGATCTTCGGCGAAGGCGCGTTCGATATCGGCGGCGATCTGTGTCGCGTCCGGCGGCGCGAACGATGGAGCGTGACTCATGCGGGATCGGCGTCCCTGGACGGCGTTCCGGTGGACGGCGCGGCCTCGGCTTGGCTGAGCTTGCCCACGATCGCAGTCATCGCGCGGTCGAACAAGGCGTTGGCGGCGAGTATGCGGGCCTGGCCATCCGTGAGCAGGATCGCCAGTTCCCGCGGCGCGTAATCGGCCACTTTCAGGCCGCGCCGGTTGACGAACAGGTAACGGCCGCTCATCGGGCTGATCCATGACAGCTTGGCGCGGGTCATCGCCTCATCGGGGAGGCAGAACTCCAGCCAGGTGCCCGGCTGCAGCGCCTGGACCTGATGCCATTCGGGGCTGTCCAGCGGCGCCTCGACGGTTTCTTCGCCGTCGGCCGGGTCGTCTGCCGCGGTGCCGCGGTCGATGACTGGCTGGATGCTGTCGGGTATCGACTGCATGGCTGCGTCTTCGTCGACCGTGACCACCTCGGTCGCGTCCAGCGTCTCGCCGAGCTGCTGCCGGTAGTAGGTATGCAGCTGGCCGAGCAGGCGCTCGATGTCCTGTTCCTGGAACGCCACGTTGGTCAGGCCTTGGCGCAGCGCGCGTTCGACACTGGGCAGCATCTGCCGCAGCGCCTGGCGGCTTTCCGGGCTTGTGGCCGGCCGGGTGCTGGCGATGAAGTCGTCGACGAAGCGCAACGCGCTCCTGAACTCCGGCGAGGTTTCGCCCTGGCGCAGCAGGGTCAGCACCAGATGATTGGCCCATGCCCGGGCGAGTACGCCGTGCACCAGCGGTGGCAGTTTCTGATCGCCGATGCGATCGAGGATCTCGCGGGCGGCGCGGCGGCGCGCCTGCTCGAGTTTCTCGCGGCCGCGGGTGGATTCGGCGACGCGTTGCTCGGCCAGTTCGGAACGTCGCTTGTTGATTTCCTGGAACTGCTGCAGGTCGGCCAGCAGGCGCTCGAAGATGCCCATGTCGTCGTCGAAGTCGTGCAACAGCTGATCGACGATCGACTTCACTTTCTCGTGCAGCCGGTGGTCGCGATCGGACTCCTCCGACCAGCCCTTGGCCTGCTCGGCCAGGCAGTCCAGCAGCCGGCGCGCCGGATGCTGGCGGTGGGCGAACAGCTTGCGGTCGAGGATCGCCGCCTTGAGGTAGGGAATCTGCAGCCGGGCCAGCATCACCTGCATCGCGACGGGCAGGTTGCGGTCTTCCAGGATGAATTCGAACAGCATGCCGACCAGGTCGATGGTGTCTTCGTCGATGCTGGCGACATGGCTGGGCCGTTCGCCGCGCAACGCGCCGATCTGGGTCAGCAGCTGGCTCTTCAGCTGCAGCACTTCGCGGCTGAGCTCGGCGGCATCGTCGGGCCGCGCGTACGGCAACGGACCGGCGCTGGCGATCTGGCTCTGCAATACGCTGAGCGCGCCCAGCAATTCGTTTGCCGACGGCAGCGGACCGCTCGGCATGGCATGCATGCCGCCGTCGGCGCCGACAGCGGGGCCGCGTCGCGCGCTGAACAATGCGTGCAAGGTCTGCAGCAGGTCGCTGGGAATATCGCCGGCCTCATCCGACGTCGCGGCCGCCCGGGCGGCGCCGGCGGCGGGCTTGGCTTTCGCCTCGTCGCTGCGCATTCCCTGGCGCAGTTGCGGCAGCACGCCGGCGCGAACCAGCGTGGCATTGATTTCCTGATAGAGCTCTTCCAATGACGACAACACGTAGCGATCGAACAGCTTGTAGATGATCAGCTTGACGCGCATGTCCGCACTGAGCTCGTGCAGCGCCTGGCGAAACGCCTGCGTCAGGAGTGCTGGCGCCACCGGGTTGCTGGCGTTCTCGATCTTGTGGCCGCCGCAAATCACCGACAACCGCTGGTTGACCGCCAGTAATTCGTTCGCCAGCCGCGAGTCGTGTTTGCCGATCATGCTGGTGATCGCCAGAGATTCCTCCAGCTCGTTGTCCGCCACCAGCGTCAATTCGACCGTGCCCGTCGATACGGGCAGGCCATTGCCCTGCGACGATTGCAGCGGGTGCGCCAGCTCGCCGAGGTCGCGGTTGATCGTGCCCAGGAAACTTCGTTCCACCGCGGGACGGCGCTTGCGCACTTCGCGCATGCCGTCGAAGTAGTGCATCTGTGCGGCATTGTTTTCGGCCTTCTCGGCCAGGTCGAACAGGGCATCGTCGAGATGCTCGAAGGCATTGCTGATCCATGGCTGCAGACGCCTGGCCGCAATGCCCCGCACGGCGTTGAGCAACTCACCGACGCGCTCGCTGGCAGGGTCCAGGCGCTGGCTCAAATTGACGACTCTGGATGAATCACTTGCTTCGTTCATCGCCATCCCCCTGAAACATCAGCCATGCGCGGCAATCCCGGACAAACCGCGCAGATGGTGACGATAAGCCATATCAGGCATCCGTGCCATGCCGCCGGTGTTGAATCGATTGGAGCATTCCTAAACCCCAGGAAAGTCCGTCAGTTGCGCGGTGCCGATGCCTTCCTCGGGCAGCATGACCGGAATGCCGTCCTCGACCCGGTAGATCACCTTGCTGTCGGTGGTGATCAAGGCTTCGGTGATTCGCTCGCGTACGGCCACCCCTGCGACGGAATCGACCTTGCCGGCGACGATCGCCTCATTCACTGCATCGAGCTCATGCTTGCTCAGCGGGCGTACCGGCGTTTTGCTGACGGGGCAGCACAGGATGTCGAGTAGACGCTTGTCCATGAGGGGTCTGCAGGTGTGCCATGGCTGGGAAAGCCCGTACAATAGCCGTTTTTGGACGGTCCGGCCATGACAGAAACAACCAAGCCGCTGCGCGTTGGCGTGGTAATGGGCTCTCGTTCGGATTGGGAAACCATGCAGCACGCCGCCAACGTATTGACCGAGCTGGGCGTGCCGCACGAGGTTCAGGTGGTGTCGGCGCATCGCACGCCGGACCTTCTGTTCCGTTACGCCGAGCAGGCCCCGGCGCGGGGTATCCAGGTGATCATCGCCGGTGCCGGCGGCGCCGCGCATCTGCCCGGCATGCTGGCGGCGAAGACCCGTCTGCCGGTATTCGGCGTACCGGTGCAGTCGAAGGCGCTGAACGGGATGGATTCATTGCTTTCGATCGCGCAGATGCCGGCCGGCATTCCGGTGGGCACGCTGGCGATCGGCCGCGCCGGCGCGGTGAACGCGGGCCTGCTGGCCGCGGCGGTGCTGGCGCTGCACGATCCGGCGCTGGCCAGCGCGCTGGACAACTGGCGGACGCGGCAGACGCAGGCCGTGCTCGAACAGCCGGATCCGCGCCAGTGAGCGAGCGGCGGCAGTCCGTGCTGGGCATTCTTGGCGGCGGCCAACTGGCGCGCATGCTGGCGCTGTCGGCGGCGCCGCTGGGTGCGCAGGCGCTGGTGGTGGACAGCTCCGCCGACGCCTGTGCCGGGCAGGTCGCGCCACTGGTGGTGGCCGACTGGGCCGACTACACCGCCCTGGAAGCGTTTGCCGCGCAGGTCGACGTGGTCACCTTCGATTTCGAGAATGTGCCGGCCGAGACGGCACGTTGGCTGGCCCAGCGGGTGGCGGTGTTTCCCGCGCCGCACGCGCTGGCGGTAGCGCAGGATCGTCTGGCCGAGAAAACCCTCTTTCGCGAATGCGGTCTGCCGACCCCGGCCTTCATGGCGGTGGATACGCGCGAGCAGCTGGATCAGGCATTGGCCGTGGTCGGCGCGCCGGCGATTCTGAAAACCCGCCGGCTCGGCTATGACGGCAAGGGCCAGTTCCGGCTGCGAGCACTGGCCGATGCGGATGCGGCATGGGCGGAGCTTGGCGCGCAGGGATCCAAGCATGGCTTGATCCTGGAAGCGTTCGTGCCGTTCGAGCGCGAGTTGTCGGTGCTCGCCGTGCGCGGTCGCGACGGCGATTTCCGCACCTGGCCGCTGACCCGCAACTGGCATACCGACGGCGTGTTGTCGATGAGCCTGGCCCCCGCGCCGGATATCGACGTATTGCAGCAGCACGCGACCGCGCTCGCCCGAACTCTGGCCGAGCGGCTGGGCTACGTGGGCGTGTTCGCGCTGGAGCTATTCGTCAAGGACGGCGAGCTGCTCGGCAACGAGATGGCTCCGCGGGTGCACAACTCCGGCCACTGGACCATCGAGGGTGCACACACCAGCCAGTTCGAGAATCATGTGCGTGCAGTGCTCGGGCTGCCCCTGGGCGACACCGGCGCGCGTGGTCTTTCGGCGATGTTCAACTGGATCGGCGAATTGCCCCATATGGCGCCCGTGCTGCAAGCGGTCGATGCGCACTGGCACGACTACGGCAAACAGGCGCGGCCGGGTCGCAAAGTGGGTCATGCCACCGTGTGCGCACCGGATGCCGCGCAGATGGCGGTACGACTGGCCGCGATCGCCGAGGGCCTGGGGCGCGAGGCGCAGGCCGTGCCGGTGCTGCACGCGCTGGGTTGATCGGGTCCGGATCCAGCCAAAAAAAACGGAGCCGTTCGGCTCCGTTTTCTTGTTTCAGCAGACAGGCGAATCAGGCCAGATTGCCGGCCGCGAAATCCCAGTTCACCAGGTTCCAGAACGCTTCCACATATTTCGGGCGGGCGTTGCGGTAGTCGATGTAGTAAGCGTGTTCCCACACGTCAGTGGTGAACAGCGGCTTGTCGCTGCCGGTGATCGGGGTGGCCGCATTCGAGGTGTTGACGATGCCGAGCGAGCCGTCCGGACGCTGCACCAGCCAGGTCCAGCCCGAACCGAAGTTGCCGGCGGCGGACTTGCTGAACTCGTCCTTGAACTTGTCGAACGAACCGAACGCCTTGGCGATCGCGTCGGCCAGCTTGCCCGTGGGCTCGCCGCCGCCCTTGGGACTCATCGAGTTCCAGTAGAACGTGTGGTTCCAGATCTGCGCGGCATTGTTGAACACGCCACCGGACGATTTCTTGATGATGTCCTCCAGCGCGGCGCCCGCAAATTCGGTGCCCTCGATCAGCTTGTTGAGGTTCGTCACGTAGGCCTGGTGGTGCTTGCCGTAGTGAAACTCCAGCGTTTCGGCGGAAATGTGCGGCTCAAGCGCGTTCTTTTCGTACGGAAGCGGGGGAAGTTCGATCGCCATGATGAGGCTCCTTAGCAGTGGCTGGGGGGAGAAAAGGCCGGCGCAGCGGACGGCAGCCGACGGGTGACTGATACAATATCGGTCTGCCTGCATTGTAAAGATGAAACATCGAGCTATGGACATCAACGAGCGAATCAGGGCGATCCTGACCGAACATCCCATCGTGCTTTTCATGAAGGGCACGCCGGAATTTCCGATGTGCGGCTTCTCCAGCCGTGCCGCCATGGCATTGTCGGAGGCTGGCGCCGCGTTCCGCGCAGTGAACGTGCTGGCCGATCCGCAGCTGCGCGCCGCGCTGCCGCATTTTGCGAACTGGCCGACGTTTCCGCAGCTGTTCATCCAGGGCGAGCTGATCGGCGGTTGCGACATCATCGAGGATCTGAAATCCGCCGGTGAATTGTCCCGCATGGCCAGCGACGTCGCCGGAGCAGTCTCTTGACGACACTGCCGGTTTCCCGTTTGCCGGGCGGCTGGCTACCGGCTGCCGATACGCTGGCCGATCGCGTGGTGCTGGTGACCGGCGCCTATGGCGGGCTGGGCGGCGCAGTGGCGCGTGCGGCGTCGCGTGCAGGCGCCACGGTGGTGATCACCGGCAAGCGCAAACGCCAGCTGGAGCAGTTGTACGACGCGATGCTGGCCGAGGGCCTGGCCGAGCCGGTGATCCATCCGCTGGACATGGAGGTGGCCACGCCGCGCGACTACGCCGCACTGGCCGAAGGCCTGGAGCGTGACTTCGGACGGCTCGACGGCATCGTGCACGCGGCCGTCAGCTTCGGCGGACTGACCCCGATCACCATGCACAAGCCGGATGCCTGGCTGCGCGCGATGCACGTCAACGTCAACGCCCCGTTCGCGCTGACCCAGGCTTGCCTGCCGCTGTTGACGCAAGCCCGCGACAGCGCGGTGGTGTTCGTGCTGGACGATCCGGAGTTGCTGCAGCGCGCGCACTGGGGCGGCTACGGCGTGTCGAAGGCGGCACTGGAGCGCTTCGTGGCGATCCTGCACGAGGAAACCGACCACAGCGCACTGCGTGTTCATGCCATGCTGCCGGCGCCGATGCGCACGTCGTTGCGGCAACAGGCGTACTTCGGCGAAGACATCATGCAGCGCGCGCTGCCGGATGCCGCCGCCGCCGCGGCGATCTACCTGCTCGGCGCCCAGGGCGCGGCGGCTCGCGGCGCGGTACTGGATCTGCGGGCCGACTGAACGCCGGCACCCCGGCGCCGCGACCGCTTCGCAGAAAAGCGACCGCTTCACACAAAAATGGAGTCGAGATGGAAACGCAGATGACCACGTTGTCGGCGGGAATCATGTTGTTTCTGATCATGGACCCGCTGGGCAATATCCCGTTCTTCCTGAGCTTGCTGAAAGACGTGCCGCCGAAGCGTCGGCGCCGGGTGATGGTGCGCGAGCTGTTGATCGCACTGGGCGTGCTGCTGGCGTTTCTGTTCGGCGGCCAGCACATCCTCAGGCTGCTGCAGCTGAAGCCGGACTCGATCAGCATCGCCGGCGGCATCGTGCTGTTCCTGATCGGCATCCGCATGGTGTTTCCGCCGGCCGACGGCGGCGGCATCTTTGGCAAGCCCGGGCAGGGCGAGCCGTTCATCGTGCCGATGGCGATTCCCGGCGTGGCCGGCCCATCGGCCATGGCGGCGCTGCTGCTGCTGACCAACACCCAGCCCGGCCGCACGGCCGACTGGACGATAGCGCTGCTGCTGGCGTGGCTGGCGACCTCCTTGATCCTGCTCAGCGCCACCTATCTGTTCCGCTGGCTCGGCGAGAGCGTGCTGACGGCGCTGGAGCGCGTGATGGGCATGCTGCTGATCGCATTGTCGGTGCAGATGTTCATGGCCGGCGTGGCATCGTTCCTGCATCTGAACGTTTGAAACAACGGCGCCATCCGATCTGTCGCGGGGAGCGTTTCGGATGATTGCTCAGCTGTCATAATCGATCGCCAGGATGGGGGAAATCCGAGGGCGCAGATATGCTGAGCATCGAACAATCCCTGACCGAGCGCCTGCCATGGCTGGCGCAATACCCGCGCATCCGCCGCCCGATGGCGGGTGTGCTCGGGCGATTGGCCGACGAAGACGGCTTCAATCGCGTACTGGAACGAGTCGGCGCCGCCGAGGGTTTCGATTTTGTCGAGCGCGTGCTGGACATTCTCGGTACCAGCTATCAGGTCAATCCGCGCGAACGCGAGCACATCCCGGTCGACGGCCCGTTGCTGGTGGTGGCCAATCACCCGCTGGGCATGCAGGACGCCCTGGCCTTGCTGCAGCTGATCGGCTCGGTACGCCGTGACGTGCGTTTTCTCGGCAACGACTGGCTGGCCGTGATTCCGCAGCTGGGCAAGCTGATGTTGCCGGTGGACGTGTTTGGCAAAGGCGCCGCGTCGCGCCTGCGCGGCATTTACCGCGCACTGGACAACGGCGAGGCGCTGATCGTGTTTCCCGCCGGCGAGGTCTCGCGTATGCGTCCGGGCGGCGTGCGTGACGGCCGGTGGTCGGACGGTTTTGTGCGGTTGTCGTTGCGCAGCAAGACGCCGGTGCTGCCGATCCATGTCGCCGCACGCAATTCGGCGATGTTCTACGGGCTGTCGATGCTGGCCAAGCCGCTGAGCACGGCGATGCTGCCGCGCGAGGCGGTGGCGCCGGGCAAGCGGCGGATCGGTTTCAGCATCGGTGCGCTGGTCAGCGCCGATGAGCTGCAGCGGCGCAGCGGCGGTTCGCCGGCGCAGGCCACCAAGCTGATGCGCCGGCATGTGTATCGGGTCGGCCAGCATCGCGGCCTGATCTTCGGCGGCCAGGCGCCGCTGGCGTTGCCGGAGCCGGCCGAGCAGGTGGCCGCGGAGCTGGCGCGCTCGGAAAAGCTGGCCGACCTCGGCGACGGCAAGCAGGCGTGGCTGTTCAAGGGCGCATTCGACAGCGCGGTGTTGCGCGAGATCGGGCGGCTGCGCGAACTGACCTTCCGCAAGGTCGGCGAAGGCACCGGCGCGCGCCGCGACCTGGATGCCTACGACCCGCACTACGAACATCTGGTGCTGTGGGATCCGCAGGCGCTGCGCATCGTCGGTTCCTATCGCTTCGGGCATGGCGGCCGGCTGATCGCCGAACGCGGCATGTCGGGGCTGTATACCTCCAGCCTGTTCAGCTATTCGCCGGCGCTGGAGTCGCGGCTGGCGCAGGGCATGGAGCTGGGGCGCAGTTTCGTGGCGCCGGCGTACTGGCGCTCCCGTGCGCTCGACCAGCTGTGGCAGGGCATCGGGCTGTATCTGCAGCGGCACCCGGAACTGCATTACCTGTTCGGCCCGGTCAGCATGTCGGTGAGCCTGCCGCGCGAGGCGCGCGAATGGATCGCTGCGGCGCACCAGCACTATTTCGGCGCGCCGGGACTGGCCGCCGCGCGACAGCCGTTCGTGATCTCGCCCGAAGTCGTGCAATGCGTGCGCGCGGCGCTGGAAGGCCTGGATGCGTCGGCCGGCCTGGGCAAACTGAAGCACCACCTGGATGCGCTGGGCGTCAGTCTGCCGGTGTTGTATCGCCAGTACGTCGACCTGGTCGAACCCGAAGGCGTGCAGTTTCTCGACTTCGGCGAGGACCCGGATTTTTCCGGCTGCGTGGATGGCCTGGTGATGCTGGATCTGGCAAGCCTGAAGCCGGCCAAACGCGCCCGTTATCTCGGCAGAACGGGCTGAAAAATTCCGTGGGCGATCCGTGGATGCGCGCGCTGTCCCGATGCAATATCTTGCGCGTTATTAAATTCCAACCATCTGAATTCATGGAAATAACTGCGATATACCCATCCCTTTCGGGCGGCGTAATTTTTTGCAAAACGGTGGAACTTTGTCGCCGAAGTGTCATAAACTGCCGTTAAAATTGACTTAACAATTTGTTGGCAGACGGGGTGGCCCCGTCACCTTCGCGTCACGAATCACCGCAAAAAACACAGTACGGATCAAGCATGAGCGGTGCCCATTTGCGGCCGCCGCCCCTCATGTCTGCGGTCCAAAGTCCAGTTTCCTTACGTCGCGAATCCTAGGGGTCCGTCCACGATGAACAGTTCAATCCGCTCAAAACTCTTGCCGCTGGCCATTGCCGCGTTGCTCGCCGTGACATTACCGGCCATTGCCCAAGACACCTCCTCCTCGATCAGCGGCCGCGTGCTCGACGCGAACGGCCAGCCGGTGGCCGGCGCCACGGTGCAGATCGTGCATGAACCCTCGGGCACCACCAAGATCACCACCACCGGCGCGGACGGTCGCTATTCGGCGCAGGGTCTGCGCGTCGGCGGTCCGTTCGACGTGACCGCGTCCAAGGCCGGCCTGAGCCAGGCCGAACAGGACAACGTCTATCTGCAGCTGGCGCAGGAGTCGGCGATCAACCTCACCATGGGTGGTGCGAGCGAGCAGAACGCGAAGAATCTGCAAGGCGTCACCGTTTCCGCCAGCACGCTGGCGCAGACCTTCTCGCCCGACAACAAGGGCATCTCGACGAACATCTCCAGCCGAGAGCTGGAAGCCACGCCGACGCCGGGACGCTCGATCCAGAACATCGTGCGCCTCGATCCGCGCATCGTGGTGACGGACCGCGCCCGCGGCGAGATGTCCGCAATCGGCCAGAACAGCCGCTACAACAACATCACCATCGACTCGGTCAGTGCGAACGATCCGTTCGGCCTGAACGCGAACGGCCTGCCGACGCTGGGTACGCCGATTTCGCAGGACACCATCCAGGAATACAACATCTCGACGGCGAACTACGACACGGCGACCCGCCGCGGCCTCGGCGCCACCATCAATGCGGTGACCAAGAGCGGCACCAACGATTTCCATGGTTCGGTGTACTACGTGTTCCAGAACCAGAACATGATCGGCAAGAACGAGAACGATGCGAAGTACCAGGGCTTCGACCGTCAGTGGACCGGTGGCGCCACCGTCGGTGGCCCGATCATCAAGGACAAGCTGTTCTTCTTCGCATCATTGGAGAAGAGCGTTCAGGTAGGTGCCGGCAGCCCGTACGGCCCGGTGGATTCAGGTGCAGGTACGCCGATTGCAGGTTTGACCTCGGCGATGGTGCAGCAGGTGCGTGACGCGGCCAAGACCGTGGGCATCACCCAGGATCTCGGTTCGATCGGCGGCGGCAACTCCAACCTGCAGGACAAGCGTTACCTGGGCAAGATCGACTGGAACATCAACAACGACCACCGCGCCAGCTTCACCTACAGCCAGACCAAGGAAAACAAGCCGATCATCACCGGCAGCACCACCAAGCTGGTGCTGTCCAGCGGCTGGTACAACACCAACGTCGACAGCAAGAGCTATGCGCTGCACTTCTATGACGATTGGTCGCCCAATTTCTCGACCGACACGACCGTGTCGTATGCGAGCTTCGATCAGTTGCGCGGCCCGTACAACGGCGTGGCGATGCCGGACATCACGGTATACCCCGGCACGTTCAGCGGCCCGGCGGTGGAGTTCGGCACCGAGTATTCCAGCCAGGCGAACGTGCTGAAAACGTCCACCCTCAGCGCGGCGTGGGCCGGCACCTATTACGCGGGCGACCACACCATCAAGGGCGGCGTCGACTTCGAGAAGGACAAGTTCTACAACCTGTTCCTGCAGAACGCCTACGGCAGCTACACGTTCGAGGACTCCAAGGCCGGTAGCGTGACGATGACCGGCTTGCAGAATTTCCTCAGGCAGTATTACTACCAGTACTACTACAACCGCCCGGCGAATGGCCTGACCCAGGCACAGGTAGCCGCCAATTACGGCATCAAGCAATGGGGCGTGTTCCTGCAGGACACCTGGCAGGTCAACAACAACTTGTCGGTGCAGTACGGCGTGCGCATCGACATTCCGCTGATGGACGACCAGCCGCTGTACAACCCCACGTTTGCGCTGGCGCCCGGTGTCAACGCCAAGGGCAGCGCGACCGGTGGTTACGGCCGCAGCAACCAGACCACGGTCAACGGCAACCGCGTGGTGCAGCCGCGCATGTCGTTCAACTACAACTTCAACACCGAGCACATGACCCAGTTGCGCGGCGGCGCGGGCCTGTTCATCGCTAATCCGCCGAATGTCTGGATCGGCAACATCTTCTCCAACTCCGGCGTCACCCAGACCCAGTACAACTGCGGCCCGACGCGTCCCGCGCCGTGCAACGGTACCAATGTTCCGGCCTTCAGTCCGGATCCGTACCATCAGAACGATGGTGCACTGGGTGCGGGCAAGATGACCGTGAACACCCTCTCGCCGGGCTTCCGTCTGCCGAGTGCGTGGAAGCTGAGCCTGGGCTTCGACAAGGAACTGCCGTGGTGGGGCCTGGTCGCCACGGTCGACTACGAGCACATCATCCAGCGTGATGCGATCCTGTATCAGAACCTGAACCTGGGTAACCCGCAGAAAGTGGCCGGCACGGCCAACGGCATGCTGCCCGATGGTCGCGAGACGTTCTACGCACTGCCGAACAAGGATCCGAAGGCCACCGGCCAGGCGACCCGCACCGGCGCCAACGCGGCGTTCGGCG
Organism: Rhodanobacter terrae; assembly: GCF_042657005.1. NCBI lineage: Bacteria > Pseudomonadati > Pseudomonadota > Gammaproteobacteria > Lysobacterales > Rhodanobacteraceae > Rhodanobacter > Rhodanobacter terrae. Next base: position 183,773 of record NZ_JBHSNG010000001.1, read on the forward strand.
ATGTGATCAACCTGGCCAATACCAGCCGCGGCACCGCGGACAGCCTGGCGCTATCGTTGAAGAAGTCATTCTCCGACGACTGGTCCGGCATGGTCGGTTTCACCTGGAGCCGTGCGACCGAAGTCAATCCGGGCACCTCCAGCGTGGCCACCTCGAACTACAAGAACGACTACGTCACCAATCCGAACGAGAACGTGGCTAGCCCGTCGAATTATTCGATTCCGCGTCGCGTGATCGCCGGCCTCAACTGGCAGCACCGCTTCTTCGGCGACTATGTCACCAGCGCTAGCGCGTTCTTCGACGGCCACAACGCGTCGCCGTACAGCTGGACGTTCGGCAACGATGCCAACGGAGACACCTACGTGAACGACCTGGTCTTTATTCCAAAGCCGGGTCAGGTGGAGTTCCGCACCACGGGCAATACCGCGCGTGATGCGCAGCTGCAGCAGCAGTTCTACAACTACATCCAGCACAACGACTACCTGAAGGATCATCAAGGCCAGATCGCCCAACGCAACGGCGACCGTGCCGGCTGGATCAATCAGCTCGATCTCAGCTTCAGCCAGGAGATCCCGGGCCTGTTCAAGGGCAACAAGGGCATCGTGAAGCTCGATGTCTACAACTTCACTAACATGCTGAACAAGAAGTGGGGTATCGAGAAGCGCGTGGGCTTCCCGGGCGGGCGCCCGCTGGCCGATTTCTACGGCGTGGATCCGGCTACCGGCAAGTACATCTACGACATCGCCTGCGGCGGTGCGCCAACCTGCACCAACTACATCGACAAAGGCGGCAACTACAACCCGCTGGCGGTTCCGACCTACATCAACAACAACGACGATCTGGCTCAGCGCTGGTCCGTGCAGTTGACCGTGAAATACACCTTCTGATCCGTCGACTGGTCAGGCAGGCAACCGGCGTCCGCGAGGGCGCCGGTTTTTTTTGGCGCGCTTGACCATGCGGGACGGGCGCGGGAAGCTACGCGGTCCGTCTCGCTCGACGCGGGCGCACGTTTCCGCGAAGAAGCGGCAAGGAGAACCATTCAAATGAATGACACACATACCCGCGCGGCCGCCAAGGCTGCCACGGTCAGCGCCCGCATTTCACCGGTCGGCGGGCTGGATATTCTTTCCCGCAACGAGGTGGCGCGGTTACGCGGCGCCAGCGACTCGGGCCTGCATGCGTTGCTGCGACGCTGTGCGCTGGCGGTGCTGACTTCGGGCAGCATCAGCGACGATCCGCGGGCGATCCTCGAGCAATACCCGGATTTCGATATCCAGGTGCTGCAGCAGGATCGCGGCATCAAGATCGAGCTCAGCCATGCACCGGCACAGGCCTTCGTGGATGGCCAGATCATTCGCGGCATCAACGAGCTGCTGGTGGCGGTCGTACGTGACATCGTCTATGTGTCCACCCAGCTGGAACAGATCGGGGTGGACCTGGGCGGTTCGGCCGGGCTGACCCAGGCCGTATTCGAGATACTGCGCAACGCGCGCATCCTGAAGCCGAACATCGACCCCAACCTGGTGGTCTGCTGGGGCGGTCATTCGATCTCGCGCGACGAGTACGAATACACCAAGCTGGTCGGCTATCAATTGGGCTTGCGCGGGCTGGACATCTGCACCGGTTGCGGGCCGGGTGCGATGAAGGGGCCGATGAAGGGCGCGACCATTGCGCATTCCAAGCAGCGGCGCCGGCACAACCGCTACATCGGCATTACCGAGCCGGGCATCATCGCCGCCGAGTCGCCGAACCCGATCGTCAATCATCTGGTGATCATGCCGGACATCGAGAAGCGGCTCGAAGCATTCGTGCGCATGGGCCACGGCATTGTGGTGTTCCCCGGTGGCGTCGGTACCGCGGAAGAAATTCTCTACCTGCTCGGCATCCTGCTGCACCCGGACAACGCCGGTACGCCGTTTCCGCTGATCTTCACCGGGCCGCGCGAATCGGCCGCCTACTTCGAGCAGATCGATCGCTTCCTGCGCCTGAGCCTGGGCGACGAGGTGGCGCAGCATTACCAGATCATCGTGGATGACCCGTCGGCAGTGGCGCGGGCGATGATCAAGGGCATCGACAAGGTGCGCCACAACCGGCTGGACACCAGGGACGCCTTCTTCTTCAACTGGGCGCTGCAGGTTCCGCTGGAGTTCCAGTTGCCGTTTCGGCCCACCCACGAGGCCATGCGCGCGCTGCAGATCCGTCATGACCGGCCGCGGCATGAGCTGGCGGCGGATCTGCGCCGGGCCTTCTCCGGCATTGTCGCCGGCAACGTGAAGGAGGAAGGCGTGCAGGCGATCGAGCGGCATGGCCCGTTCGATATCGACGGCGACGCGGACATCATGCACGCGCTGGACAAGCTGTTGCAGGCGTTCGTCCAGCAGCACCGCATGAAGCTGCCCGGCGGCGCGGCGTATGTGCCGTGCTACCGGGTGCTGACCGCCTGAGGGTGCGCGAAAACCTGTCCGCGATGGCTTGACAGCCCGCGGCGCTATCGACAAACTACGCAGCTCACGCCCGAATAGCTCAGCTGGTTAGAGCACTTGACTGTTAATCAGGGGGTCGCTGGTTCGAGTCCAGCTTCGGGCGCCACGTTCGATGAAAAGCCGGCACATTGCCGGCTTTTTGCTTTTTGCGGCGACGACGTCCGGTCAGTTCATTTGCGAGCAGTTTGCGATCTGATTTTTGCTGGCCGGAGCGCCGCGGACGCGGCCGGAGTTGGAGACCACCACGCTGAGCGCATGCTGCGGGCTGGCGGGCTGGCAGAACAGCAAGGTGATGTTGCTGCCGCTGGCGCTGCCGTCGGGTTGGAAACGCACGACGTGCCTGCCCGTGCTGCTGCTTATGATCAGCTTGCCGTGGTAGCTGTGGCCGAGGCTGACATAAAGCGGCCCGTTGTCGGGCTGGTTGTCGCCGTTGGCATCGTGGCCGAGCAGCCATCCGCTGTCCCAGCGGGTATCTCCATGGCAGCGGTTGCCGTCGCGGGTCGGGCAGAACAAGGTGCGCCTGCCGCTGACGATGGCGGTTTCGCGAGCGTGTCGAAGTGCCGCGATGAAGTCGGTCTGCGCGACCTGCAACTGGTTCCGGTCCAGCAGCTTCCGCATGGACGGTATGGCCAGGCCGGTGAGCGCCGTTACGATGGCGAGCACCATGATCTGCTCGATCAAGGTCGCGCCTTGTTGCCGATGAATGGACCTGACGTTCCGGAGGGCTGTCACGGCGTCGCGTCCTGCGTTGTCCGGGACACTCATGCTAGGACGCTGCTGCCAACCAGCCAGTAGCCCGAAGGCGGAGCTCGGGTCGGCCTCTGCTGACGCACCTTGTCAGCAGGCCCGATTTAAAATGCACTACCGCGCCCACATCTGTAGCCGATGACCGACCGCTTCCAGCTCGTTGCACCTTATCGACCCGCGGGCGATCAGCCGCAGGCGATCCAGAGTCTCTCCGCGGGCTTCGAGGCAGGCCTGGCGGCGCAGACCCTGCTCGGCGTCACTGGCTCAGGCAAGACTTACACGATCGCCAACGTGATCGAGAGGGTGCAGCGGCCGACCATCGTGATGGCGCCGAACAAGACGCTGGCTGCGCAGCTGTACGGCGAGTTCAGGGAATTCTTCCCGCACAACGCGGTGGAGTACTTCGTCAGCTATTACGATTACTACCAGCCGGAAGCCTACGTGGTGGCGTCGGACACCTTCATCGAGAAGGACGCTTCGATCAACGAGCACATCGAGCAGATGCGGCTGTCGGCGACCAAGGCGCTGCTGTCGCGGCGCGATTCGATCATCGTCGCGACCGTGTCGGCGATCTACGGCCTGGGCAATCCGGAAGACTATCTGTCGCTGCGGCTGATCCTGGCCAAGGGCGAGCGCATCGACCAGCGCAAGCTGATCCATCAGCTGACCGAACTGCAATACACCCGCAACGAGATGGAGTTGCGCCGCGGCACTTATCGTGTGCGCGGCGAGATCATCGACGTATTCCCGGCCGAGTCGGAAGTCGAGGCGTTGCGCATCGAGCTGTTCGACGGCGAGGTGGAGAACCTGTCGCTGTTCGATCCGCTCACCGGCGAGACGGTCCGCAAGGTGCAGCGCTATACGGTCTACCCGCGCACGCATTACGCCAGTACGCGCGAGAGCGTGCTGAACGCGATCGAGACGGTCAAGGTGGAGCTGAAGGAGCGGCTGGAACAACTGTACAAGGACAACAAGCTGGTCGAGGCGCAGCGGCTGGACCAGCGCACACGTTTCGATATCGAGATGATGGCCGAGGTCGGCTACTGCCAGGGCATCGAGAACTACTCGCGGCACCTGACCCGGCGCGCGCCCGGCGAGCCGCCGCCCACGCTGTTCGACTACCTGCCGTCCGATGGCTTGCTGGTGGTGGACGAATCGCACGTCACCGTGCCGCAGCTGGGCGCGATGTACAAGGGCGACCGGTCGCGCAAGGAAACCCTGGTGGAATTCGGCTTTCGCCTGCCATCGGCGATGGACAACCGGCCGCTGCGTTTCGAGGAGTGGGAACAGCGCGTGCCGCGCTCGATCTTCATCTCCGCCACGCCGCGCGCCTACGAGCTGGACAAATCCGGCGAGGCGGTGGTCGAGCTGCTGGTGCGTCCCACCGGCCTGGTCGATCCGGAAGTGGAAGTACGGCCGGTGCGTACCCAGGTCGACGATCTGCTCAGCGAAGTGCACAAGCGCGTGGCGATCGGCGATCGCGTGCTGGTCACCACGCTGACCAAGCGCATGGCGGAGAACCTGACCGAATATCTGGCCGAACACGACGTGAAAGTGCGCTACCTGCACTCGGACATCGAGACGGTCGAGCGCAGCGAGATCATCCGCGATCTGCGTCTGGGCGAGTTCGACGTGCTGGTCGGCATCAACCTGCTGCGCGAGGGGCTGGACATGCCGGAAGTGTCGCTGGTGGCTATCCTGGATGCCGACAAGGAGGGCTTCCTGCGTTCCACCGGCTCGCTGATTCAGACTATCGGCCGCGCTGCCCGCAACGTGCGCGGCAAGGCGATCCTGTACGGCGACCAGATCACCCGATCGATGCAGGCAGCGATCGACGAAACCGCGCGCCGCCGCGAGAAACAGCTGGCGTGGAACGAGCAGCAAGGCATCGTGCCGACCACCATCGTGCGGCGTATCGCGGACATCATGGAAGGCGCGCGCAGCGAGGCGGGCAATCGCCGCGGCGGCAAATCCTCGCGCAGCCGCGCGGTGGCCGAGCAGGCTGCCGATTACGGCGCGCTCAACCCGCAACAGACGGCCGGCATGCTCAAGAAGCTCGAGGCGCAGATGTACAAGCACGCGCAGAATCTGGAGTTCGAGGAGGCCGCCCGGCTGCGCGACCAGATCCACCAGTTGCGCGAACAGGTCCTGCGCTGAGCCGGCAACGGGGCCGCCTGCCGGGATATTGTCGGGCGCCGGCAGCTCCCGTATACTGCGCGGCTCGCGTAGCTGGTTTGCGCGGGACGGGCGGTTAGCTCAGCGGTAGAGCACTACCTTGACATGGTAGGGGTCACAAGTTCGATCCTTGTACCGCCCACCAATTTCTAGCCCATGGATCTGATGGGCCTGAGAGGGGAATCCGGGAGGGTTCCCCTTTTGTTTGTCCCTGAGCGGACGGACGCAGATGAGTCCCGTCGCGGACCTGGCGCGCTGCTCCCCGGGATGCCTTCGCGTTATCCGGCATGGCGCGTGCCCCGCCTCAGCGCGACAGCTCGATCCGCTTCACGCCTTCGTTCGGCAACGCGACGCGCAGGCGCCGCGTCCGGGCGTCGAATCGCACGTCGCGCGCAGGCTTGCCGTCGATGCGCACCAGCGCCGGCGCGGCGCCGATGCCGACGAATTCGACCGCTTCGATGCGCTGCCAGCCGCGGTTGCGCGGGATGTCGAGGCGCACGCCGGTTTCGTCCTGAGTCACGACGATGGTGCGCGACTGCCCCTTGCGGTAGCCGTAGCCGTCGCCGGCATCCTGGAAGAAGCAGCTGCTGCCATTGGCGCCCGTCGCGACCGCGATCGTCAGCGGCGCGCCCTTCATCTCGCCGGTGTGCTGCACGACCGGCTGGGCCGGTACGCTGGCCGGAGGCAGAAAGCTGGTGGTCGAAGCCAACGGCGCGAACGCGCTGCACCCGCGCTCCGTTCGCGGGGCGAGTTTCGATGGCCGGCCACAAACCGCGGTGTGGATCGACGTCGACCGGCTCGAGCGCGGCGGCACGCTGAAGTACCAGCTGGCCGATACCCCGGACGTGTCCGGCTGGGGTACGCGCGTGGAAGATGCGCCGCCGGCGGCCTGTCCCGCCGGGCCGGATCGGTGACCTGTCCGGCGGGCATGCGGCAAGACCGGTGCGTGCATATTATTCCGCCAGCCCGGGCCGAGACCTTTTCCAGCGGTCAGGTGTCTTCGTCTTCCGTTGATGCCGGCGACTCGTAGTTCGGATCTTCCGAGTCCCGAGCGTGCCGGATCGCATCGCGCAGGCGGAGATCCAGGCGGTCGAAGTTCAGCACGACCTTGTCGGAATGGACGTCCCTGACCGCCGAGAGCGGCACCACGAAGTCGCCCGCGTTCTCGATATAGACGACCAGTTCAGGCAATCCAGGTCTGATCTCGCGGACGGAACCGATGCCTTCGTCGCCATCGGAGATGAAGACCATGAATCCTTCGCTGATTTGTTCACGCATGATGCGGCCCTGCGACAGATGACGGGGCGAATCTCGCGTCGTGGTGGCCTGATGAAGAGGCGTGTCGCACATGGCTGCCGCGACGCAAGCGGGTGATGCAAGATGAGCATACCCGTCGTTTCGGCGCGGTGAAAACGGCGCGCCGGCCACGTCGGATCGGCGGCCCGACCGGATTCTCTCAGTGGGCGAAGCGTCTGACCCAGGCGACATAGTGGTCCACGAAACCCTGCAGGAATTTCGCGGTGCCTTCGCTGCGGATCGTGCCGTCGTCCGCGATCAGCTCATCCTTGAAATGAACGAATACCTCCGGCTGCGCCAGCGTCGGTACGTCGAGGTAGGCGAGCACGTTGCGCAGGTGTTGCTGCGCAAGTGCCGAGCCGGTGGCGCCGATCGAGGTGCCGATCACCCCGGCGGGTTTGCCGGCGAACGAGTTGGTGCCCCACGGACGCGACGCGATGTCGATGGCGTTCTTCAACACGCCGGGAATCGAACGGTTGTATTCGGGCGTGACGAACAGCAAGCCATCGGCTGATTCGATATCCTTCTTCAGTCGGGTGGCAACGGCAGGGTAGGCGGCATCGAAATCCTGCGAGTACAACGGCAAGTCGTCGATCTGGATGTGGCTGAACGCGAATTCGGTCGGCGCGAGTTTCTCCACGGCGCGGGCGAGCCGACGGTTGAACGAATCCGCGCGCAGGCTTCCGACAATGACGGCGATCTTCAACTGGCTCATTTCGGGTTCCTCGAGGAGGGTTGGGCTGGCCGGCGCCGAGGCGGCGGTTCGCGACAGGTCGAGCCGCCAGCATCACGAAGCGCCGGCGGAAATCTCGCGCCGTTGCCGAAGGCCATGCACTGTACTGCCGACTCGCGTTAAAGACCGATGAATTCGGCGGCGACGTCGAATCGATGCCGGCAGCATGTACTCTTTGTGACCAGCCTCAGGGCTGCCGCCTTCCGTCCGACTTCAACCGGTGAATAGTCCCGTGCAAACCATTGAAACCCTGATCGACGCCGCCTTCGAGCGCCGCAACGACCTGACCCAGGCCGAGATCGAGACCCACCTGCGGCCCGCCATCGGCCAGGTCATCGACCTGCTCGAATCCGGCGAACGCCGTGTCGCCGAACCGGATGGCCGCGGTGGCTGGACGGTGAACCAGTGGATCAAGAAAGCGGTACTGCTGTACTTCCGCCTCAATGACAATCGCGTGGTCGATGGCGGCCCCGCGCAGGCATTCGACAAGGTGCCGCTGCGCTTCGCTCACGGCAACGACGCCGAATTGCAGAATCTCGGTGCACGCGTGGTACCCGGCGCACTGGTGCGCCGCGGTGCGCATATCGCGAAAGACGCCGTGCTGATGCCGAGCTACGTCAACATCGGCGCCTATGTCGGCGCCGGTACCATGGTCGACACCTGGGCCACGGTGGGTTCCTGCGCGCAGATCGGTGCGGGCGTGCACCTGTCCGGCGGCGTCGGCATCGGTGGCGTGCTGGAGCCGCTGCAGGCCAACCCCACCATCATCGAGGACAACTGCTTCATCGGCGCGCGGTCGGAAGTCGTCGAAGGCGTCGTGGTGGAACGCGGCAGCGTGATCGGCATGGGCGTGTTCCTCGGCCAGTCCACCCGCATCTACAATCGCGCCACCGGCGAGGTCAGCTATGGCCGCGTGCCGACCGGCAGCGTGGTGGTATCCGGCAGCCTGCCGGCCAAGGACGGCAGCCACAGCTTGTACGCCGCCATCATCGTCAAGCAGGTCGACGAGAAAACGCGCAGCAAGACCAGCATCAACGAACTGCTGCGGAGCGGCGAATGAATCCCGTCCTGTATGGACTTCCAAACTGCGACACCTGCAGAAAGGCGCGCAACTGGCTCGCCCGCTTCGAGGTGCCGCATGACTTCGTCGACTACCGCGCTGCGCCGGTGCCGGCGGCGACGTTGAAGGAATGGGCGCAACAGCTGGGCGGCTGGGAGAATCTCGTCAACAAGTCGTCCACGACCTGGCGCAACCTGCTGCCGCAGCGCAAGGAGCCGGGCAGCGATCCGGAGTGGACCCTGCTGCTGAAGGAGTATCCAGCCCTGATCCGCCGTCCGGTGGTGGTGCAGCCCGATGGCACGGTGAGCGTGGGCTTCACCGACAACGGCTTCAAGAAGCTGTTCGGGCGCTGAGATGGCGATGCGGCTTTCCGGCATCCTGCTGATGGCCGTGATCGCGTTGTGGCTGACGCTGGTCGCGTTCGGCAACATCACCGACTACGGCAGCAACCTGGTATTCGTGCAGCACGTGCTGGCGATGGATTCGATCTTTCCCGACGCCAGCATCCACTACCGTGCCGTCCATTCACCGCTGCTGCAGCAAGCGGCCTATGCGTTGATCATCGGCACCGAAAGCGTGGCCGCCATGCTGTGCTGGATCGGCGCCTGGCGCATGTGGCGCGCACGCCGGGCACCGGCATCGACGTTCCGTCGTGCCAAGCGCGTTGCGATATACGGGCTGACGGCCGGCCTGCTGCTGTGGCTGGGCGGTTTCATGGCTATCGGCGGCGAGTGGTTCGGCATGTGGATGTCCAGCCAGTGGAATGGCCTGGAAAGCGCTTTCCGTTTCGTCGTCGTGCTGCTGCTTGCGCTGGTCTGTCTTGGTCAGCGCGACGACGAGCTCGACGCTCCATGACGGGCGCGGACATGGGCAGTCATCCCGCACGCAGATTCCGCAGCAACCTGCGCATCGAACGCGACAACGCCGCGCTGTATACGCGGCTGGCGGAGCTGGCGACCGATCCGCGACTGAGTCAGGCCTATCGCCGCATAGCGGCGGGCGAGCAGAGCAATGCGCAGTTCTGGGAAACGCGTCTGCGTGTCCTGGGCGCGGCCGTGCCGCCGATCCGCATCGGCGCGCGCGTGCGTGCGCTGAGCTGGTTCGCACAACGCTTCGGTACCGAATTCGTGATGCCGACGGTGGTGCGGCTGGAGCATGCCGATCACGACGACACGCCGGTGGACCGCAGCGGCCACCGCGATCATTTCGTGGCGCCGCGCGAACTCGGTGCGCACGGTCATCGGCATCGCACGCAGAGCGGAAATACCTTGCGGGCGGCGGTGCTGGGCGCGAACGATGGGCTGGTCTCCAACGTCAGCCTGGTGATGGGCATGGCTGGCGCCGCGTCGGGAGACCGCGCCGTGCTGCTGGCCGGCCTGGCGGGCCTGGTTGCCGGCGCCTGTTCGATGGCGCTGGGCGAATGGCTGTCGGTGAACAGTTCGCGCGAGTTCTACCAGGCGCAGATCACCGAACGCGCAGAGCGTCTTGCCGTGGCGCCGGAAGACGGCCTGCGGCATATCGCAGGGATCTATCGCGAGAAGGGGATGGAGCAGGCCGCCGCCGAGCACCTGGCCGGACATCTCGCCGATACTCCGCGGGCGGCACTGGACATGATGGTGCTCGAGGATCTGGGCGTCGATCCGGGAGAGCTGGGTGGCTCGGCTTACGGCGCGGCGGTTTCGTCGTTCTGCCTGTTCGCGTGTGGCGCGTTGTTTCCGGTGGCGCCGTACTTCTTCCTGGGCGGTCATGCCGCGTTGCTGGCCAGCGCCTGTTCCACCGCCGCCGGGCTGGCACTGATAGGCATCGGCACCTCGCTGTTCACCGGCCGCAGCATGCTGTTCTCGATCGCCCGGCAACTCGCCATCACGACGGCGGCGGCGGCGGTCACCTATACCGTGGGGCACCTGCTGGGAGTGGCGATCGCGGGCTGATCGCGCGAGCCAGACCGTAAACCGGCGCTCAGAGGTCGCGTGTCCATATCTGGCCGACCAGGTCGTGGCCGAAGCTGTGGTGGGGATACTCCTTCGCCAAGGTGAAACCGGTGGCCTCGTAGATGCGCCGGGCGGACACCAGCACGTCGTTGGTCCACAGCGTCATGCCCCGGTAGCCGGCAGCGCGGGAGAAGGCGATGCAGCGGTCCACCAGGCGGCGGCCGATGCCATGGCCGCGTCCGCCGGGGTCGACCAGCAGGCAGCGCAACTGGGCGAGCGTGGGGTCGTCCGCGTTCCGCACCACGAAGACGCATCCGGCGCGCACGCCGTCGACTTCGGCGATCCACATCCGCTCGCGGACGGGGTCGTGGCGCGTGGCGAAGTCGGCGAACAGCGTGGCCACCAGCGCCTCGAACTCCTCGTTCCAGCCGTACTCGTGGGTGTACAGCCGGCCATGCCGTTCGATCGCCCAGCCGATGTCGCCCGCGCGATGAGTGCGAATCGTGACGCGGCCGCGGGCACGGGGCTCCGCGCCTGCCAGCAGGCGCCGCATGGATTGCATGCTGGACAGCAGGCGATCGCGTCCATCGGGTGAAAGTCCGCCCAGGATGTCCGAGGCCTGGGTGCGGGAGCTGCGGTCCAGCCGCGCGAACGCCCGCCTGCCGGCGGCGGTCAGCGACAGCAGCATGCGCCGGCGATCGTCCGGCGAGGGCTTGCGCGTGATCAGCCCGCTGCTGGCAAAGCCCTGCACGATACGACTGAGGTAGCCGGCATCCAGCCCCAGCAGGTCGCCGATCTCGTTGGCGCTGGCCTGCGCGCGTTGTGCCAGCTCGAACAAGACACGGGCCTGGGCGAGGGTGAAGGAACTGGACAAGAGGCCTTTTTCCAGCACGCCGATTCGGTGCGTGTAGAAACGGTTGAATTCGCGGAACGTTTCCACGTGTGTGGCGGGTACGGCACTCGGCATGACGGCGGCTCCTGTCCGGGAATATGGGACATGACGTATGGGGACCTCGGAAAAACTGGCCATTGCTCGTCATCCCGGCGAAAGCGGCGATCCAGTGTTCTTGGGCTTCGATGAGTGAGAGTCACCGGGCCCCAGCTTTCGCTGGGATGGCGGTCCAAATCACGGGTTTTTCGAGTTCCCAACATCGACACAATAGTTGACTCAGTCAATCATACGGCAATTTCCGGCGGGGCGGCACGCAGTCGTTGCCCGTCTGCCTGATATGCTGCAGCACCGCCGACCATCAGCCTTGCCGCATGTCCCACGTTCTCGACCTCGCCTGTGACCTGATCCGTCGCCGCTCGGTGACTCCCGAAGACGCCGGTTGCCTGCCGTTGATCGGCGGACGACTGGAGTCCGCGGGTTTTCGCGTCGAGCATTTGCGCTACGGCGAAGTCGACAATCTGTGGGCCGTGCACGGCACGACCGGGCCGACCCTGATTTTTCTGGGCCACACCGACGTGGTGCCTAGCGGCCCCGAGGCGTCATGGCGAAGCCCGCCGTTCGAGCCGACGATCCGCGATGGCCGTCTATACGGCCGCGGCGCCGCCGACATGAAAGGCTCGGTGGCGGCGATGGTGGTGGCGCTGGAGCGGTTTGTGGCTGCGCATCCGCATCATCGCGGCCGGGTCGGGTTGCTGCTGACCAGCGACGAGGAGGGGCCGACCAATCTCGATGGCGTGCGCAAGGTGGTCGAGCACTTCCGCGCCTTCGGCGAGCGCATCGACTGGTGCGTGGTGGGCGAGCCGTCGGCAAAAGAGCGGCTCGGCGACCTCGTCCGCGTGGGCCGGCGCGGCTCGCTGTCGGGCACGCTCAGCGTGCGCGGGGTGCAGGGGCATGTGGCTTATCCGGAGAAGGCGCTGAACCCGATCCATGCCTTCGCGCCCGCGCTGGCGGAGCTGACTGCCGAGCGCTGGGACGAAGGCAACAGCGACTTCCCGCCCACCTCGTTCCAGGTCTCCAATCTCAACGCGGGCACCGGCGCCACCAACGTGATTCCCGGCGAGCTTGAGGCGCTGATCAATTTCCGCTACTGCACCGCCAGCCGTTCCGAGGACCTGCGCGCGCGCGCCGAGGCGATCCTGCACCGCCATGGCCTGGACTTCGCGATCGACTGGAACCTCTCCGGCGAGCCGTTCCTCACCCCGCCCGGCGGCGTGCTGCGCGAAACCGTGCTGGCGGTCTGCCGCGAGCTGTGCGGCATCGATCCCGAGCAGAGCACCGGCGGCGGCACGTCGGACGGTCGCTTCATCGCGCCGATGGGCGTCGAAGTGGTCGAGATCGGTCCGGTCAACGCCACGATCCACAAGGTGGACGAGTGCGTGGCGGTGGAGGAACTGGAGCAGTTGCCGCAGCTGTATCGCGCCGTCTGCGAGCGCCTGCTGATCGAGACATGACCGTGCGATAACCCCTTGGTCTGCGGGCAGAGAGGGCCGGGGACGCCTGCATTGAACGGATCACGGCGTCCCTGGTCCAAACACGTTCTGGGTTCCCGGTTACGGATTTGGATGGGCCGGCAGGCCGGTGGAAGGCGCGGGTTGGGCGAGGCACTGCTGTCGGCGCTGGCCATCGTCGGCGGCCACCCGGGCGGGGCACCGATAGTCCAGTGTGGCCACCAGCGCCGGCGTGATCTCGTCGAAACCAAACACGGCGCCCCCATGCTCGCGGACGAAGGCCGCCGCCGCAGCGCGGGTGGCGAACGGCGCCAGGGTCGGTCCCATCGAGCCGGGCAGTGGTTGCCAGGCGACGTAGGACGCGCGGCGCGCATCGATGAAGCTGATCGCGGCGTGGGCAGGTTGGCGCCAGTCGATGCGCGCGCTGTCCTGCACGAACAGTTCCTGCAGATCGGGCTGGTTCTCCGGCTGTAGCACGTAGGCGAAGAAGTCGCGGGTGGAGTCGAACATCAACGGCTTGGCGCGGCCGGTCACCCAGGCCTCCGCGCGCGGACCGGGCGAGCCGTCCAGGTACATGCCGCACACCGCGCAGGTGTCGTCCGGATGGATGTCGACGGCATGTTGCGCGGGGGCGGTGCTGCCGCCGCAACCGACCAGCAGGGTCAGGGCGAGAGCCGGCACCACCGCACGGAAGCTCATCGCGGAAGGGATCCTCATGCGGGTTCTCCTCAGATTTCCTTGCGCCGGAACGCGAGCATCGCCCACGCGAACGGCGCCATGGCCCAGCCCAGCAGTACCAGGCACAGCAGGGCGGGCGAGTAGGTGTGGTGGGCGGTCATGCCGGTCAGCAGGTCGTTGCCGGCGCCGTCGCCAAGCGCGGTGAGGTTGACCAGCCGGAATACGTCGACCGGATTGAGCAGCAGCAGGTAGGGATACACCGCGCGCTCGACCGGGTTGCCGCCGCTGACTACCAGCAGCGCCAGCAGCGCGAGGTCGAACAGCACCACGCTGGCCAACCAGCCGATCAGTGCCAGGCCGGCGGCGCGGGACTTGTCGGCGGTCTGCACGCTGATCAGGCAGGCCAGCCCGACGAAGCAGGCGCCCAGCAGCGAGGCGCTGAGCATGAAGCGGCCGATGTGCAGCCACGCCTGCAGCGTCTGCGCGGGCGGCTGCATCAGCTGCATGATCGCCACCGCGAGGCCGAAACCCGCCAGCGTGGCGGCGGCCAGCGCGCCGCAGTGGCCGAGGAACTTGCCGGCTACCAGCTGGCCGCGCGCCAGCGGGTAGCTGAGCATCAGCAGCAAGGTGCCGTCGTCGCGCTCGCCGACGATGGTGTCGTAGGCGATCAGCAGGCCGATCAGCGGGATCACGAAAGCGCCCAGCGTGGTCAGGCTGGCCAGCGTGGCGTCGAACGAGGTGAAGCCGACCCGGCCGGCGGCGGCGCTGCCGAACCAGGCGATGCCCAGCGCCAGCAGCGCGAACAGCACGGTGAGTGCGATCGTCCAGCGGTTGCGGAAGTCGTCGCGGAACTCCTTCCAGGCGACGATGAAAATGCTGTTCATGCGCGGGCGTCCGTGGCGGGCTGGGGGCCGGCGCCGAGCCAGTCATACAGTTGCGCCAGTGTCGGCTCGCGTACGTCGAGGTCGGCGATGGCGGGGTTGGCGAGGAGTTCGCGCAGCGTGTGCAGCTTGGCTTCGCGCGGCACCTGCAGCTCCAGTCGGCCGTCGGGCCGCGACTGCGCGGCCAGGCCGCGCGCGGCCAGTTGGGTCATCAGTTCGGCGCCGGCGTCCTCGTGCGGACGCAGCAGCATGTGGGCGGGCAGTGCCGCCTGTTCGCCGAGTGCGGCCAGGCTGCCGGCGGCGAGCAGTTTGCCCTGGCGCAGGATCAGCGCACCGTCGATATGCGGTTCCAGTTCGGCCAGCAGGTGCGAGGAAACCAGCACGCAGCGGCCGTCCGCGCGCAGTTCGCCGACGATCCGGTAAAGCTCGCGGGTGGCCTGCGGGTCGAGACCGGTAGTCGGTTCATCCAGCAGCACCAGTTCCGGCGAGCCGAGCAACGCCTGCGCGAGGCCGAGGCGCTGGCGCATGCCTTTGGAGTAGGTGCCGATGCGCCGGTCGGCGGCGTGCGCCAGGCCGACGCGTTCCAGCAGCGCCTGCGCCTGGGCGCGCGGCGCCTGCTTCAGCCGGGCCAGGTAGTCGAGCAGCTCGCGGCCGCTGAGGTTGGCGTAGAAGGTGGCGCTCTCGGGCAGGTAGCCGATGCGCCGGCGCAAGGCGTGCGCGCGCCACGGTGACTGGCCGAGCACGGCGAGGCGGCCGCCGCTGGGTGCGATCAGGCCGAGGATCAGCTTGATCAGGGTCGACTTGCCGGCGCCGTTGTGGCCGAGCAGGCCGATCACCTGGCCGCGCGGCACGCAGGCGCTGACGCCGTCGAGCGCGGCGAGCGCGCCGTAGCGCTTGGCCAGCGCGTCGAATTCAATCGCTTGGTTCATGGTCGGGCCGGAAGGAGGCGGGGGCTTGCATCAGCGGGTGGCTGTCCTGCACCGATGGCGGCGTGAACACCGGGAACGCGCGTTGCACGTAGCGCAGCAGCAGCACCGCGGGGCTGGACATCAGGTTGCGTGCGGAGGGGTATTTCCACAGCAGCACGTCGATGCCGTCGTTGGGGCGGAACGGGATGTCGCCGATGCCGTCGGCGTCCAGGTCCCAGCCGAGGTAGTCGCTCCAGAAGTTGCCGCGGCCGCGCGCCGACCACTCCTGGGCGAGGTTCTGCACGTACTTGACCTGGATGCGGTTGTCCACGAAGCGGTTGCCCCACAGGCGGTTGTTCTCCGAGCCGGCGGTCACGTGGATGCCGATCTGCGAGTCGGCGGCGAGGTTGTCGTGGATGGTGTTGAACTGCGACAGGTAGACGAACAGCCCCTTGCCCTCGGTGCCGTCGATCAGCTCGCCCTGCGCGTCGCGCAGACCGGTGATGTGGCGTATCTGGTTGCCGGCGATTTCGCTGTGCGAGATGTAGTTGAGCAAGAAGCCGTAGGAATCATCGTCCTCGGCGGTATTGCCGATCACCTTGAGGTGATCGGACGACATCAGCGCATAGCCGGCCAGGTTGCCGCGGCTGACGTTGTCCAGCAGCAGGTTGTGCTGCGAATACATGTAGTGGATGCCATAGCGCACCTCGTGCACCACGTTGCGCGCGATGGTGTTGTGCGGGCTGACGTAGACGTAGATGCCGTCGCGCGACTCGGCCACGTCGTTGCCCTCGATGGTGCAGCCGGTGTCGTTCCACAGGTGGATGCCGTCGCCACGGTCGGCCACGCGCAGCGAGCGCATGCCGCGGATCACGTTGCGCGCGACCCGCACGTTGGCCGCGCCGTCGAGGTAGACGCCGAACAGGCTCTCCTCGATGCGGTTGCCCTCGAGCGTGACGTCGCGCGCCTGGCGCTCGACGAAGATGCCGGCGTTCATCGCGGTGAGATCGGTGCCGCTATGGCGGATGGTCAGCCCGCGCACGGAGACCTGCGCGGCGCCGATGCGCACCACGTCGCCTTCGCCGCCGCCGTCGAGGATCGCGCCGGGTTCGCCGACGAGGGTGATCGGTTTGTCCAGCCGCAGGTGCACCGCGTGCACGCCGGCCGGCACGCTGACGGTGGCGCCCGGCGTTGCCGCGGCCACGACCTGCTCCAGCGACACGTGCGCATACACCGATGCCGCCGGTGGTAGCGCCAGCGCCAGGGCCGCAAGGAAACGAAGCATATGCATGGGACCGAAGGGCCAGGCCGTGCCGCCGCGCGCTGCGCGACGGCACGGCGCGGCTCAGGCCTCGACCAGCATCCGCCCGCTCATCTCCATGTGCATCGCATGGCAGAAGAACGTGCAGTAGTACCAGAACACACCCGCCTTGTCGGCGGTGAAAGTGGCCGAAGCAGTGGCGCCGGGACTGATCTCCATGTTGATGCCGTAGTTGACGATGCAGAAGCCGTGGGTCACGTCCTCCACCGCGTCGATGTTGGTCACCACCACGGTCACCTCGTCGCCTTTCTTCACCTTGAAGCTGCCCATGCCGAAGATCGGCGCGGCCGAGGTCATGTACACGAACACCTTGCGGCCTTCGCGGATGACCTTGCTGTCGGACAGTACGTTGATACCGTGGCGTTTGGCCATCGCCACCGTCTCGGCGAAGAACGGATCGTCGCGGTCCCAGCTCTTCTTGACCTTGTCGATCAGCAGCCGGCGGTGCAGCAGGATCACGTCGTGCGGCTCGGCGTAGACCGGGCCGTCGGCGACCAGCTTCATGGTCTCGCCGGAGATGTCGATCAGCTGGTCGTTGTCCGGATGCAGCGGGCCGGTGGGCAGGAAGCGGTCCTTGGAGAACTTGTTCAGCGACACCAGCCAGCGCCCGTCGGCGTCGCGTGTCTCGCCCATCGAGGTATGGCAGTGACCAGGCTGGTAGGCCACGTCGATCTTCTGGCGCAGGTAGTTGACCTTCTTGCCGGCGTGGGCGGCGATCGCGTCCGCGATGTTCCATTTGGCGATCTGGCTGTCGATGAACAGCGTGGTGTAGGCGTTGCCGCGACCGTCGTAGGCGGTGTGCAACGGGCCCAGGCCCAGCTCGGGCTCGGCCACCACCGTATCGCGCGGGTCCTTGAGCTTGCCGGCGAAGCAGTCGTCGATGCGGCTCCACTCCATCACGGTGACGGTGGGCGAGAGCTTGCCGTTGGCCACCACGTATTTGCCGTCGGGGCTGGCGTTGATCCCGTGCGGGTTCTTCGGGATCGGGATGTACAAGGTGAACGACGAGCCGTGGCGGCCGTCCAGCACCGGCACCTTCGAGCTTCCGATGGTCTTGAAGTCGCCCTTCTTCACCGCCGCCTCGATACGCGCGATGTCGAACACCACCACCCAGTCGCGCTCGGCCTCCATGGTGCCGGGCAGGTCCATGCCGCGCTCGCTGTTGTAGCAGGTGGAGATGGCGTACTTGCCGGCGTAGTCGGCCTCGGTGTTGTCCAGGTTGCCGTCCACCAGCACCTGCCAGACGACCTCCATGGTGTCGCCATCGAGCGCGCTGAACATGGTCTGGTACTTCTTCGGATCGTCCAGGTCGCGGCCGTCGTTCGGCGCCGGGATCAGGAACTCGCCGTTGGCGAACACGTAGCCGGTGCGCGGGGCGCGCTGCACGCGCAGGCCGTGGATCGCCTGCACGTTGGGCACGTCGGTGATGCGGTCGGTGCGCATCACGTCGCAGCGGATGCGCGCCACGCGGGTGTGCGCCTTGTCGTTGATGAAGATGTAGCGGCCGTCGTAGTGCCCGTCGGTCTGGCTCATGTGCGGGTGGTGGCAGTCGCCGCCGGGCGGGAAGTTCGGCCCGAGTACGCGCTTGCTCTCGTTGGTGACGCCCCAGCCGATGGTGAAGTCGGGGTTGAACACCGGGATGCGCATCAGCTCGCGCATCGAAGGCACGCCGACGATGCGCACCTCGCCGGACTGGCCGCCGCTCCAGAAACCGTAGTACTCGTCGAGCTGGCCGGGCGGCACGTGGTCGGAGAGTTCGCCGGCGGCCGAGGCCGCCTTGGCCGGTCCGGTGGCACCGGCCTGGTCACCCTTGCGGCCGCAGCCTGCCAGCGCCAGTCCCGCCGCACCGGCGAGGCTGGCCAGCGCGCTGGTCTTCATGAAGTTGCGGCGCGCGGGGTTGCCCGGTTCCGCAGCTTGTCCGGACTGGCCGGGTTTGTTGCTCGATTCGTCGTGCATGGCGCTCCATCCCTCTGGATAGGTGAGTGGGTCAGTCGGCGGCCTTCGCCGGCTCGGGGGTCGCCGGCGTCGCTGCCGGGATGATCGTCAGCACCGGCGTGGGCAGCGGCCGTGCGGCGCGTTCGCGCTTCTTGCGGCGCTCCACCAGCGGCGGGCACTTCTTGTCGTTGGCGTAGGTGACCTGGCAATCCAGGCAGTAGTGGCATTCGTTGAAGTTGATCTGGCCGATCGCGTTGATCGCCTTCACTTCGCATTCGTTCGCGCAGATCTGGCAGGGGCGCCCGCATTCCTTGCGCCGGCGCAGCCACTCGAACAGGTGGAAGCGGCCGGACACCGCCAGCCCGGCGCCCAGCGGGCATACGTAGCGGCAGTAGAACTTGTTGTTGAACGCCGACACCGCCACCAGCGCCACCGCGTAGAGCACGTAGCTCCAGGAGCGGGCGAAGTGCAGGTTGATCGCGGTCTTGAACGGCTCGACCTCGGCGTAGCGCTCGGCCATGTTGAGCGACTGCAGCGACATCCCGAACAGCACCAGCAGGATGATGTACTTGATCGCCCACAGCCGTTCGTGCACGTATTGGGGCACTTCGAACTGCGGCACGTGCAGCCGGCGCGCCAGCTTGTTCACCAGCACCTGCAGCGCGCCGAACGGGCACAGCCAGCCGCAGTAGATGCCGCGCCCGAGCAGCAGCAGGGTGGCGGCCACGAACACCCACAGGATGAATACCAGCGGATCCATCAGGAACGTGGACCAGCGGAAGCCGTGCAGCACCGACTGGATGAAGGTGAGGATGTTCACCACCGACAGCTGCGCCAGCCCGTACCAGCCGATGAACACCAGCGTGTAGATCAGGAATCCCACGCGCAGGCGTTCGAGCAGGTGCGGGCGCGTCACGATCCAGTCCTGGAACATCAGGATCAGCGTGAGCACGGTGAGCCCGGCCAGCAGCAGCGCGATGTCGATGCGACGCCCGTACCAGACCTTCTGCCACAGCGGCGCGTCGGCCGGCAGCGCGTCGGCCTGCGCCTTGGCGGCGGCGTCCGGTCGCGTGGTGTAGGCCGCCGGCATGCGGTAGTCGCGGGTGAAGGTGTGGTAGATGCTCTGCAGCGGGCCGACCTGGCGGTTCACCATCAGCTGCAGGGTCCACGGCCGGGTCGCATCGAAGCCGCTGCCGCTGTTGCGCACGATGAAGATCGCCTGCTCGGCGAACGCCGGCTTGCCGCGCAGCGGGGTGTCGTTCATCGACACCAGGTCGGTATCCTTGAACAGCACCAGCTTGCCGTCCTGCAGCAGGTGCACGCGGTCGAAGATGCCGCCGCGCACGTAGCCCAGTCCCTTGAACGAGTAGATGCCGTTGGCCATCACCGCGATCGCGGTGTCGCCGGGCTTGAGCTGTTTCATCAGCTCGGCGTGGGCCGCGGTGCCCAGCAGGTTTCTTCCCACCGTGGGCGGGGTGACGTCGGCGAAGTACAGGTCGATGAAGGTGTCCGTGCCATGGCCGGCGGCCGGCGCGGTGGGGTCGTCGACCAGGCCGCTCTCCGGCTGGCCCTTGAACGCATCGACGACCGCCTGCCGCGCCAGCTGCAGGTGGCCGATCGCGCCGTTGCCGGTCAGCGCCTGCCAGTCGGCGGGCACGAAGTAGCCGGAGCGAACCTGCGCGGCGGCCGCGCCGGTGTCGGCCGCGCCGGCGATCAGCTTGCGCGAGGCAGCCACCTTCAGCGCCGAGTTCATGATCGTCTCGTTGGCCACCATCGAGGTCACCGTGGCGCTGCTGATCGCGTCGATGCGCACGCTGCCGCTGCTGCCGCCGCCGACCACGATGCGATCGTCCACGCGGTGGCCGATGTAGCGGGCCACGAAGTCGTACAGCTTCTGCACCGGGATGCCGACCAGCAGGATCGGCTCGTGCTGTTCCAGCACGCGGGCGTCGCGGATGCTGCCGTCGGTGCCGATCGAGACCAGGATGTTGATCGGTGCGCCCGAGTAGGCCGGCACCGGCGCCACCATCACCGTCTCGAACGCGTAGCCGATGACCTTGTCGCCGCGGTACACCGCGGCGGCGGGCGGGGTGCCCTCGATGTCGCCGAAGCGGGTGGCGTCGGGGAACGCCTGGTGCAGCTGCGGGTGCTTCGCGTCGATGCCGGCCAGTGCGACGGGCGCCGGCGCGAGCAGCAGCAGCGCGAGCAGCAACTGCGCCACGAAAGAGCGGGAGCGGCAGGCGCACATCACGCCAGCTCCGCCGTACCGGCGATCAGCGGCAGATCGCGCGAGCGCCAGCGCTGCTCGCCGGTGCGCGAGAACGCCAGCCACTGGTGGTCCCGCGCCGCCATCAGCGCCGACAGCTGCGGCAGCTCCAGCGAGAACGCCGCCGTGCTCATGCCGTCGGCCAGCACCGACCGCGGCGCCACCACGGTCACGCTGGAATAACTCTGCGGCGAATAGCCGGTACGCGGGTTGACGATGTGGAACAGGCGCCGGTCGGTGGAGAAGAACACGCGGTAGTTGCCGGAGGTCGACAGCGCCGCGTTGCGCACCTGCACCACCGCCGCCACCCGGCTCACGTCGCGCGGGTCGACGATGCCGACGTTCCAGTGCCGCTGCGGATCGTTGCCGCAGATCGCCTGGATGTCGCCGCCGGCGTCGATCAGGCCGTACTCGATGCCAGCCGCGCGCAGTGCCGCGATGCCCTGGTCGACCACATGGCCCTTGGCGATGCCGTCCAGCGTCACCGCCATGCCCGGCCGCCGCAGCCGCACGCCGCGCGCGTCCAGCGCAAGGTCGCGCCAGCCCACCAGTTGCTCGCGGCGGTCGATCGAATGGTGTTCGTGCGCATCGATGCCGGATACGCCACGCAAGGTTTCGAGATAACGCAGCACCGGAAGCACGGTGACGTCGAACGCGCCCCCGGTCAGCGCCGACAGCGACAGCGCCTCGCGCAGCACCGCCTGCAGGTTCGCCGGCACCAGCGCCAGCCGGCCGTCGCGATTCAGCCGCGACAGCGGGCTGGCGGGATCGAATCGGGTCAGCTCCGCAGCCGTCGCGGCCATCCGCGCGAAGGCCGCCTCGATCGCCGCGCCCGCCGCCTGCACGTCGTCGGACAGGCAGGTGACCGCCACCGAGGTCTGCATCAGCGTGTGCTCGCGCCGGACCTGCCACAGGTTCTGCCTGCGCCTGAGCACTGCCCAGCCGCCGCCAGCCAGCAGGCCGCCGGCCAGGGCGAGTTGCCCGGTCTGTTTCAGCCAGCGCCGGCGCTCGGGCGAGCGCAGGTCGCTGGGGTCGGGGAAACGATGCATGGGATGCCTCCCGTGGCGGTGGGTGTGTGCATGTGTGACGCGATGTGCGAGGGTTCAGGCCGCGCCGGCGGCAACTCGTGGCGGAGGTTGCGCGACGGCATCGCCGCGCACGCCAAGGCGCCGCTGCAGCGCCGGGCTGGTGGTCGTGTACTGCAGGTTCACCTTGTCGCCGGGATGCAGGTGCGCATGCGCGGCGAAGGCGCACAGCGCCGCCTCGTGGAAGCCGGAAAGGATCAGTTTCTTCTTGCCCGGGTAGGTATTGATGTCGCCCACTGCGAAGACGCCGGGCGTGGAGGTCTGGAACGTCGACGGATCCACCACCAGTTGCTGGCGTTCCAGCGCCAGCCCCCATTCGGCGATAGGCCCCAGTGCCGGATGCAGGCCCCAGAACACCAGCAGGTGCGAAGCTTCGATGCGCTGGACCATGCCGCTGCGCGTGCGCACGCGCACCTGCGCCAGAGCCTCGTCGGCGGTTTCCAGCCCGGCGATGTCGCCTTCGCACAGCTGCATGCGGCCCTCGTCGCACAGCGCCTGCATGCGCGCCACGCTGGCCGGTGCCGCGCGGAAGCTGGACGAACGGTGGACCAGCACCAGGCTGCGCACCCGGTCGACCAGGGCCAGCGCCCAGTCCAGCGCCGCATCGCCACCGCCGGCGATCACGATGTCCTGGTCGTCGAACAGTGCCGGCTGCGACACCTTGTAATGCAGCGTGCGGCCTGCCAATGATGCGGCCTCCGGCAGGTCCAGCGCGCGCGGTGCGAACGCGCCCAACCCGCCGGCGATGATCACCACGCCGGCGTCGAACGCCAGCCCCGCACTGGTGTGCAAACGGAAGCGGCCGTTCGCCATGCGCTCGAGCGAAGTGACGGTATTGCCCAGATGGAACTGCGGGGCGAACGGGCGTATCTGCTGCTGCAGCCGCTCGATCAACTCGCGCCCGCTGCACACCGGCACCGCCGGAATGTCGTAGATCGGCTTGTCCGGATACAGCTCGGTGCATTGCCCGCCGGCATGCGGCACGGAATCGATCACGTGCGCATCCAGCCCGAGCAGGCCCAGCTCGAAAATCTGGAACATGCCGACCGGGCCGGCTCCGATGATGACGGTATTGCAGTTGATCATGAGGCGAATCCGCCTTGTGGACTGAGCGGATCATGCGTGCGCACGAAGGCGACCCCCTTGACCTTGATCAGGTGATCCCGGATCACCCCGTGCGGCCGAATGCCGCACAGGCGCGGCCACGCCCATGACCGCGAGGCGATACCACGCGCGGCCGGCCGGAACCGCCTTCCGGCCCGAGCTCCGCGAGCCGAGCTTCGTGGTCGGGGCGGTGTGACCGCAACCGGGGCGTGCGAGGTTCCCGCTGAGGGGAAGTCGGTCAGCGCGTCAGCGCGTGGCCAGGCTCTAGAGTAAGCGTGTGCTGCGTCTGCCCCGGCAACAACGGTGTAGGCCGGCCTTCGACCCAGTCCGCGTGTCCCGCACCGAAGTAGGGCGACAGCGGGTTGTCGCTCTGGCCGCCCGGCATCTCGAGCACGCCTTCGGCCTCGTGACCTGGCGATACGTCTAGCCGCTCGGAAGCGCCGAAGCCGGGTATGTCGACGCGCGGCATGTTGCTGTCGCCGGGCAGCGGCTGGTCGGGCATGTCGATGAAGCGCCCCAGCCAGCGCGGCAACGCGGCAGAGAGCGGGTGACGGATACGGCTGCGGTTGTACTCGCCCCAGCTGCGTGCGGCGAGGCCACCGGGCTGCTGGCCAAGCTCGGTCGCCACCTGACTGGCCGCATCGATGAGCAAGGCGTTCCAGTCGGGATACTTCGCATCGAGCAATTGCGGCGGCCGACCGCGTATCAATTCCCATACCGCGGCTTCGGCGCTGGTGTGGGCGGGCCAGCTGAAGTCCGGGTAGCGCTGCTTGACCCGTGCCACGAACGGGGCCAGCACCAGCTCGCTGACCCGGTCGCGGAATGTGCGCACCAGCCGGTAGTCGACGCTGTCGACGGCGGCGCGCCCGCGCCACGGCTGGGTGAGCTGGCGCAGCTGCTGCAACGCCGGCGTCCTGGCGCCTGTCAATGTCTGCTGCAGCAGTTGCTGCCAGCGGGTCAGCAGCAGCGCGCGGTTGTCCAGCTGGATGTCGAGCAGGTTGCCGGATGTGAAACGGGCATGTGCCTGCAAGTCGTCGCGGATCTGCTGTGCGCGGGCGCCGAGGTCGTAGCCGCCGTTGCCGAGCAAGGTCAGCGCATCGCCGTCGGTGGTGCGGTTGTTGGCCGTCCACAGGCGGCCGCCGGCAGGATCTTCGATACGCGGATATTGCGTGGGTGCGGCCCAGCCCTGCCAGCCGCTGCCAGATGTCGACCAGTCCGACGGCAGCAGCGGATCGATGTCTGCGCGCAGCGGAATGCCGTTGCCCGCGATCGTCCAGCCGATATGCCCGGCGCTGTCGGCGACCAGCAGATTCTGTGGCGGGATGCCGAGCCTTGGCGCCAGGTTCAACGCGGCGGGTACGTCGCCCGCGTGCTCCAGCTGCATCAGATCGAGGTTGTAGCTGCGCGGGCGGCCGGCGGTCCATGCCAGTGCCAGCGACGTGCCGTCGGCGTCCTTGCCCATGATCGGCCCCCAGCGGGTGTCCTCGACCTCGAGGACGCTGTCGGGCCTGCCCTTGACCTGGATGTGCTCGTCGTGGATTTCGATCGCCGCCCAGCCGTCGGGCACCTTGTAGCGCGCGGGGTCGGTCCGGTCGCGCTGCACGCGTACCCAGTCCTGCCAGTCGCCATAGCTGTTGGTGAAGCCCCAGGCGATCTGGCCGTTGCTGCCCGCCACGATGGCGGGCGTGCCGGGCAGGCTGACGCCGTTGACGTCGCGCTGTCCGTTCGGCGCGGTGGGATCCGGATAGCGCAGCCGGGTACGGAACCAGATGTTGGGCACGCGCAGGGACAGGTGCATGTCGTTGGCGAGCATGGCCGCGCCCGTGCCGGTGAGCGTGCCGGCGACGGCGAAGCTGTTGCTGCCGGGACGCCGCGCATCGAGCGCGGGTGTCAGCGCGGCGGTCAGCCTGGCGGAAAGTCGGGCCGGTGCCAGATGCCGCAGGTCGAACATGTCGGTCGTGGGGATCACCGGCGCCCGCGACAGCTGGCCGCTCAGCGGCGCCTCCCAGTCGGGGTCGGGCGCCAGCAGGAAGTCCACCAGCGGAGCGGGCAGTACCGAGCGCATCTGGCTAAAGCGCAGTTCGCGCTGGTTGCGGCCGTCGCCGTCCAGATCGAGGTACATCGCGGCGATCACCAGCATGCTGTCTTCGGAGCGCCACGGCTGCGGCCGGACGCCCAGCAGCAGGTATTCCCAAGGCCGTACGCGCAGATCGGCGAGGCCGGCGTTGACGCCGTCGCGGTAGCGGTCGAGCTCGCGTCTCTGCGTCGCCGGCAACCGAGCATAGGCTGCCTCGGCCACGGCCCGCAGGCGATGGCGGCGATGGTTGAGATCGGTTTCCAGCGCCGCCGGCCCGATCAGCGCGGACAATTCCCCGGCCGACATGCGACGCATCAGGTCCATCGCGAAGAAGCGCTCCTGCGCGTGCACATAGCCGAGCGCGTAGCTGAGGTCGGTACGGCTTTTCCCCTCGAGGGTGACCGTGCCAAGCGCGTCGCGGCTGATGCTGACGGGCGCCGAGAGGCTCGCGATGCGGCGCATGCCGTCGAGTTGGGCCCGGCTGCCCGCGAGCAGCCACCAACCGGCCCCGAACACGATCAGCAGCAGCGCCAGCAGGGCGAGCAGCAGAGCGCGCAGGACACGCCAGCGCCGCGTCGTCATGGCTTGGCGAATACCGCAAAGATGCCGGCGTAGGGCTTGACCATGAAGGCCGGTGCCCCGGTGTAGCCCTCGCCGTCGACGTACAGCTGCGAGATGCTGCCGTCCAGGTACAGCGCGTCGCGGCAACCGAGCCGGTCGCGGAACAGACGTCCAAACGTATGGAAGTTCACCGGCGCCTCGCTTACCGCGAAGACCACTTCGGTCGAGGTTTTCACGCAGACGCCGCTGCGCCATTTCAGGCTGGACGAATCGTCGACGAACTGTTCGTTGAGCTTGCCGTCGATCAGCAGCATCGGGCCGGACTGGGTGGCCCATTGCGCCGGTTTGCCTTCGGCCTTGAACGCGGCGCTGGTGCGCACCGCCGCGTGCCCGTCCGGGTAGATCGCGAACACGCCATTGGGCAGCAGCGAGAAATTGCCGGATGCGGGATTGCCATGCGCCAGGTTCAGCGGCACCACGGTCTTGCCGTTTTCGACGTACAGGCCCAGCGGCGCGAACTTGTGGTCGTAGATGCCGGCATTGGTCGCAAACAGCAGCCGCCGGCCGCGCGCGTCGCCCCATTGGCGCAAGGACTCGATGCTGCCGAACGGCTGGCCGCTCTGCGGGTCGCGCCAGTACAGGCCTAGCTGCTCGTGCTTGAGATCCAGCCGGACGACGCGGTAGTCCTGGCCCTCGAACGCCAGTTCGCCGCTGTCCACCGCCTGTGCGCTCGGTGCACAGCCGGGCGCACCCACCAACAGCGCCAGCGGCAGCAACACATGCAGCAGCCTGCGCGGCCTTCGTGGTGCGGAGCGCATGCGCAGCGGGGACGAGGCGGATCGGTACATCTGCGGATGGTCGCCGCCCCGTGGCGCGGGCGCAAGCCCGGCCGGCGGCGATTGTTCAGCCGGATTCCGCGAAAGAGTGCGCCTGCCGTTAGACTCGATTTCTTTTTCGGTGCCCCTGCGATGCCCTATACCCCGATAGTGGCAACCCTCGGCTACGTGCTTTCGCCCGCCCGTCGCGAAATGTTGATGATCCATCGCAATGCCCGCCCGGACGACCAGCACCTGGGCAAGTACAACGGTCTGGGCGGCAAGATGGAGCCGGGCGAGGATATCGCCGGCTGCATGCGGCGCGAGATCTTCGAAGAGGCCGGCATCAGCTGCGAGTCGATGCAGTTGCGCGGCACGCTGAACTGGCCCGGCTTCGGCAAGCAAGGCGAGGACTGGCTCGGCTTCATCTTCGTGATCGAGCGTTACAGCGGGACGCCGCTGACATCCAACCCCGAGGGCACGCTGGAGTGGGTGGCGCTGGACCGGTTGATGGAACTGCCGATGTGGGAAGGAGACCGCCACTTCCTGCCACTGGTGTTCGACACCGACCCGCGTCCGTTCCACGGCGTGATGCCGTACAGGGACGGCCGCATGCAGTCGTGGTCGTACACCCGGCTGTAGCGCCGTGCTTTCGCCGTTGTGGGAGCGGCTTCAGCCGCGATGCTTCACTTGCGATACAGGCATTGCGGCTGAAGCCGCTCCTACAAGATCGCGGGGGCGCTAGGGCACGTCGGCCAGCCACGCGGTGCTGGAGAATTTGCCCAGCGCCAGTTCCTCGGCCCGCACCTGCTCGGCCGGTCGCACGGCATCGTCGCTGAGGCCGTGCAGGCGGCGGAAGGTGGCGACCATGCGCTCGATCACTGCCTCGCGGGGAAGGCCGGTCTGGCTGCGCAGCGGATCGACCCGCTTGGCCGCGCTGACGGTGCCCTTGTCGGACAGTTTCTCGCGGCCTATGCGCAGCACGTCCAGCATCTTGGCGGCGTCGATGTCATAGGCCATCGTCACGTGGTGCAGCACCGCGCCGCCACGGTGCACCTGGGCGGCGCCGGCGATCTTGCCGCCTTCGGAGGTGATGTCGTTGAGCGGCTGGTACCACGCCTTGATGCCCAGTTCGGCCAGCGCCTGCAGTACCCACTCGTCGAAGAAGGCATAGGCCTCCTGGAACGACAGTCCCTTGATCAGCGACTGCGGCGCGTAGATCGAATAGGTGATCGTGTTGCCCGGCTCGACGAACATGGCACCGCCGCCGCTGACCCGGCGCACCACTTCGATGCCATAGCGCTCTGCCGCGTCGGCGTCGACCTCGTTGCGCAGCGACTGGAAGCGGCCGATCACTACCGCCGGGGCGGCCCATTCCCAGATGCGCAGGGTCGGCCGGCGGCGACCGGCGCCGACTTCATGGGTCAGCACGTCGTCCAGCGCCATGTGCAGCGACGGGGATTGCGGAGTCGTGTGGATCAGCTGCCAGTCGTGGTCGCGCCAATCGGTACGCGTCATGCCTCGGCTTCCCCATGCAAGGCGCGGTGCACGGCGACCGCGATGGCTTCCGGCGAAAGACCATACATCATCACGTCGGGCGGAAGCGCGTCGCGCACGGCGTTGGCGAGCTCGTTCTCGGTGGCCTGTGCCGGCTGGTCTTCCAGCGCGGCGTCGATGGTGCGCAACGCGCTGTCCGGCTCCAGGAAGAAATCGCCGCTCAGCCGCACATCGGCGAGCCGGCCGTGGCGCACGTCCAGGTCGATCACCACCAGCTTGCCGCCGAGCATCTTGTATTCGCCATGCATGGACGGCTTCCGTCTGCGTTGCGTTGCCGATCGATCAGTGGCCGTGGCCGTGGAAATTGCCGGTGCCGCCGCCGATCGAGATGCTGACGCCGCCGGTGGGGTGATCGCAACTGCCGAACGCCTTGGTGAGGTTGACCGTGCCGGTCTGGTAGCTGCCGCCGAAATGGTTGCCGCTGACCACGCCCATGCCGACGCTGCCGTGGACCTGCGGCTGGTTGTAACGGTAGTCGTCGCAGTCGGTGGTGGTGGCTGCGGTGGCGTCGTTGTTGCCCATGCGGCCGCTGGTGTCGCCGTAATACGCGCCGGGCGCAGGGCTGGCAGGCTTGGCCGTCGTCGAACTGGTTGCCGGCACATCGCTGGGCGGCAGTTTGAGGTTCAGCGGCTTGTTGGCGGTCTGTGCCGATGCCGTGGCGACCAGCAAGAGGGTTGCGAGGGCAGTGAGGTGCCGTTTGATGTTCATGCTTGACTCCGGGGTATGACGTGCTCAACGCGCCACGCGCATTGGCGTGCACCTCCACCTTCGAAGCGTGCGGCGGCAGGAAGTTCCTGCCGCGCCGTTCAGCCGGTGGTCTCGATCCGCTCCACCCGGCGCAGGCCGCGCGGCAGCAGGCCGCCGCGGGTGGCGCGGTTGCCGCCGTATTCGACCAGATCCGACCACTTCAAGGTGAGCTTGCGCTGGCCCGCGTACAAGGTGACCTCGCCCTTGCCCTCGCTGACCACCGCGATGCCGGCCACGCGCTCGTCGCCGCTGGCGAGCCTGGCCTTCGGCACCTCGATCAGCTTGTTGCCCTTGCCCTTGTCAAGCTCGGGCAGTTCGGCTACCGAGAACATCAGCAGATGGCCTTCGGTGGTGACCACCACGATGCGGTCGCGCGCCGGGTCGGCGCTGATCTGCGGCGCCAGCACGTGCGCGCCGTCGCTGAGGCTGATGATCTGCTTGCCGGCCTTGTTGCGGCCGGTGAGCGATTCGAAGCGGGCGACGAAGCCGTAGCCGAAATCGGTGGCGAGGATCAGGCGCGTGTCGTTGTCGCCGGCGATCACCGCGTCGAAGCTGGCGCCGGCGACAGGACTGAAGCGCCCGGTCAGCGGTTCGCCGTTGCCGCGTGCCGAGGGCAGGGTATGCGCCGGTGTGGAATAGCTGCGGCCGGTGGAGTCGATGAACGCCACCTGCTGGGTGGTGCGCGCCTTCACGGTGGCGAGCAGGCCGTCGCCCTCGCGATAGTTCAAGCCTTCGGCGTCGATGTCGTGGCCTTTCGCTGCGCGCGCCCAGCCTTTCTGGCTCAGTACCACGGTGACCGGTTCGCTGGCGACCAGCGCGCTCTCGTCCAGCGCCTGCGCCGCCTCGCGCTGCACCAGCGGCGAACGGCGGTCGTCGCCGAACTTGGCGGCGTCGGCGCGCAATTCTTCCTTGATCAACCCCTTCAGCTTGGCCGGCGATTTCAGCAGCACGGTGATCTTGGCGCGTTCCTCTTCGAGCTGGTCGCGCTCGGCGTTGATCTTCATCTCTTCCAGCCGCGCCAGCTGGCGCAGGCGGGTTTCCAGGATGTAGTCGGCCTGTTCCTCACTGAGCTTGAAGCGCGCTATCAGCACGGGCTTGGGCTCGTCCTCGCTGCGCACGATGCGGATAACTTCATCAAGGTTGAGGTAGGCAATGCGCAGCGCTTCGAGCAGGTGCAGCCGGCGCTCGACCTTGGCCAGCCGATGTTCCAGGCGCTTGGTCACCGTGCTGGTGCGGAAGGTCAGCCACTCGCCGAGGATGCGCTTGAGGTTCTTCACCTGCGGCCGGCCGTCCAGGCCGATCATGTTGAGATTGATGCGGAAGCTCTTCTCCAGATCGGTGGTGGCGAACAGGTGCGGCATCAGCTCGTCGGCATCGACGCGGCTGGAACGAGGCACCAGCACCAGCCGGATCGGATTCTCGTGATCGGACTCGTCGCGCAGGTCCTCGATCATCGGCAGCTTCTTCGCGCGCATCTGCGCGGCGATCTGCTCGAGGATCTTCGACGGGCTGACCTGATGCGGCAGCGCGGTGATCACGATGTTGCCTTCCTCGCGCTGGTACACCGCGCGGGCACGCACCGAGCCCGTGCCGCTCTCGTACATCGCCAGCAGGTCGGCGCGCGGCGTGATGATCTCCGCCTCGGTCGGATAATCCGGTCCGCGCACGTGCTCGAACAGGTCGGCCACGCTGGCGTCCGGATCGTCCAGCAGGCGGATGCAGGCGCTGGCCAGCTCGCGCAGGTTGTGCGGCGGAATATCGGTGGCCATGCCCACCGCGATGCCCATCGAACCGTTGAGCAGCACGTGCGGCACGCGTGCCGGCAGCCAGCTCGGCTCGTCCATGGTGCCGTCGAAATTCGGCACCCAGTCCACCGTGCCCTGGCCCAGCTCGCCCAGCAGCGCCTCGGCGATCGGGCTGAGCTTGGATTCGGTGTAGCGCATCGCCGCGAAGCTCTTCGGATCGTCCGGCGAGCCGAAGTTGCCCTGACCGTCGACCAGCGGATAGCGGTACGAGAACGGCTGCGCCATCAGCACCATCGCTTCGTAGCAGGAGCTGTCGCCGTGCGGATGGAACTTGCCGATCACGTCGCCGATGGTGCGCGCGGATTTCTTCGGCTTCGCCGTGGCGGCCAGGCCCAGCTCGCTCATCGCGTAGATGATGCGCCGCTGTACCGGCTTCAGGCCGTCGCCGACGAACGGCAGTGCGCGGTCCAGCACCACGTACATCGAGTAGTCGAGATAGGCCCGCTCGGCGTATTCCTTCAGCGGGATCTGTTCGTAATTGGCTTGCAGGTTCATGCGGGGACGTCTGATGAGTTGCGCGCAGAGCGCGGATAGCCGGTCGATGGTGCCAGATCATGCCGTCGCGGGACAGCTTGCCTCGCGGCGATTATTGTGAGGCGCCGGCGGCCGCGCCTCATCGGGTTTTGCTCTTGACGGCGGGCAGCGGCGGCGCGCGCAAGGGGACCGGCGTGGATTGCACGATGGAGGTGGTGGTCTGGCCGTAGCGCAGGAAGCGGTCGAGGATCAGGTCGAGATTTTCCAGCGCATCCAGATGCACCTTGATGATGAAGCAGTCCTCGCCGGTAACGCGATGACATTCCACGACCTGCGGCATCTTCTGCGCCAGTTCGGCGATCTTCGGCAATTGTCCCGGCACCGGCCGCACGCGGACATACGCCGTGATCGGCCAGCCCATCGCCTTGGGATCCAGGTCGAGGCGGTAGCCGCGGATCACGCCGGCGTCCTCCAGCCGGTTCAGCCGTTCCTTCACTGCGGGCGCCGACATGCCGACGGTGGTCGCCAGCTTGGTCACCGGCTGGCGCGGGTCGGCCTGCAGGGCATGAATCAGCGCGATATTGCGCGGATCGGACATGAGGCTGGAAATCTGAGGCATATGGCTCACCAAACCTTCAACAAGTAAAAATTTGTCCCACGAACCCTTTATATCTTGATTGATCATGCGCTTATTGCTTGTAAAAGTAGAGCCATGCACGATGAACCGCAAACATCAGCGCTGGGCCGTTCGCCGTCTCCTTGCACCTCTCTCGATGAACGGTTGCCGCCGCAGCTGTATTTCGTCGTCAGTGCGGTGTTCCACTATCTGGGCCCGGCGTTTGCCGTACTGCTCTTTTCCCGCGTCGAACCGCTGGGCGTGGCATGGCTGAGGATCGCCAGCGCCGGCCTGATTTTTGCGCTGTGGCGAAGGCCGTGGCGCTATTTCCTGCGGCAGGACGCGAATGGCCGCTGGACCATCGTGGCGCTGGGCGCCGTACTCGGCTGCATGAATGTCTGTTTCTATCTGGCGATCGCACGACTGCCGTTGGGCACCGTGGGCGCGATCGAGTTCATCGGCCCCATCGCGCTGGCGCTGGCGGGCACGCGCACGCAGCGCAATATCGTCGCGCTCGCCGTGGCGGTGGCCGGCGTCTGGATGTTGACTCACATCCGGATCGCGGACGCGCCGATGGGTTTCCTGTTCGCCTTTGCGAACTGCGGCCTTTTCATGCTCTACATCGTGCTCGGGCATCGTGTCGCCAGGGACGGCGGCAGTGCAGGGGTCGATCGGCTCGCCGCGGCGATGCTGGTGGCGCTGTTGGTCGTAATGCCTTTGGGCCTGCATGATGCAACGGTGGCTCTCGCCAGTCCGGCTCTGCTGACCGCCGGCATCGGCATCGGCGTGTCGTCGTCGGTGGTCCCCTATATATGCGACCAGCTGGCGATGGCGCGTCTGCCGCGGGCCACGTTCGCGCTGCTGCTCGCGTTGTTGCCGGCTACGGCGAGCATGGTCGGCGTCGTGGTGCTGCACCAGATACCGAGTCCCGTCGAGATGACCGGCATCACCCTGGTCATCGCCGGCGTCAACCTGCACCGGGCGAGTCGCCGGTGAGTGCCGCGCCTGTTTTTTTTCGTGCATATTTCCGAGAAACCAAGAGGAGAATTCACCATGGACTACATCAATCTGGGCAAGTCGGGCCTCAAGGTCTCGCGCATCTGCCTCGGATGCATGAGCTATTCGGTAACGCCCACCGACGAGAGGCCATGGACTCTGGATGAGGAGCACGGCCGGCCGTTCATCCGGCGCGCGCTCGAGCTGGGCATCAACTATTTCGACACCGCCAACATGTATTCGGGCGGCGACAGCGAACTTATGCTGGGTCGCGCATTGCATGACTTCGCCCGGCGCGAGGAAGTCGTCATCGCGACGAAGGTGTTCTATCCGATGCGTGCCGATGCGAACGGCGGTGGCTTGTCGCGCAAGGCGATCATGACCGAGATCGACGCCAGCCTGCGCCGGCTCGGCACCGACTATGTCGACCTGTATCAGATTCACCGCTGGGACGAGGCCACGCCGATCGAGGAGACGCTGGAGGCGCTGCACGACGTGGTGAAGTCCGGCAAGGCTCGTTACATCGGTGCCTCGTCGATGTCGGCGTGGCAGTTCGCCAAGGCGCTGTATACCGCCGACCTGCACGGCTGGACGCGTTTCGTCTCGATGCAGCCGCACTACAACCTGCTGTACCGCGAGGAAGAGCGGGAGATGCTCGTGTTGTGTGCGGCCGAGGGCATCGGCGTGGTGCCCTGGAGCCCGCTGGCGCGCGGCCGGCTGGCGCGGGCGTGGGAGGACGAACCCAGCACCGTGCGCGGTGGCTCCGACCCGTGGGGCGATGGCGTGTATGCCGCGAGCAAGGCGGCGGACAAGGCCGTGGTGGAACGCGTCGGCGAGGTCGCCGCACGACTTGGCGTGCCGCGCGCACAGGTGGCGCTGGCCTGGCTGCTGCACAAGTCCACGGTGACCGCACCGATCGTGGGTGCAACCAAGCCGCACCATCTGGAAGAAGCGGTGGCGGCGCTGGCGGTCAGGTTGCCGGATGCCGAGATCGAGGCGCTCGAGGCACGCTACTTGCCGCACGCTGTCGCTGGCATCGACTGATCGAGGCGGCTGGCCAAGCGGGGCTCTTGACAGCCGAAGGGCTGGTCATCCGGTCTCATGGGGCGATCTGATAAGCGCCGATTCCCAGCTCACCGTCGATCCGCGTCCTCAGCAAGCCGCCAAGCTGCAAGGGGAAGCCCTTCTTCCTCCAGGAGAAGGTGCCGACAGGCGGATGAGGGTGCGCACGGAGCGGGAAATGTCACTCTTGCGCTCCGACCGAACCCTCTCCCGGGGAGAGAGGGGCTTTACGTCGCGACGCGACCATTCGCAGCTGTCCCTTCAGCAGACAATCCGCCACAAGCCTTCCGCTACTGGCGGGCGGCATCGATGCCCAGCTTGTGCAGCTGCGCCTGTACGCTGTCCGGCCCGGCCAGGTGGGCGGCGCCGACGGCGATGAAGATCGTGCCGCTGTGGTGGCGCAGCAGGTCGCCGATGCGGGCGGCCCAGTTCTGGTTTCGCTGCACCAGCAGGCGCTGATACAGCTTCGGCTCGGTCTGTCGCAAGTCCTCGTCTTCGAGGCGGGCGATGGTGGCCACATCGCCGTTCTTCCACGCGTCGATCAGCTGGGTCAGTTCGAGCGGGCCCTTGTCGACATCGCGGATACTGGAACGCAGGAAGGCCAGTTCCACCGCCGGCTGCATGTCGGCGAGAAAGCGGATCTGCTGCTCGGCGGTTTCCAACCCCAGCACCTGTTTGCCGTCACCGGCCATCTGCTCCTTCAGCTGCTTGTCGACGCCATGCTCGGGGTCGAGCCCGGCTTTCAGCAGCGGCGCGGTCGCCAGCGTCAATGCCGCCAGCCAGGGGCGCATCACGTTGAGCGCCGGCATGCCGCCGGGCACCCCGGCCCTGGTCGCCGCCGTCGTCAGCCGCAGCTGTTCGGACGGATTCAGCAGGCTCGACAGCGGGTGCTCCGTGTCCAGGCCATAGCGCAGCACCAGCGCCATCATGTTCGCCTGGTCGTCGTCGGTCAGCTCGATATACAGCGTACGGCTGTCCGCCACCGCCCGGTCCAGCGCCGGGTAGTGCCACGCGGTGTCGTTCGGCAGCAGGTGCACGGTGCCGAACAGGTAGATGGTGGTGTCGGCGTTTTTCACCACCCATAACGCGGGGCGGGCGATGGCTGCCGCGGGCAGCAGCAGGAATAGGCAGAGCAGCAGGCGCGCGGGCCAGGACGGTTTCATGTCGGCATTGTCGCGCGTATCGCATGGGTCATGAACGTGCTGTTGGGGTCCTCGGCATAGTCGGCGAATGGCCCGCATGTCACGAAGCCGAAGCGCGCATACAGGCGGCGAGCCGGCGCGAATCCTTCCATCGAGCCGGTCTCCAGGCTCACGCGCTCGTAGCCGCGGCGCTCGGCCTCCTCCAGGATGTGCTGGATCAGCCTCGCCGCCACGCCTTTGCGGAGATGGGCCGCGGAAGTGCGCATCGACTTGATCTCGCCGTGCCGGCGATCGAGCTCCTTCAGTGCGCCGCAACCCATCAGCTCGCCGTCCGGCCACACGCTCCAGAACGTGATCTCCGGCCGCCGCAGGCCGTCGAGGTCGAGCGCATGGACGCTCTCCGGCGGCGAATGCTGCGCCACGCCCTGCAGGTGCTCGCGCAGCAGCTGGATGATGTCGGAGCCGGTGAGGTCGTCGAGGCGGATGTGCATGGGTTCCGCCGTATTCCTAGGTCGGGGTCTCGTTGGTCAATGCGTAGGCGCTGCCGCGTGCGGGGTCGATCGGCCGGACCTCGCAGACCAGGCCGTAAGCCAGGCACGGGTTTTCCGCCGCAATGCATGCTGCTTCGTCCAGGCTGTTCGCGAGGATGAACCAGTAACCGCCGACCACCTCCTTGGCTTCGGCAAACGGGCCGTCCATGGTCGCCCGCCGCGACACGACCTTGCCCTCCCGCGCCAGCCGCTTGCCGACTCCCATCCTGCCCTCGCCGAGGAGCCGGTCATACCACGCGTAGAACCGGTCGATCGCGTCCTGGATATCTTCGCGCGAGGCGTCCTTGTCCCATTGGCCGCGGGAGAGGACGAGGTATTCGGAGAGTGGGTCTTCTTTCTGATTCATGGTTCGCTTCCGTTGGATTTGCATCGTGCCGGCGGATACGTCGCCGCAAAAAAAAGCCGGACTCCGGCCAACAGCGACCTCAGCGCGGCACGCGGTAGCCACCAGCGACGCCATGCGGGCTCAGCGTGATCTGCCACAGCTGGTCGCGGCGGCTGCGGAACACCGCGGCGGACACGGCGAGGTAATAGCGCCACATGCGGCGGAAGCGTTCGTCGTAGGTTGCCGGCAGCGAGGGCCACGCCGCTTCGATGTTGGCGCGCCATGCCATCAAGGTGCGGTCGTAGTCGGCGCCGAAGTTGTGCCAGTCCTCGACCACGAACAGATCCTCCAGCGCGGCGGCGACCTGGCTGGCGGCGGGGATCATCGAGTTGGGGAAGATGTATTTCTCGATCCACGGATCGGTCTGCGCCGGCGCGCTGTTGCTGCCGATGCAGTGCAGCAGCGACAAGCCGTCTTCCTTGAGGCAGCGGCGCACGGTTTCGAAATACACGCGATAGTTCTTGCCGCCGACGTGTTCGAACATGCCCAGCGAATACACCGCGTCGAAGCGCTCGTTGATGTCGTGGTAATCCTGCAGGCGGATCTCGACCGGCAGCCCCGCGCACAGATCGCGCGCGTAGTCGGCCTGCTCCTGCGAGACGGTGATGCCGACACCCTCGATGCCGTAGTGCTCGGCGGCGTACTTCAGCGCTTCGCCCCAGCCGCAGCCGATGTCGAGCACGCGCTGGCCGGTCTTGAGCTGCAGCTTGCGGCAGACCAGATCGAGCTTGGCCGCCTGTGCATCGTCGAGGTTGTCGGCCTTCGCCCAGTAGCCGCAGGAATACACCATGCGCCGCCCCAGCATGGCCTGGAACAGGTCATTGCCCAGATCGTAATGCGCCTTGCCGATCTCGAACGCGCGCTCGCCGCGCTGCAGGTTGATGAACCGGGCCTTGAGGTGCGCAAGCAAGGTGTCCAGCGTTTTCAGTTCCTGATCCAGCCCGGCGGTGAGCAGTCGCGTGCACAGGCCGGGCAGGTCATCGGCATCCCACCAGCCGTCCATGTAGGCCTCGCCCAGGCCCAGCGAGCCGCGCGCGAACACGCGGTTGTACAGGCGCCCGTCGTGCACGCGCAGGTCGATCGGGGCATCGCCGTCGATGTGGATGCCGGCTTGTTCGAGCAATTCGCTGGCGCGGTTTTTCAGATCGTCCTGGCTCATGCCTGCCTCGTCGTTGGGCGATTCGCGCTGATCAGTGTTTGCTGACCACCGCAAAGCTAGCCGGTGAATACGCATACGTCGCATCGACGCCGGCCGCACGCACCAGCTGCACCAGCAGCTCGGCCTGATCCTCGCGCAGCAGGAATTCGACCTTGACCGGCAGGTCGTCGGCCAGCTCGAAGAACTGCTCCTCGTGCAGCACGCCGTGCCGGCCGAAACCGGCGATCGCGCGGAATACCGAGCCGCCGCCGAGGTTATGCTGCTTGGCCTGTTCCAGCAGCCACTCGGACAGCAGCATGCCGTCGTGCTTGGCGCGCAGGTGGCAGTAGAAATAGAGATGCACGCCTTGTTGCAGGTGTTCCTGATTCATGTGGTTCCCCGTATCAATGGCGCAGCACGCTGCGGGTGAGGAAGATGCCGAGCACGGTCATCGCCAGCGAGCCGATCACATGCACCGCCACGTGGCCGCTGAACCACAGGTATTGCTGGCGCAGCAGCAGCGTGGCGGATTCGGCCGAGAAAGTGGAGAACGTGGTCAGCCCGCCGAGGAAACCGGTGAACACGA
Organism: Rhodanobacter terrae; assembly: GCF_042657005.1. Taxonomy (NCBI): domain Bacteria; kingdom Pseudomonadati; phylum Pseudomonadota; class Gammaproteobacteria; order Lysobacterales; family Rhodanobacteraceae; genus Rhodanobacter; species Rhodanobacter terrae. Next base: position 221,288 of record NZ_JBHSNG010000001.1, read on the forward strand.
ACAGCTGGAGCTGCGGGGGCAGTGCCTGGAAGTGATTCCAGACGCCTATCGCGCAGCCCATCAGCAGGCCGCCGACGAGATTCGCCGCCAGCGTGCCCAGCGGCAAGGTGGGGAACAGCGGATTGAACAGCACGCCCAATCCCCAGCGCAGCCAGCAGCCGATCGCGCCGCCGACACCAATTGCAACAAATCCGCTAAAGCCCACGAGCGCGTCTCCTGACAATGAAAGTGTCCGGTTACCGCGGTGGCAGGCACGCCTGCGCCCCCGGAAGCCGGTGGTGCAGGCATCATCAACCTCAACGACGGGCGAGAAGTGGTTTGTTCCGGGATGCCGGAGATTCCCCGAAACGGGAGGCATGCCATCTCCCGAGTGGGCATCCTAGTCGATCTGACGGTGCTGCAGTCAAGCGCTGTGCGTCGTCGCGGCGGCCCTATACTGCGTGGCCTTGCCGCTACCGTCGCGCCGCCATGAACCCTCCACATCGCACCGTGCGCCGCAGCCTGCCCTGGCTGCTGGCGGCGTTGTCGATGATCGGGCCGTTCTCGATCGATGCAGTGTTTCCGTCATTTCCGTTGATCGGCGCGCGCTTTGCGGTGAACGACGCCGCGCTGCAGCAGCTGCTCAGCGTGTACCTGATCACCTATGCGGCGATGAGCCTGTTCCACGGCGCGATCTCCGATGCGATCGGACGCAAGCCCGTCATCGTCACCGGCATGCTGGTCTATGCGCTCGCGTCGGCCGGCGCCGCGCTGTCGACCTCGTTCGCGATGTTGTTGACCTGCCGCGGTTTGCAGGGCATGTGCGCCGGTGCGGGCCTGGTGGTGGGGCGCGCGATAGTCCGCGATACACATGAAGGCCCTGCCGCGCAGAGGCTGATGTCGCACGTGATGATGATTTTCGGGGTGGCGCCGGTGATTGCGCCGATGGTCGGCGCGCTGCTGCTGCCACTGGGCGGCTGGCACGGCATTTTCTGGGTGCTGGCGGGATTCACCACGTTGCTGGCGCTGGCGCTGGCCTTGCTGCTGGCGGAAAGCCACCCGCCGGCGCGGCGTACGTCGTTTGCGCCGCGGCCGCTGCTGGCCGGCTACCTGTCGTTTGGCCGCGATCGGCCGTTCTGGCCGCTGCTGATTTCCAGTTCGGTCAACTTCGCCGGCCTGTTCCTGTATATCGCCTCGGCACCGCGCATCGTGCGCCAGCTGCTGCACCTGTCGGCGGCGGGTTTCCCGTGGCTGTTCCTGCCGGTGGTAACCGGTCTGATCGGTGGCGCGTGGCTGTCTGGACGGATGGCCGAACGGCACAGTGCGGCGTTCACGCTGAATCTGGGCTATGCGGTGATGTTGCTGGCCTGTGCGCTGCATCTGCTGCTGGCATGGGCGTTTCCCGCACCGCGGCTGCCGTGGTCGATGCTGCCGCTGATCCTGCACGGCGTCGGCGTGCAGCTAGCGTTCCCCACCTTGACGCTGTTGCTGCTGGATCGTTTCCCGCGGCAGCGCGGCGGGATTTCCTCGGTGCAGGCGTTCGCCAGCCTGCTGCTCTGCAGCGTGGTGGCCGGCGTGCTCTCGCCACTGCTGTCGGTCAGCATGCTGCATCTCGCGCTCGGCGCATCGGTACTGACCGTTACCGGCGTGTTGGCATGGCGGTGGTACCACGCGATCACGCGCCGTTCGCCCGATCGGCCAGCGGCAGCCGCCGAGCCGGCCACGGGGATGCAGGCGGAGATTGCCGAGCCGCGCTGAGCGGCCATTGCGCCGGTGGCGTCGCGCGCCGCCAGCTGGGGCAACCGTTCCACACCGGTATTCGATTCGGGCTTGCTCCAGATGCCGTCGAACAGCAGCACCAGCCTGCGCGTGGCCATGACGTCACCGATGCTGTCGCGATGGTCGCTAGTCTGCTCGGAGCCGCGATGCGCGGTGAGGCCAGTGCCCGGCGCGATCACGCCGCTCGACGGGGGCGGCGGCGAATGGCGAACGGGAATTGCCGCAACGACGACACGACGTTGACGGCCATTTGACCGTGCATGGGTGATGAGTGGCGTTACTCAGGCCCATGGAGTCTTGTCATGCCTTATAAAGCCATCAGTGACCTGCCCGATTCGGTACGCAATCACCTGCCGACGCACGCGCAGGACATCTACAAGGAGGCGTTCAACCATGCGTGGGACGAATACGCCGACGAGAACGAGCGGCGTGGCGATGAATCGCGCGAGGAGGCTGCCCACAAGGTCGCCTGGGCGGCTGTGAAGAAGCAATACAGTAAGGGCAGCGACGGCGAGTGGCACGCGCGCTAGGGACGCTCAGATCAGCCCGCGCTCCTGCAGAAATTTCAGCGCTTCGCCGGCATCTTGCTCGAACCACGCCAGCGCCGAACCGAGCCGGAACGTATAGCCCCAGGCATCCATGTCGGCCATCAGCCGCACGCGTCCCACGCCGGGCAGCTGGTCGGCCAGCACGATCTGCAGGTAGCAGGTGGCGTCCTCTTCCTCGATCGAATCGGTGGCGTCGGTGTGGACGTCCGGACGTCTTTCCGGCGGCAGCACGATCAGGTGGCCGGCTTCGTGCAGCAACGAATGCACCGGCGTGTCGTCGCGCGCATACACGGTGTTGCCGATGATGCCGGCTTCCTCGTCGCCCCAGAAGCTGCCGGGAATCGGCTCGCCGGCGGACACCTGCTGCAAGAGCAGCCCATGGCGGGCGAGCAGGGCGGTGGACGCCTCGAATCCGATCTGCGCCATCCGCATCACGGTGCTGGCCGGGCCGTCGGAATCGGCATGGGGAGAGGTGGGGGAAGGCATGGGCGTGCGCGGTTGGCGCAGATGACCGAGGGGGAGACGACGCCGGGCGACGCTGGATTGTCCGGCGGACATGCTGCGGCGATTACGGGCTGGGTGCCCCGGGGCAGGCTCAGCCGATTTTGGCTTCGCTCTTGGTTTCGCTCTTGGCGGCCTGTTTGCCTTCCGGCAGGGTCACCGAGAGTTCGAGGATTTCGTGTCCGCTGTCGCGCTCGAAATTGATGTTGATCGCATCGAGGTCGACGTGAACGTATTTCTTGATCACTTCGAGCAACTCGTTGCGCATCATCGGCAGGTAGTCCGGTGCGCCGCGGCTGGAACGCTCCTGTGCCACGATGATGCGCAGGCGCTCGCGGGCCACGGTGGCGGTGGCCTCCGGCTTGCGCTTCAGAAAATCGAGAATGCCCATCGTGATCAACCTCCGAACACGCGCTGGAGAAAGCCCTTCTTGGGCACGTCGATGAAGCGCAGCGGGCGCTCCTCACCGAGGATGCGGGCTACGGTATCGCTGTAAGCCTGACCGGCATGCGAATTGGCATCGACGATCACCGGGATGCCGTTGTTGGAGGCGGTCAGCACGTTTTCCGATTCGGGGATCACGCCCACCACTTCGATGCCGAGGATTTCCTCGACGTCCTTGACGCTGAGCATTTCGCCGATCGCGACGCGGGCGGGGTTGTAGCGCGTCAGCAACAGATGCTGGGTGACCGGGCCTTCGCCGCGCTCGGCACGCCGGGTCTTGCTGGCGAGCAGGCCCAGGATGCGGTCGGAGTCGCGCACCGAGGAGACTTCCGGGTTGACCACCACGACCGCGTGATCGGCGAAGTACATCGCCAGATGCGCGCCCTTCTCGATGCCGGCCGGCGAATCGCATACGACGTACTCGAAGCCGTCTTCGGACAGGCCGTCGAGTACTTTCTCGACGCCTTCCTGGGTCAGCGCGTCCTTGTCGCGGGTCTGGCTGGCGGCCAGCACGTAGAGGTTGTCGTGGCGCTTGTCCTTGATCAGCGACTGTTTCAGCGTGGCTTCGCCGTGCACGACATTGATGAAGTCGTACACCACGCGCCGTTCGCAGCCCATGATCAGGTCCAGGTTGCGCAAGCCGACGTCGAAGTCGATCACGGCGACTTTCTTGCCGGCCATCGCAAGGCCGGTGGCGAGCGAGGCGCTGGTCGTCGTCTTGCCGACGCCGCCTTTGCCTGAAGTGACAACGATAATCTCAGCAGTCAAGGGCCCATCTCCGCATGATTGTTCTTGTTGTAGGTGATCACAGCTTGGCGATCATCAGCTTTTCGCCATCGAGCCAGCATTGCACGGACTGGCCTTCGAGGTCGCCGGGTATCTTTTCGAAAACGCGATACTGCCCGGCAATCGCTACCAGTTCTGCGCGGAAGTCGGATACGAAGATGCGCGCCTTCTGGTCGCCCTGCGCACCGGCCATGGCGCGCCCGCGCAAGCTGCCGTAGATGTGGATGTTGCCGTCGGCGATCACCTCGGCGCCGTTGGCGATGGCGCCGATGACGATCAGGTCGCGGTCGCGCGCATAGACCTGCTGGCCCGAACGCACCGAGCCGGCATGGTGCTGGGCGCCTTGCAAGATGCCGGGAGCCGGCGCGGACAGGATGGGCTCGCGTTGCACCGATGGAGCAGCCGGCTCCGCCTGCGTGGCCGGTTCGGCGGCGGGACTGCTGTTGACCGGTTCATAGGCGGCGCGGAACTTGGCGATCAGCGGCAAGCCCATGCGCTTGGCCAGTGCTTCGGTCTCGCTGGTGCCGTAGGCCAGGCCCACCGGCAGCATGCCGGCGCTGCGCACCGCTTCGAGCAGCGCGTCGACGGCACCGTCGTCGGGCAGGTCGAGCAGGTGGCTCAGGTCCAGCACCACCGCAGCGCGGGCAAACATCTGCGGCGCGGCACGCACGCGGCGTTCCAGTTCGTCGCACAACGCGGCGGCGTCGACCCGGCGCACGCGCACGCAGGCAATACCGACCTGGCCGAAGCGCAGGTCGCACGCGTCGGAAGTTTCCATCTTTGCATTCATGGACGCCGCTCTCCGGCGAGGCGGCGTGGGGTGGAGTCATTCGCAAAAGGGCGTTCGCGCTCGGCCAGCCAGGGTACGTCCGGCAGGCCGCCATGTTCGAGCCAGGTGTCGCGTACGTAGGCGTAGCTCGGCAGATCGCGGGCCAGCAGGCTGACCTGCGGGCCGTCTTTCCCCATGCGCTGCTGGCCGACCTCCTGAAAGCCGTAGGTGCCGTGAAACAGCACCACCACGTCGTCGCGCGGCTCCAGGAACACTTCGCAGGCGAGCAGCGGCACCCGCACTTCGGCGTAGCTCTGCACGTCGCAATAGAAGATCCGGCCCAGGCCGTGACGCCGGTAGGCATTCGCGATCACGATGCGGTCGATGTAGACGAACTGCGGGTAATGTTCGGCGAACCAGCGGTAGTTGGGACTTTCGTAATTGCCGCCTTCGCGCAGCGCGATCAGGAAGCCGGCCAGGTGGCCGTCGATCTCGGCCACGCGAAAATATTCGGCGTGCTCGTAGAAGTAGCGCAACTGGCTGGCTTCGAGGGCGAGGATGGAGCGACCGGCAGCGTTGTTGAGCGCCAGTACGGCATCCAGGTCGTGCTCGCACACGTCGCGGATGGCAAGGGCCATTCGTTGCTCCGCAATGATGGATTCGGGGACAAGGTCGACCAGCGGCCTCGCGCAATGGCTCATTATGACATGCAGCCGTGCCCCTTACATCTCGCGATGGCACATGTAAAAGCTTCGTAAAGCGGCAAGCCGGGGGAACCGTCGTCCATGACTTCTCGCGCATTGCGCGAAACCCCCCGTACGGCCAATGATGCGGGGTATGCGCTGGCCCTTCTTCAATCATATCCGCCTGTTCCGCTACGCGGGCTTCTTTACCTACCTGTCGGCCGGCACACCGCTGATTCCCTATTGGATCACCGAGCGGTTCGATCAGCTGCATCGCCCCAACTTCTCGCTGCTGCTGTGGACGCTGTGTTACCTCATCTTCGGCCTGATGTACTGGATGCTGACCGAGAATCTCGGTTCGCGCCGCTATCCGGTTCTGAAGTTGCTGGGACTGGCCTTGATGACGGCCGCCGCCATGGCGGTGGGCTGGTACAGCCACAGCGGGCTTTCGGCCATGCTGATGGTGGTCGTCTCGCTGGTGCTGCCGTGGCTGCTGCCGTTCTGGCCGGGTGTCTTCTGGCTGGTGTTGCAGCATTTGAGCCTGGTTGCGATTTTCGTCACTTTCCCGGAATACGACCACAGCGTGATGGTCAGTTTCCTGCAGGCCAGTCTGTACCTGGGCATTTCGGTACTCGTTTTCATCACCTCGACGGTGGCCAGCCAGCAGGCCGAGCAGCGCGAGGCGCAGCGGCGGCTGAATTCCGAGCTGCGCGCCACCCGCGCCCTGCTGGCCGAGTCCAGCCGCATCGCCGAGCGCATGCGCATCGCACGCGATCTGCACGATCTGATCGGTCATCACCTGACCGCGTTGAGCCTGAACCTGGAAGTGGCCAGCCATCTCACCAGCGAGCCGGCCGGGGCGCATGTGCGCAAGGCGCAGAGCACGGCCAAGCTGCTTCTGGCGGACGTGCGCGAGGTGGTCAGCGAGTTGCGCCAGGACGACGCGATCGATCTGACTCATGCATTGCGCAGCCTGACCGAGGGCGTGCCCGGCTTGAACGTACATGTAGTCATGCCGCCGCGTTTCAGCGTCGAGGATCCGCGCCGCGCGCAGGTGCTGTTGCGCTGCGCGCAGGAAATCATCACCAATACCGCCAAGCATGCCGGTGCGCGCAATCTCTGGCTCAATTTCGCCTACGCCGGGGAAAGCCTGCTGGGCTTGCATGCACGCGATGATGGTCGTGGCGCCGAGCGGGTCGAACCGGGCAATGGCCTGTCCGGCATGCGCGAACGGCTGACCGAATTCGGCGGTAGCGTGACCCTGGACACCGGCCCGGGCCAGGGCTTCGCGCTGACCGTGCGGCTGCCGCTGGGCGAGCACTCCGCGCTGGCGCACGCGCCGTCGCGGTTTGAACCGCCTGCGCTGAATGTGTCGTAATGTTGGCTTCACTCGGCGTGCGAGAATGCGCCGTCATCTGGGAGGGGTGCGGCCCGCCGGTTCCGGCGCCGCTCCCTGAATCATGTTTGCCCGAGGATTCGCGATGATCTCCGTTTGTCTCGTCGACGACCAGAATTTGGTGCGCCAGGGCGTTCGCTCGCTGCTCGATCTGGCCGAGGATATCCGGGTGGTGGCCGAATGTGCCGACGGTGCACAAGCCGTGCAGGACATTCCGCGGATCAAGCCGGACGTGGTGCTGCTGGACCTGCGCATGCCGAACATGAGCGGGCTGGAAGTGCTGCAGGCGCTTTCCGCGCGCAATGAACTGCCGCCGACCATCATCCTCACCACCTTCGACGACGATCAGCTCGTGCTGCAAGGCCTCAAGGCCGGTGCGCGTGGCTATCTGCTCAAGGATGTCTCTCTGGAGCAGCTGGTGGAGGCCGTACGCATGGTCGCCGCCGGCGGTTCGCTGGTAGCGCCGATGGTCACCCAGCGCCTGATGGCCGGCGTGGCGCGTATGCAGAATCATTTCACCAGCCTGGAGCAGCCCGATCCGCTGACCGAGCGCGAGACCGAGATCCTGCGCCTGCTTTCCGGCGGCTACAGCAACAAGGAAATCGCCAATTCGCTGAAAGTCGCCGAGGGCACGGTGAAAAATCACGTTTCCAACATCCTGTCCAAACTGGGCGTGCGCGATCGCACCCGGGCGGTCCTGAAGGCGCTGGAGATGGGCATCGTTTGAGTCCGTCGGCACCCCGGCCGGCCGCTCGCCGTGGCCGCCGGGCACGGCTCCGCCGCTCGCTTTTTTGGCCGTCCGGCTGCGCCGGCATCAGCGGATAGCGTTCCTGCCCGCGAGCAAGTAACATCCGTAGCTTCGGCGTTTGCCGACCCCCTGTCACGGTCCGCCGAGACCCGCGCGGCGGCTGGGGCGACATCTTATTAGGTTTGGCGTAAAGACGCTTCGGAGAACTCTGGAATGATGCGTGTCTTTGAATTTCTTGTTGCCCTGGTCATCGTTGCGGCACTCGGTGTCCTGGCGGCTGTGGTCATGCCCGGCAGAGGCCATGTGGAACGCGCGCTGGTCGTCGGCAAGGACATGCGCCAGGTCTACGACATGCTCGACAATTTCCGCCGGCTGCCCGACTACTCCGTGCTGCGTTCGCTCGACAAGAACGTGCAGTTCAGTTTCTCCGGCAAGGCCTACGGCCCGGGTGCCGAAATCAGCTGGGTCAGCACCGATCCCAAGCTCGGCAACGGCGGCCTGACCATCGCGAGCGCCACGCCGGATTTCGACAAGATCGACAGCAACACCAAGAACGCCAGCATCGTCTGGAACCTGGACAACAACTGGCGTGGCCTGGACAAGCATTTCACGCTGGACCTGGAGCGTCAGGGCAGCCGCGGGCAATTGACCCAGGTCACCTGGTCGTATGACGTGTCCTATGGCTGGAACCTGGTCAACCGGTTCGCCAACCTGTACATCCATGGCGATCCCGATTCGTTCATCCAGTTCAGCCTCAACAACCTGCAGAACGTGCTGGCCGGTGTGCCGAACATCGACTACAGCCAGCTGATCCCGTCCATCGAACAGACCCAGCCGACCCCGGTGCTGCTGGTGCCCAGCTCGATCGAGCGCAAGGAAGGTCTCGAAGGCCTGGATGACGCCATCGCCAAGGCCACCACCGAGATCCAGGCTGCTGCCAAGAAGCTGGGCGTGAACGTGACCGGCCCGCGCATCCTGTTCACCACCAACTATGGCGACCAGACCTACACCTTCGACGTGGCGCTGCCCATCGATTCCAGCACGCTGACCGTCAATGGCCAGAGCGAGCAGCTGACCGCGCCGACCCCGGCGCCGCTGGATACCAGTGCGCCGGCCGAAGCCGGCACCTCTGCCACCGCCAGTTCGGACAATGTGGCCGTCGGCAGCCGCGATCGCTACGGCCGCCTGGCGGTGGACGGCAACGTGCGCGCCACGCTGGCGTTTGGCGGCGCGGCGCTGAAGGGCGTATGGAATGGCACTTTCGCCGGCGTGCCACAGACCCGCGACATGCTCAAGGCCTACGCGCAGACCCATGGCTACAAGTTCGACGATGTGGTCAACCGTTCGTACGACATCGTGGTGAAGCCGGAAGTGAAGGACGCCAGCGGCAACATCACCGCGTACGCGAAGTACAACGTGTACCTGCCGATCAGCAATGCGCCGGAAAAGACCCCGGAACAGGAAGCTGGCCTGCAGCCGCCGTCGCCTGATGACGGCACGCAGGCACCGGCGGCCTCGGGCTCGGCGCCGGCACCGGCCGGCACGACGGCAGCGCCGGCTGCGGGCGCCAGCGTCGGCAAGTAATCCGACCGCGGGTTGTGCAGTACGGCAAGAGGCCCTTCCGCCAAGGAAGGGCCTTTTCTTTTTCGAAGGCGGCAGGCGGTACGGATGGCCAGGCCGAACTTTGTCGATGTCTTGCGGTACATTGCAGGACGATCCGCGGCGTCTACCGCCAGCATCCGACGCCCGCCACAGCCCATCACCGGACATGATCGAAACCGACCAGCTCACCCGATGTTATGGCAACCTGACCGCCGTGGATGCGCTGAGCATTCGTGTTGAACCCGGCCAGGTGCTGGGCCTGTTGGGCCCCAACGGTGCCGGCAAATCCACCGCGATGCGCATGATCGCGGGGTTTCTGGTGCCCACCTCGGGCACCGCACGGGTGTGCGGCTACGACGTCAACCGCGAACCGCTGAAGGCGAAGCGCGCACTCGGCTACCTGCCGGAGGGCGCACCCAGCTATGGCGAGATGACGGTGCGCGAATTCCTGCAGTTCATCATCCGCATGCGCGGGTTCAAGCCGGATGCCGGCTATCGGCGTTTCGAAGCGATAGTGCAGCAACTGCAGCTCGACGAGGTGCTGGCACTGTGCATCGACACCTTGTCGAAGGGCCTGCGCCGCCGTGTCGGGCTGGCCCAGGCGATCCTGCACGATCCGCCGGTGCTGATGCTGGACGAGCCTACCGATGGTCTCGACCCGAACCAGAAGCATGCGGTGCGCCAGCTGATCGACGTGATGGCGCGGGAACGCACGATCCTGATCTCCACCCATCTGCTGGAGGAGGTGCACGCACTGTGCAATCGGGTAGTGATCATCGCCCGCGGCAAGCTGCTGGCCGATGCCACCCCGGCCGAACTGGAGGCGCGCTCGCGTTATCACGGCGCCGTATCCTTCAGCGCGCCGGGCAGCGGCATGTCCCAGGAGATGCTGGGCCGGTTGCCGCAGGTGGCGGCGATCGAGGTCGACCCGCTGGATGGCCGCATCACCGTGTTTCCGAAACCCGGCGAGCGCATCCTGGGGCCGGTCGAAACGCTGCTGCGCGAGCAGGGGCTGGAGGTTTCGGAAATCCAGCTCGAGCGTGGCCGGCTGGACGAGGTGTTCCGCCAGATCACCACGGCCGACAGCGCCGCCGCCGGGGGCTACGCATGAGTCCGATCAGCGCCGTGATGCGGCGCGAACTGCGCAGTTACTTCGTGACGCCGGTGGCTTACGTGTTTCTGGTGATTTTCCTGGTGCTCGCCGGCATTCTCACGTTCTATGTCGGCGATTTCTACGAGCGCGGCCAGGCCGACCTGCAGCCGTTCTTCGTGATGCATCCGTGGCTGTACCTGATCCTGGTGCCGGCGATCACCATGCGCATGTGGGCCGAAGAATCCAAGGGCGGTACGCTGGAACTGCTGCTGACGCTCCCGGTGACGCTGTGGCAGGCGATGCTCGGCAAGTTTTTCGCGGCGTGGCTGTTCATCGGCCTGGCGCTCGTGCTGACATTTCCGATCTGGATCACGGTCAATTATCTCGGTTCGCCGGACAACGGCGTGATCGTGGCCGGTTATCTGGGCAGCTGGCTGATGGCCGGCTGCTTCATCGCGATCGGCGGCTGCATGTCCGCACTGACCCGCAGCCAGGTGGTAGCGTTCATCCTCAGCGCGCTCGTATGCGTGCTGCTGATTCTGGTCGGGCAGCCGCAGGTGCTGGACTTCTTCTCGGGCGCACTGCCTCGCCGGTTGATCAACGCGGTGGCACATCTGTCCATGCTGCGGCATTTCGAAGCTATCGCCCGTGGCGTGCTCGACGTTCGCGACATGGTGTACTTCCTGCTCAGCATGATCGGCTGGCTGCTGGCCGGCGTGTTGCTGCTCGATCTGAAACGGACGCGCTGACGCCATGCCCGTTTCGCGCCTGCGCCGCATGTTTTCCACGCCGCTGCGACTCACCCGGCGCGCCCTGCTGTACGCCGGACTGGTATTGCTGGTGCTGGTGTTCGTGCCGTTGATCGTGGCCAGCAGCCGCTGGCTGCATGCATCGCGGATCGATCTCACCACCGACCAGTTGTACACGCTGACGCCGGGCACCCTGCATATCGTCGACACGTTGCAACGGCCACTTCGGCTGACCCTGTATTTCTCCGATCACGCGGCCCGCGACCTGTCTCAGCTGCGCAGCTACGAGCAGCGCGTGCGCGAAATGCTGCAGGAGATGGTGGCGCGCTCGCACGGCCGTATCCGTCTGCAGATCATCGACCCGGTACCGTACTCCGACGACGAAGCCAGCGCCGAGGGCAGTGGGCTGACTGCCGCCAACGGGGGCAGCAACGGCGAGCGGGTGTTTTTCGGACTCGCCGGCAGCGCCATGTCGGGCGGCAACGTCGACGGCGAAAGCGCGGAGGACCGCGTGCCGGAGAAGACGCTGGCGATCGCGTTCTTCGACCCGGCCCGCGAGGCGTTCCTCGAGTACGACATCGCCAAGCTGCTGTATGAGTTGAACCAGACCAGCAAGCCGTCGATCGGGGTGATCAGCTCGCTGCCGGTCGATGGCAATCCGGTGCTCAGCGAGCAGCCTTGGGCGGTAATCCAGCAGCTCGGTCAGTTGTTCGACGTGAAGACACTGAATCCGGCGACGCTGAAACAGGTCGACCAGCGCATAAAGGCGCTGCTGCTGATCCACCCCAAGCGCTTGCCGCCGGACGCGCAGTACGCGATCGACCAGTACGTGCTGCGCGGCGGCCATCTGGTGGTTTTCGTCGATCCGGATGCGGAGCTCGACAGTACTCCATACACCGCCGACAGCCCCACATTCCCCGACCACGGTTCGGATCTGCCGCGCCTGTTCGCCGCCTGGGGAGTGAGTTACGACCCGAACAGGATCGTGCTGGATCGCGCCCGTGCGCTGCAGATCGAACTGGCTGGGAGCAGCCTCAATCATCCGGCGATGCTCGACCTCGGCGAGCAGGAGCTCAACCGCGACGATGTCGTCACCGCCAGCTTGCAACGCATCTACGTGTCCACCGCCGGCTACTTCGATCTCGCGCCGGATGCACGGACGCGGCTGATCCCGCTGCTGCAGAGCAGTGCCGAAGCCGAGGTGGTGCCGACGCAGCGGGTGCTCGACGCCAGCAATGATCCCTCATCGCTGCTGCAGAACTACAAGGCGGACGGCACCCACTATGTGCTGGCGGCGCGCCTGCGCGGCACCTTCGACAGCGCGTTTCCCGAGCGTGCCGCCCAGCCGGACCACCTGGCGCATTCCGCGCCGAATGCGGAAGTGATCCTGGTCGCCGATACCGATCTGCTCAGCGACCGCCTGTGGGTGGAGCCGCAGACCATCCTCGGCGAAACCATGATGCGGGTGTTCGCCAACAACGGCGATTTCGCCATCAATCTGGTGGACAACCTCAGCGGCTCGTCCGCACTGCTGTCGATCCGCGGACGCTCCACTTCGCAGCGCCCGTTCACGCGGGTGCAGGCACTGCGCAATGTGGCCGACCAGAAATTCCTGCAGAAGGAGCACGAGCTGGAGCAGCAGCTGGCCGATACCCGGCGCCGGCTGGACGAGCTGCAGCCGGCCAAGGGCAGCCACGCCAGTACCGTCACCGCGGAACAGCGCCGCGAGATCGAGCAGTTCCGGCAGCGTCAGCTGGCGATCAACAAGGAACTGCGCGACGTGCAGCATCAGCTCAACGCCGAGATCGACGCGCTGGGGTTGCGCCTGAAGGTCATCAACATCGTGCTGGTGCCGGCACTGGTGGTGCTGATCGGCCTGCTGTACGGCTGGCGCCGCAACCGGCACAGCCGCCGGCGCCGGTGAAAGCGGCAATCTGCCGCAAGCCCCGGGAGCCTGTGCGGCAGACTCCGTCGGCGTGCGGCGTTATGCTTGGGGGTCGCCGGCCGTCGCCGGTGCGAACCGGATCGCTGGTGCCGTCATCGTGATCGCAACATTGTTGAAGTGGATAGTTCCGTGGGAGTTTTCGTGGGTGTTTCTCGCGGGCTTCCTGCTGACCTGTGTGCTGTACCTGCGCGGCAGCCGCCGAGTGTCGGTGAGCCTCAGCCGCCAGCTGGCGTTCTGGGCCGGCATGGCGATCATCTACCTGTCGCTGCACACTTACCTGGATTACTACGCCGAGCATGAGTTCTTCATGCATCGGCTGCAGCAGCTGCTGCTGCATCACCTGGCGCCGCTGCTGATCGTCACCGCGTTTCCGGGCACGGCGCTGCGCGCCGGCATGCCGCTGGCGTGGCGCGCGCGAGTGCTGCAACCGCTGCGCCGCTCTTGGCCGTGGCGCGTCGTCAGTGGCGCGCTGCTGAATCCAGCCGTGGCGACGCTGCTGTTTATCGGCTTCATCCTGATCTGGCTGATCCCGTCGATGCAGACGCTGGCGATGCTGGATTGGCGCATCTACCGCTTCATGAACTGGAGCATGCTGATCAGCGGCTTCGCGTACTGGTCGCTGGTGCTCGATCACCGGCCGCATCCACCGGGGCGCATGACTGCCGGGCTGCGCGTGCTGTCGCCGGCGATCACGATGACGCCGCAGATACTCGCCGGTGCGATCGTCACGTTCTCCAAGACCGACCTGTATCCGATCTTCGAGATCTGCGGGCGCGCGTTCACCTTCGATGTGCTGACCGGCCAGCTGATCGGCGGCGTGATCATCTGGGTGCCATCCGCATTGCTGGAATCGATCGGCGGCCTGATGGCGCTGCGTCAGTGGCTGCGCCTGTCGCGCAATGGCCGCTTGCCGCGCAGGCCGTTGCGTCGACATTCGACGGCCGCAGCCGCCAGAGTCAACGCAGGCCACCCATCGTAGGAGCCCGCGTGCGGGCTCCTACCCGATAGCCAAATGGATGGACAGATGCATCGCGATCTCAGTGTCCAGCGTGATCATCGCCGGCATCCATGGCATTGGCCGGACGCGCGATGAAGTCGGTGGCGAGCGTGCTGCCGTCGGTGAAGTCGAGCGTCAGCCTGACCGTGTCACCGGGCTTCACCGGCGCGTTCGCCTGCATCAGCATCAGGTGGTAGCCGGCCGGCGCCAGCCTCGCTTCGCCGTGTGCCGGTATGTTCAGTGCGTCGACCATCGTCATGCGGCTCACGCCGCCCGCGGTCGAACTCCGGTGCAGCATCGCGTCGGCGTATACCGTGCTGCGGGCACCGCTCAGCGAGACGGCCTGATCGCCATCATTCCGCAGTGTGACATAGGCTCCGGCGGGCAGACCGCCGGGCAGTACCCGGATCCACGCGTGGCTGGCATGGACGTGGTCGGAGGCGCCGGCGTGCACGGCGCCGGTCAGCAAGAAACCGGCGAGCAGGATCGACAAGGTGAATGGCTTCACGAGGTGGCTCCGGCATCGAGCAGCAGGTGCAGATCGTGCACGAGATCGTCGCGCGAGGCGGATGGCGTGGCCAGCAAGCGAGCCTTGCCGTCGCGGTCGAACACGTAGATCGCCGAGCTATGGCTGACTTCGTAATTGCCGTCGGCCGAACTGGGTTCGCGAGTGAACGCCGAGCGATAGCGCTTGCTCAACGCCTCGACCGCCCCAGCGTCGCCGGTGAGGCCCACCGCGTGCGGGTCGAATGCATTGACGTAGGCATGCATCACCGCCGGCGTGTCGCGCGCGGGGTCGACGCTGACGAACAGGATCCGCACGCCATCGGCCAGCGGCCCCAGCCGCTGCATCACCACATGCAGCTGGGCCAGGGTCAACGGGCATACATCGGGGCAGTGGGTATAGCCGAAATACAGCAGCGCCACCTTGCCGCGATAATCGGCGCCGGTCACCGCCTTGCCGTGATCGTCGGTGAGCTTGAAATCAAGGTAGGGCATGTGGCCGCTGATATTGGTCAGCCGGAACGGCAGCGGCTCATCGTGCCGGCAGCCGCCCAGCAGCAGACCGGCGATCAGCAGCAGGGCAGGGAGAAAGGCGTGGCGGAGCTTCATGCGAGAATCCGGATCTTCAACCGGTCAAGCATACGACAGTGGTCGGGACGCCGGCCCGGCAAACGGGAAATTCCACCATGATGCGACAACCTGTCCATGCACGAGCCGGCTTGCTGATTGGCCTGGCCGGTGCCAGCGCGGTGCTGCTGGGCGCGTTCGGTGCGCATGCCTTGCGGGACACGCTCGACGCGCAGAGCCGCGAGTTGTGGCGCACCGCCGTGAATTATCACGTCTGGCACGCGCTGGCGCTGGCCCTGGCGGCGGGACTCGGACGCGGCCGCAGCGGGCGTTTCGCGATAGCCGCGTTCGCCATCGGCATCGTGCTGTTCAGCGGCAGCCTGTATGCGCTGGCGCTCGGTGCGCCACGCTGGACCGGCATCATCACGCCGTTTGGCGGCCTGGCTTTCGTCGCTGGCTGGATCGCGCTGGGCCTGTCGCTGGGCTCGCGCGGGGACTGACGCCGGCGGCCCGTCACTCGCGTGTCATGCCGCCGAGTCAGCATGTGCGCATGAACCCGGGCACGATTCTGCACACGCATCCATGGTTGTGCTCCGCCGGCATGCTGGCGGCGCTGCTGGCCATCGTGCTGAACGGCTTCGGCCTGGTTCGTCCGCTGCCGAGATCGGGCGCGTTGATGCGCTGGCACCATGCCGGCAGCGACTTGTTGGTGGTCGCCGACGACGAGGCCAACCAGCTTGCCGTGTATGACGCCGCCGATGGACGGTTGCTGCAACGGCTCGGCCCCGGAGCGGTGGGCAATGTCGCGGCGCTGGCCCAGCGCGATGGCCACTTGTTCGTGGTGGACGATGACGGCACGCGGAACGAGCTCAAGTTGCCGCGGCTGAA
The DNA here is from genome assembly GCF_042657005.1 of Rhodanobacter terrae. Taxonomy (NCBI): domain Bacteria; kingdom Pseudomonadati; phylum Pseudomonadota; class Gammaproteobacteria; order Lysobacterales; family Rhodanobacteraceae; genus Rhodanobacter; species Rhodanobacter terrae. The sequence goes on from NZ_JBHSNG010000001.1 coordinate 237,266, forward strand.
GACGGTGGCCTCCAGCGCACACTGACGCATCGCGGTCAGAGATGCGCCGCCAGCGGCATCGCCACGTGCAGCACCAGATCCGCGCAGAAATGCGCCAGCATCGCGTGCTCCAGGCCGTATTTCCAGAACAAGCCACCGGCAACCAGGCCCACCAGCGCATTCAGCAGCACGATGCGGGCGATTACGAGCGGCGCATGCGCCATGCCGATGGCAAGCGCAGCAGGCAGGTGGCCGGCGCCGAACAGCAGCGCGGCCAGTGCGATCGCCACTATGAACATCCACGACCGTGCCTGCCGCTGGTTGAACCATGCCAGCAGCCATACGAACAGGCTGACCAGAAACAGGCGGCATTCGATCTCTTCCACGATGCCGCCGTAGAACGAGGCCAGCGCACCGCGCCAGGCGGCGCCGAGCCCGGCGACCGCATCGGGTGCATGGTGCCACGACGATCCGATCAACTCGATGCCGACCACCAGCAACGCGGCCAGCACGCCGAGCAGCGCAGCCAGCCACCAGCGTGCCCGCCGCGACGGATCGGGCGGCTGGCGGTAGGCCCAGGCGCGCAGCCACGGCGCATCGAGTCCATGCCGTGCGCCGAGGAGCAGGCCCAGCCAGCCGAGCGCCCAGCACAACACGCCAGCCTGCAGTGCCTGTGCCGTCAGCAACACCCACGGCGGGACCGGCGCAGCGGCGAGCTTCAGAGGCATCACCGCGACGAGATAGGGACTCAGCGCCAGCGTGGCCAGGATTCCCGCGAGGCCGAACAGCAGCGCCAGCCTCAGGTGGGGGCCGTTCGGGTGGGAACCGGGCGTCGATGAATCAAGCCGTGTCATGGCATCGCTCCGTGCTGTGGCCTGATATGGAGGCCGCCGATCCTGCCGTTACCATCACAGGCCACGCGCACGTCGATCAGGTGCTGGCCATAGTGCACAGGGGTGATCACCAGGGTATGGCCGTCCACCTGGCTGAGCCGAGGTTGCTCTCGTGCACCACGTGAGCCGAATTGTTGCGAAACGGCCGCCCAGATTCTGGTCAGCCGGTCGGTGCCTAGGGCGGCTTTCATGCGGTCGTCGAAATCGGCGGTGGCGTCGGCATAGTCGCTCCGATCCAGATTGTCGAGCAGCCTGGCGGAAGCGCCCTGGCAATCGGCGGCGTGCGCCGTGCCGACGGCGAGACCGAGTGCGAGGCAGACAACATAGGCATGTTTCATCGCGGTGCTTCCCCCCTGCGTGAATCCGCTCAGCGCGGCCGCTTGAAGTACAGCACCGTCGGCTGCGCAATGCCGGCGCAGACGGCGCTGACCAGCTCCCAGCCCTGCGCGCCTTCGCGATTGAGCACGGCCGTGGTTTCTTCGTCTGTCGGCGTCAGGGTGAGCTGCAGGCCGCCGCCACCATGCTTCAGGGTGCTCGCTTTGTATTCCCATGTTGTGGACATCGGAATCTCCTCGTTGGAATCAGCTATCGGTTGTCGTCGTCCGTGACCGGTTCGGTCTTGCCGGGCTTCAGCCGGCCGGCTTTGCGCAGCGCCTCGCGCAATACGTATTCGATCTGCGCGTTGACGCTGCGCAATTCGTCGTCCGACCAGCGCTGCATCGCGTCCAGCACGGTGGCGCTGATGCGCAGCGGGTAGGCTTTTTTATCCCCGGCCATCGTGACGTATCAGTACAGCGTGCCGGTGTTCACTACCGGCTGGGTACCGCGCTCGCCGCACAGCACCACCAGCAGGTTACTGACCATCGAGGCCTTGCGCTCTTCGTCGAGCTGGACGACGCCGCGCTTGCTGAGCTGGTCCAGCGCCATCTCGACCATGCTCACCGCGCCTTCGACGATCCTGGTGCGCGCCGCGATGATGGCGCCGGCCTGTTGCCGCTGCAGCATTGCCTGGGCGATTTCCTGGGCATAGGCGAGATGACTGATACGCGCCTCGACCACCTGCACACCGGCCTTGCCGAGACGGGTCTGGATCTCGTCGCGCAGGTGCGAGTTGATCACGTCGCCATGGCTGCGCAGCGAGGGTATGTTGTCGTAGTGCGAGTCGTATGGATAGCTCTGGGCCATTTGCCGCAGCGCCGATTCGCTCTGGATGTGCACGTAGTTTTCGTAGTCGTCCACGCAGAACGCCGCCTCGGCGGTATCCACCACCTGCCACACCACCACCGCGGCGATCTCGATCGGGCTGCCATCGCTGTCGTTGACCTTCAGCTTGCTGCTCTCGAAGTTGCGCACACGCAGCGACAGGCGCTGTTTGGTGTAGAACGGGTTGGTCCAGCGCAAGCCCGCATCGCGCACGGTGCCGGCGTATCCGCCGAACAGTTGCAGCACCTGGCCTTCATTCGGCGCGACCTGGAAGAAGCCCTTGAGCATGAAGGCCTCTAGGAACAGCGAGGCGACGGCGCCGATCACATGTGCTCCCGGTGCCGTCGAATCGGCCGTGAACAGCAACGAGAAACCGATGCCGGCCAGCACGATGCATAGACCGATGACGGGGATGCCTGCGACGGAAAAGCCATTGCGTTCGTTCATGGTGTTGTCTCCACTGAGATGTAGAAAGTAGATATCAAATAGATATCAAACACAAGTGCCGATCCGAAGTCGCCCGCTGTTATCGCTGGGGGGATGGATTGGCGACCTGACAGGCCCCGGGCCGCATACAATGCCGGTTTGCCCGCCCTGGAGAACCCGATGAAGCCATTCGGCACCCCCCATTCCGATCATGCGTTGCGCGTCCTGCTGCTTGGCGCCGGCGAGCTGGGCAAGGAGGTGGCGATCGAACTGCAGCGCTATGCCGTGGAGGTCATCGCGGTGGATCGCTACGCGAATGCGCCGGCGATGCAGATCGCGCATCGCAGCCACGTCATCGACATGCTCGATGGCAAGGCGTTGCGCGCGGTGATCGAGCTGGAAAAGCCCGACCTGGTGGTGCCGGAAATCGAGGCGATCCACACGCCGACCCTGGTCGAGCTGGAAAAGGAGGGCCAGCGGGTGATTCCGACCGCCCGCGCAGTGTGGCTCACGATGGACCGCGAAGGCATCCGCAGGCTGGCCGCCGAGGAGCTGAAACTGCCGACCTCGCCGTACCGCTTCTGCGACGACGAAGCTCAGTACCGCGACGCGGTGGCCGCGATCGGCTACCCGTTCGTGATCAAGCCGGTGATGAGTTCTTCCGGCAAGGGCCAGAGCGTGGTGCGCGGCGCGGGCGAGTTGCGGCACGCCTGGGACTACGCGCAGTCCGGCGGTCGTGCCGGCAAGGGCCGGGTGATCGTCGAGGGCTTCGTGGATTTCGATTACGAGATCACCATGCTGACCGTGCGGCATGCCGGCGGCGTCAGCTTCTGTGCGCCGATAGGCCATCACCAGGAAGAAGGCGATTACCGCGAGTCGTGGCAGCCGCAGCCGATGAGCGAGGTCGCGCTGGCCGAGGCGCAGCGGCAAGCCGCCGCGGTGACCGGCGCACTGGGCGGCTGGGGCGTGTTCGGTGTGGAGTTCTTCGTCAGGGGCGATGCGGTGATCTTTTCCGAGGTCAGCCCCCGTCCGCACGATACCGGCCTGGTCACGCTGATCTCGCAGGAGCTTTCCGAGTTCGCGCTGCATGCGCGGGCGATCCTTGGCTTGCCGATTCCGGTGATCCACCAGTACGGCCCGTCCGCCTCATGTGCGGTGCTGGTCGAGGGTGATGGTTCGGCGCCGCGTTACCACGGTGTCGGCGAGGCGTTGGCCGAACCGGATACGCAACTGCGCATCTTCGGCAAGCCCACTGTCAGCGGCCGTCGGCGCATGGCGGTGACGCTGGCGCGCGCCGAGTCGCTGGAGGCGGCGGTGGGCAAGGCCGTGCGCGCGGCGGGGCGTCTGCGCGTCGAGTTGTGAGCACAGGCGATGCGTTAGGCTTGATGGACACGGCAACTGATCGAGAGGAGAGCGGGCATGGAGTCAACCGGATTTGCGCACTGGCTGGTCGTCCTGGTGGAACTGTGCACGGCGTTCGCACTGCTGCTGCTGGCACTGGCGGTCCTGGTGGTGCTGGCGACCTGGGTGGTCGATCGCAACCAGACCGGCAACGCGGTATTGCGCAACTTCCCGGTGATCGGCCACTTCCGCTACTGGTTCCTGCATCTGGGCGAGTTTTTTCGCCAGTACTTGTATTCCAGCGACCGCGAGGAGATGCCGTTCAATCGCGCGCAGCGCACCTGGGTGTACCGCGCCGCCAAGGATGTCGACAACACCAACGCCTTCGGTTCCAGCCGCGACCTGCGTGCGGAGGGCGTGCCGTTCTTCGTCAATGCGCCGTTCCCCGATCTTGGCGTGGATCATGTCGAGCCGGTGCCGGTGACGATCGGACCGTATGCGCGCGAGCCGTACAGCCATGCGCCGTTCTTCAATATTTCGGCGATGAGTTTCGGCGCGCTGTCGGCACCGGCGGTGCGTGCGCTGTCGCGCGGCGCGGCCAAGGCCGGCATCTGGATGGATACCGGCGAAGGCGGCCTGGCGCCGTATCACCTCGAAGGCGGCTGCGACATCATCTTCGAGATCGGCACCGCCAAATACGGCGTACGCACGCCGGATGGCAGGCTCGACGACGGCAAGCTGCTGGCGATCTGCGCGTACAAGCAGGTGAAGATGGTCAGCATCAAGCTGGGCCAAGGCGCCAAGCCGGGCATGGGCGGCCTGCTGCCCGGTGCCAAGGTCACCCCGGAGATCGCGGCGATCCGTGGTATTCCGGTCGGCGAGGATTCGCAAAGCCCGAACCGCCATCTCGACATCGGCAACGTGTCGCAACTGATGGACAGCATCGGCCACATCCGCGAGCTCACCGGCAAGCCGGTGGGCTTCAAGGCAGTGCTCGGCGGCGTGGAGTGGATCGGCGAGCTGTGTGATGAAATCCACCGGCGCGGTATCGAGAGTGCACCGGATTTCATCATTGTCGATGGCTCCGAAGGCGGCACCGGCGCCGCGCCGCAGACCTTGATGGAAGGCGTCGGTCTGCCGCTGCACGAGGCCTTGCCGGCATTGCTCGACATGCTGATCGTCAAAGGCTTGCGCGAACGCATCAAGGTGGTCTGCTCGGGCAAGTGCATCACCGCCTACGACGTGGCGTGGGCGCTGTCGATCGGCGCCGACTTCGTCAATTCAGCCCGCGGCTTCATGCTGGCGCTGGGCTGCATCCAGTCACTGCAGTGCAATCGCAACACCTGTCCCACCGGGATCACCACGCAGAATCCGAAACTGCAGCGCGGCCTGGTGGTGACGGACAAGAGCGAGCGCGTCTACCACTACGCCACCAACGTGATGAAGGAAGTCGGCATCATCGCGCACAGCTGTGGCGTCGCCGAGCCACGCCAGCTCAATCGCGGGCATTGCCGCGTGGTGGGCGATGACGGCTTGTCGATCCCGCTGGAGAAGCTGTTCCCGTATCCACAGCGCGCCACAGCCGAATGACTACCACGGCATCGCGATCCAGCCCTCGTCCGTGCGTATTTGCAGCGGCCTGAAACGCCGCTTGTAGTCCATCTTGGGATGGCCGTCGATCCAGAAACCCAGATAAAGCCAAGGCATGCCGCGGCGGCGGGCCAGCGCCAGCTGTTGCAGGATCGCAAAAGTGCCCAGGCTGCGCGTGGTTTCGTCGGGGTCGAAAAATGTGTAGACGGCCGAGATGCCATTGATGCAGACGTCGGTGACGGCCACCGCCAGCAGGCGTTCGCCCAGGCGCAGCTCCACGAACAAGGTGGGGCTCCAGGGTGCGGTGAGGAAACGGCGGAAGTCGCTGGCCTCCGCATCGTCCATGCCGCCGCCGGCATGGCGGCTCTGCAGATAGCGTTCGTACAGCGCGTGGCGTTCGCGATTGTAGCCGGGGATCGATTCGCTGACGGCGAGGTCGGCGTTGCGCTTCAGGCAGCGGCGCTGTGCGCGATCCGGCTGGAAGTTCGCCACGTCGATGCGGCACGGCGTGCAGGCATGGCATTGCGGGCAATGCGGGAAATACAGATGGCCGCCGGCCCGGCGAAAGCCGCGCTCCAGCGCCGGGCCATACAGCTGGTCAAGCTGCGGCGCGGCCGGATCCAGCACCAGATTCTGCGCGGTGCGGTCGGCGTAGTAGCCGCACGCATGGGGCAGGGTCTGGAACAGGCGGACTTGGTCGGAGCGGCGCATGTTCCGATTCTATGCCTGCATGGCGGCAACGCACCATCGGGTGTCAGATCACGTGCAGGTAGCGCAGTACCACCATCGCGAATGCGGCCAGCACCAGCAACAGCACGATGCGGCGCACTCTGGCCGCGGTGTGCTCGCGCCGCATCTCGGGCGTGGGGTTGCGCACGGCCGCCAGTTCCTCGCCGTGGCGGATCAGCGGCTCGATGCCGATCTCGCGCAGCAGCACCCGGGCCCTGGTGTAGTCGTCGGCGCTGGCGATCCACACCTGCGCCCAGCTGCTGCGGTCGTCGTTGCGCTGCGAGTAGCTGAAGCGCTGCCAGGTCGGGCGGTTGTAGTTGGAGCGGTTGACCACGGTAGCCTCGATGCCGTGCTCGGCCATCAGGGCGACCACGCGATCGATGCTTTCGTTACGGGGTGAGGTATAGATCTGGCGCATGGGCGCAGTTTACGCGATCGGCTCAGTCGCCGCGGACGCGGATCAGACCTTCCTGCGCGGTGGAGGCGACCAGCCGGCCGTCACGGCTGAAGATCTGCCCGCGAGCCAGCCCGCGGCCGCCTTGCGCGGTGGGACTGTCGAACGAATACAGCAGCCATTCGTCGACACGGAACGGACGATGGAACCACAGCGCATGATCGAGGCTGGCCACCTGCACGTTGTGGGTGAGGTAGGAAATGCCGTGCGGCAGCATGGCCGTGCCGATCAGGTGGAAGTCCGACGCATACGCGAGCAGGGCGCGATGCAGGATCGCCGAATCGCTGATCGGCGAGGTCAGCTTGAACCAGATGTGCTGGATCGGCGGCCGTTTGGCCGGATGGCGCTCGTCGCGCGGCCACACCTGGCGGAACTCGAACGGACCGTCGATGCCGAGCCAGCGCTGCAGCTTCACCGGCAACCGCGCCAGCTCGTCCGGCGGCAGCGGATGCAGCGGCTCGATGTCCTCCGGCGCCGGCACTTCGGGCATCGAGGTCTGGTGTTCGACGCCGTGCTCGGGGACCTGGAACGAGATCGAGCCATTCAGGATTGGTTGGCCGTGCTGGATCGCCAGCACCCGCCGCGACGAGAACGTGCCGCCATCGCGGGCGCGCTCCACGCTGTACACGATGGGTGCATCGATATCGCCGGCACGCAGGAAATAGGCATGCAGCGAATGCGCTTCGCGTAGCGGGTCCACCGTTTCCTGGGCTGCCGCCAGCGCCTGGCCCAGCACCTGGCCGCCGAACACGAAGCGGGTACCGATGTCGCGGCTCTGGCCGCGGAACAGGTTGTCCTCCAGCCGTTCGAGCTGCAGTAGTTCGACCAGTTCGGTGACGTGGTTTGGCGACATGGAGGAAAACCCGGTTGTGGCGGCAAAGGCGCGATTATAAGGCGCCTCGAAAGACTTTCCGGCGGCTCTTGCGGGAGCGGCTTCAGCCGCGATGCGATTCCGAATTGACCGATCAAGACTGAAGAGCGTCGCGACTGAAGCCGCTCCCATCGATCCGGGTCAGCCCGCTGTCTTCCAGCACCTCGGCCCATGGAAACAGCGGGCCGGGATCGAGCTTGCGATGGATTTCCCGTGCAGGATCGTCGCTGGCCGGCATCAGCGCGGTGTCCAGTTCCTCATGCCCGGCGATGTGCCGCAGGTTCGGGAAATCGCGGCGCAGCCGGGCGAGCAGGACGCGCAGCGCATGGATCTGGGCTGCGCCGTAAGGCTCGGTCATCTGCTGATGCCGCGAGTCCCACCAGTGCGGGTAGCGGCCCAGGTTGACCAGCTCGATGCCGATCGAGCTCGGGTTGTGGCCGCGCACGTGATTGGCGACGCGGGTGCCGGGAACGTAGCGGTAAACCGCGCCGTCGCGGTCGATGTAGTAGTGGCCGCTGTTGCCGGCGCCGCTGGCGTGGAGCACTTTCTCGCCGTATTCGCGGGCCGTGGCCAGGTCCGGCAGCTCGGTGCAGTGGATCACCACCAGTTCGACCGCGTCGGCGGGACGCTCGGGCAGGATCTCGGCGTAGGGCAGCGGCAGGTCATGGACGGTCAGGCTCATGCGCGGCAGTTTCGCACGCGGCAAGGCCCCCCGGAAACGTCGCCTGTTACCATGCGAGCCTTGCTTTCAGCAGTTTCATGGAGACCGCCATGCGCGGCCAGATCATTCTTTCGCACGGTTCGGACTCCAGTCCCGACGCCACCAAGGTCAGCGCGCTGGCGGCACTGGCCGCTTCGCTGGGCTGGCCTACGCAGCGGCCGGATTACGGCACCGACGATGCGCGCGGCCACGCCGGTTCGGTGGCGCCGCGGATCGCCCGCCTGCGCGCCACCATCGAGGCGCTGGATGCGCCGCCGCTGCTGGTCGGTTCCAGCATGGGCGCGTTCGTGTCCGGACTGGTCTCGCTGGATGTGCCAGTGGCCGGCTTGCTGCTGCTGGCCACGCCCAGCGAGATTCCCGGCTACGCGCGCGCGTTCGACCTGCGCCGTGACGTGCCGACGCTGCTGATCCACGGCTGGCGCGACAACGTGTGCCCACTGCCGAGCGTGCAGGCGTTTGCTGCCCAACGTCGCCTGTCGCTGCTGGTGCTGGACGACGACCATCGGCTGGGTGCGAGCATGCACATGATCGCCGCGCAGTTCCGGCACATGCTCGATCAAGTGGCGGCCAGCGCATGAGCCACTATTTCGCGACCTGCCCGAAGGGGCTGGAATACCTGTTGCGCGACGAGCTGATCGCGATCGGCGCCAGCGACGTGCGCGAGGCGCTGGCCGGCGCGCATTTCTCCGGCACGCCGGAAACCGCATATCGCGCCTGCCTGTGGTCGCGCCTGGCCAGCCGCATCCTGCTGCCGCTGGCCGAGTTCGATGCGGCTGACGATGATGCGCTGTACCGCGGCGTGCAGGAGATCGACTGGAGCCGGCATCTGGCCGCGCACGCCACCTTTGCGGTGGACGCCGGCACCGCGATGAGCAACCTCACCCATAGTCAGTTCATCGGCCTGCGCACCAAGGATGCGGTGGTCGACCAGTTCCGCCAGCGCGACGGCAACCGGCCGGGCATCGATACCGACGAGCCGGATATCCGCATCAACCTGCGCCTGCGGCGCGACCGCGCGACCGTGTCGCTCGATCTCGCCGGTTCGCCGCTGCACCGCCGAGGCTGGCGCGAAGAACAGGGTGAGGCGCCGCTGAAGGAAAATCTCGCCGCCGCGATGCTGTTGCGCGCGCGCTGGCCGGAGGTGTATGCGGCCGGTGGCGCGTTGCTCGATCCGATGTGCGGTTCCGGCACGCTGCTGATCGAAGGGGCGCTTATGGCCGCCGACGTGGCCCCCGGCCTGCGCCGCGAGTACTTCGGTTTCCTCGGCTGGCAGCAGCACGACATCGCGCTGTGGCGCGGCCTGCTCGACGAGGCGACGCAACGCGCCGAGACCGGCCTGCGCGGATTGCGCAGCATGTTCTTCGGCAGCGATGCCGACCCGCGCATGGTGCAGACGGCCAAACGCAACGCCCAGGCTGCGGGTGTGGCCGGTTTCTTCACCCTCGAAAAGCAGGACCTGACTCACGCCGCACCGCCGCCGGGCGTCGACTACGGCCTGGTCATCACCAATCCGCCGTACGGCGAGCGGCTGGGCGAGCGGGCCGAGATGCCGAAGCTGTATCGCGCACTGGGCGACACCTTGCGCAACCGCTTCTGCGGCTGGCGTGCCGCCGTGCTGGCAGGCGACGTGGAGCTGGGCCGGGCGATGCAGCTGCACGCGGACAAGCGCTATGCGCTGTACAACGGCGCGCTCGAAACGGTGCTGCTGACCTTCGACCTGAGCAGGCGCGAGGAAGCGCCGCGCGAGCCGAAGCCGTTGTCGGCAGGCGCGCAGATGCTGAAGAACCGGCTGGAGAAAAACCTCAAGCACCTGCGCAAGCGCCTGACCCGCAAAAGTATCCGCTGCTGGCGGGCCTATGATCAGGACCTGCCCGAGTACGCGGCCGCGATCGACGTCTACGGCGCCACGAACGGCGACGACCACCTGCACATCCAGGAATACCGCGCGCCGGCCGACGTGCCTGCGGACATCGCCCGCCTGCGCCTGCGCGAGATCGCCCGTGTCGCCGGCGAAGTGCTGGGCGTGCCGCGCGAGCGCATCGCGATCAAGACCCGCGAACGCGGCAAGGGCGGCTCCAAGTACGGCCAGCTCGATCAGCGCAACGAGTTCATCGAGGTGGAAGAGGGTGGCCTGAAGTTCCTGGTCAACCTCACCGACTATCTCGATACCGGGCTGTTCCTCGATCACCGGCTGGTGCGCGCGAAGGTGCGTGAGCTTGCCGACGGAAAGTGCTTCCTCAACCTGTTTGCCTATACCGCCACCGCCAGTGTGTACGCGGCAGCCGGAGGTGCGCTGGAAACCACCAGCGTGGACTTGTCGGCCACCTATCTGGAATGGGCGTCGCGCAATCTCGCGCTGAACGGCTTCAGCGGCTCGAGTCACCGACTGATGCAGTTCGATGCGCTGGAATTCCTGCAGCGCGACCGCGGCCATTACGGGCTGATCTTTGCCGACCCGCCCACTTTCTCCAATTCCAAGCGCGCCGACGATTTCGACGTGCAGCGCGATCACGTAAAGCTGCTCGATGCCTGCAACGAGCGGCTGACCCGTGACGGCGTGATCGTGTTTTCCAACAACTTCCGCCGCTTCAAGCTCGATCGCACGGAGCTCGAACAACGCTTCGAGATCGAGGACTGGACCGCGCCGAGCATCCCGTTCGACTTCGCCCGCCGCGCCGACATCCACGGCTGCTGGCTGCTGCGACGGCGCAAGGCTGAAGCGGGGATCAACCCCTGGGATACCGCACGCATCAAGAAATGAACCCTTCAGACCGCATTAAGCGGATCGGGCCGAGCATAGAGTCGGTATCAACCGGAGAGGTGTCATGACCAAACGTTTCAGTGGTGCAGGCAAGCTGGCAGCCATCGGTCTGGCGGTCGCGACCGCAGTGGCCATGCCGCTGAGTGCATCTGCGCATGACGGCTGGGGCGGTCGTGGCGGCTGGGGTCACGGTCACCACGGTGGCTACCATGGCGGTTACTACGGCCATGGCGGAGGTCACTGGAGCGGCGGCCGCTGGATTGCCGGGGCGATTGTTACGGGTGCGGTGATGGGTGTAGTGGCCGATGCCTTGGCCCCGCGGCCGGTGTATTACGGCCCGCCGGTGGTCTACGCCGAGCCCGGCGTCGTGTATGAGGACGGCCCGCCGGTGGTCGTGCGGCGTCGCGTGGTCGAAACCCGCACGGTGGTGTACGACGGTCCGCAGACGCGCTACATCCGCGACGATGGCTACGACGGCGACTGATCCGTCCGTTCAGCGCCATCCCAGCTGAAACAGAAGAGCCCGGCACGTCCGGGCTTTTCCGTTTATCAGGCAGGGCGGCGCAGATTCAATGGGCAGGCAAGGTCCGGTTCGCGGGTCATTCGTACCGCGATGCGGTAGTCGATCGAGCCGCATGCCGACAGTATCTGCGCCCGGCATGAGGGAGGCGTCGCTGCAAAGTATCTGCCATCTGCATATCACAAGAAGTGAACGGTCGGCACGGCATGCTGCCGGCCATGTTTTTGAACGCTCCATGCCGCGAGACCCCCTGCGCAACGGCCACCTCGCTGGCTGTGCCGGAGGGGCGGCGATGACAAACTGGCAGTCGACGGCGCCGGCCGGCATGATGGCGCGTTTCCGGCAGGTGAGGCAGCAGACGCTGGCGCTGTGCCGCGGCCTGAGCGCCGAGGACATGTTGCTGCAGTCGATGCCCGACGCCAGTCCAGGCAAGTGGCATCTGGCGCACTCCAGCTGGTTCTTCGAGCAGTTCGTACTGGGGCGCGATCCGGCGTACCGGCCGCGCGATCCGGCGTGGCATTACCTGTTCAACTCCTACTACCAGTCGGTCGGCCCGATGCATGCCAGGCCGCAGCGCGGCCTGTTGTCGCGACCCTCGCTGGACGAAGTGCGCGGCTATCGGCAGTACATCGACGACGCGATGAGCGAGCTGCTGAACCGGGGCGACGACCCGGAGCTGGCGGCGCTGGTCGAGCTGGGCCTGCAGCATGAACAACAGCATCAGGAACTGCTGCTGACCGACATCAAGCACGCTTTCTGGTGCAACCCGTTGCAGCCGGCATATCGCGCTGCGCTGACGGATACGGCAACCGCGAAAGCGGTGCCGCTACGCTTCGTCGATGGCCGTGAAGGCGTGGTCGAGATCGGTCATCGCGGAGAAGGGTTCGCGTTCGACAACGAAACCCCGCGCCACCGCAGTCTGCTGCATCCGCATGCCCTGGCCAACCGGCTGGTGACCAATGCCGAGTACCTGGCATTCGTGCGCGAAGGCGGTTATTGCGAACCGGGCCTGTGGCTGTCCGACGGCTGGGCCACGGTGCAGCGCGAGGGATGGCAGCATCCGATCTACTGGCAGGACGACCTGGCCAGCGAGTTCACGCTTGCCGGCCTGCGCGGACTCGATCCGCACGAGCCGGTGTGCCACCTCAGCTATTACGAGGCGGAGGCTTTCGCCCGCTGGGCTGGCGCGCGGCTGCCGACCGAGGCCGAGTGGGAGTCGGCAGCGCAGCGCGTCGCGGTCGACGGCAACCTGCAGGACGAGCAGCGATTCCAGCCGCGCGCGGCGAACGGCGACGCGGCTCTGCTGCAGTTGTATGGCGATGTATGGGAATGGACGGCCTCGCCCTACATCAATTATCCGGGCTTTCGCCCGCTGCCCGGTGCGCTGGGCGAATACAACGGCAAATTCATGTGCGGCCAGTGGGTGTTGCGTGGCGGCTCCTGCGTCACGCCGCGTGATCACATCCGCGCCAGCTACCGCAATTTCTTTCCACCCCATGCCCGCTGGCAGTTTGCCGGGCTGAGATTGGGACAGGACCGATGAGCAGTGTGCAACCTTGTGTCAGCGACGACGATCGTCGCCCACCGATAAACGATTTGCTGGAAGTCGCCCAGCGTGGTCTCGGCGCCAAACCCAAGCGGTTGCCGTCGTGGCTGTTCTACGACGAGCGCGGTTCCGCGTTGTTCGACAAGATCTGCGAGCAACCGGAGTACTACCTCACCCGTTGCGAAATCGCCCTGATGGACGAACACGCGGCGAGCATCGCCGAAACGCTAGGCAGCGACGTGCGGCTGGTCGAATACGGCAGCGGAAATGCGCGCAAGACCGGCATGCTGCTCGACCATCTGCATGCGCCGGTTGCGTACGTACCGGTGGAAATTTCGCCAGAGCCGTTGCGGCAAAGTGTGGAGCGGCTGACAGGAGCGTTCCCCCAGTTGCCGCTGCAGCCGCTGTGTGCGGATTTCAGCAGGCCGCTGCGGTTGCCGATTCCGCCGCGCGCACCGCGCCGCACGGTGGTGTATTTCCCCGGCTCCACCATCGGCAATTTCGAGAACCGTGAGGCGGCCACGCTGCTGCGCAAAATGCGCAACGAGATGGGCGACGCCGGCGGCATCCTGATCGGGGTCGACCTGAAGAAGGATCCTGCGGTGATCGAAGCGGCCTACAACGACCGCGCCGGCGTCACCGCCGAGTTCACCCTCAACATGCTGGCCCGGCTGAACCGGGAGATCGGCAGCAACTTCGACTTGTCGGCGTTTGCGCACCGCGCGCATTACAACCCGATGGCCGGGCGCATCGAGACGCATATCGTCAGTCGCCGTCAGCAACAGGTCAAAGTCGGCAGGGTGAATGTGGCGTTCCGCGCGGACGAGGCGATCCAGGTCGAATACAGCTGCAAGTACTCGCTGGAGGACTTCGCCGCGCTGGCCGCCAGGGCAGGCCTGGCGGTTCTGCGCGTATGGACCGACGCGGAACAGATGTTCAGCGTGCAGTATCTGGTGCGGGCCAGCACGGTGACGCTGGGCCGCTGAAGCGGGAGCCGGGATGGTGATGGGGCGGCCTTCAGCAGGCCGCCGCCGTTTATTTCACGCCGTATAGCACCCGCACGTCCGCGGTCAGTGCGGCCTGGCTGTCCGCCCGCGCATAGAACATGTGCCCACCCGGATAGCTTTTCACCTGCACCCGGGTCGGATCGCCCATCGCCGGCATCTGGTCGACGATCAGCACCGAGGCCATGAACGGGCAGGACAGATCGTCCCAGCCATGCGCGATCAGCACACGCAGCCCCGGATCGTTGGCTACCGCTTCGCGCAGCTGCGACACGGAACCCTTGCGGGCGTCGTCGTCCTCGTGCCACAGCTTGTTCACCGCGTAACTGAGCGCGTTGTAGCGGCCCTCGAATTTCCAGCCCACGGTCTGGGTGACGAAGTTGACCATCGCGCTGGTGGTCGGCGCGATGATGCCGTTGAGGATGGGGTCGCCGGTCTGTTGATGCGGCGCATACGGGAACGGGTCCCACGCGGTGACGTTGGAGTCGTAGCGGCTGCCGAGCCGGCCTTCGGCGCGATACACCTCGCGCAGGTAGGCCTGGGTCTCCAGCCGGCCGCCGGAGCGCTTCACGAACAGCGGATCGAGGCCGGTCAGCGCGGTGACCTTGTTCACCACGCGGTCGATCGCCTTCGGGTCGGAGCGGCCACGCATCAGGTCGCTGGCGTATTCGCCGCGGGTGTATTCGACGATCGACGCCATCGCCTCCGGCGTGAGCTTGTGCTCGCGCTCCAGGTGCGCGGCGGCGATCGAGGGCAGGGTCAGCATCCACGGCAGCGGCGACACGTTCTCGTCGTCCGATGCGGCCGGGTCGAGGTACGGCGACAGCAGCACCACGCCGTTCATCGCCACGCCGAGCTGGGTCTGCAGATAGTCGGTGATGCGCGGGCCGCGGAAGCCGCCGTAGCTTTCACCGATCAGATACTTGCGCGAAGTCATGCGGCCGTTCTTGACCAGCCAGTCGTAGACGATGCGCGAGAGGTACTTGATATCGTTGTCGGTGCTGTAGAACTGCTTGGTCGCTTCCTTGTCGTCGACCAGCGCGCGGCTGTAGCCGGTGCCGACCGGATCGATGAACACCAGGTCGGTGAAGCCCAGCCAGGTGCCGGGGTTGTCGTGCAGCGTCGCCGGCGCCGATGGCGTGTCGCCCTCGACGCCGAAGTTCACCTTCTTCGGCCCGATCGCGCCGAAGTTCAGATACACCGACGATGCGCCAGGGCCACCGTTGAGCGCGAACGTCACCGGTCGATCCTTGCCAGGCATGCGGTAGGCGGTGAACACCACCTCACCGATGATTACGCCCTTCTCGTCGCGTACCGGCAGCGAACCCACGGTGACGGTGTACTTCAGCGTCTTGCCGCCCACCGTCGTGGATTGCGATACGTGGGCATCGGCCGGGAACGGCGGCAGGTGGAAGCCGTTGCTGTTGGGAGCATCCTGGGCCGCCGCGGGCTTGTGGGTATCAGCCGCGGAGGCCGATGTGGTGCCGAACCCGGTCAGCACGAAGGCTGCCAGCAAGGCGGTTTGCATGGACTTGCGCACAGAGGTTTCCTCATCGGCGAAAGCGCCAAGCCTAACCGGCTGCGCGGCCGGGGGAGTGTGCGTAAAGGCATGGGTGCAGCCTGCCGATCAGCGCAGGGCCGGCACGGCGGCTTGCGGCTCCCGTGTCATGAGGGGCAAGAACCGAGCGTGCGGATCAGCCGCGCGCCAGCGAGCCTTCGATGAACTGCTGCAACTGCGCCGCGTTCAGCGCGCCGGACTGCCGTGCGATCTCGCGCCCCTGCTTCAGCATGACCAGGGTGGGAATGCTGCGGATGTTGAAGCGCTGAGCCAGCTGCGGCTGCGCCTCGGTGTCGAGCTTGGCCAGCCGCAGCCGCGGTTCGAACTCGCCCGCCGCCTGTACGAACACGGGGGCAAAACCGACGCACGGCCCGCACCATGGTGCCCAGAAATCCACCAGTACCGGCAGGTCGCCGCGGGCGGCGATCGCCTCGAAATTCGCGCTGGTCAGTTCCACCGGATGGCCGTCGAACAGCGCCTGCTTGCAGCGGCCGCAGTTCGGATGTTCGCCGACACGCTCGGCCGGCACGCGGTTGAGCGCGTTGCAGTGCGGACAGGGGATGGCCAGCGGCGTACTCATGGCAGACTCCGGCAATGGGCGGCGCACGGCGCCATGACCGACAACATGGCGGCGCCGGCCGAAAACCCAAGCCGTCTGCAGGTAGCCGAAGCCATTGAGCATGCAGAATCATGTCCATGAATCCGGGGCGCCCCTGTCACCGCCGATATGGCGCGTCGTCGTCGCACTCGGCATGTGCTGGACGCTTCCGAACACCTTGCTCGGTCTTCTGGCGGGGTTCATCGGTCTAGCGTTCGGCGCACGCATGCGCTGGCAGCGGAGCGAGCTGGCGCTGGTAGTGCGGCGCTGGCCCTGGGGAGCGGGCGGCGCGCTGACGCTCGGCAACGTCATAGTGCACACGGGAGAGCGGCTGGATACGTCGTGCCTTACCTATGCGCATCGCGCCGGCCACGGTATCGAGCCGCCGGTGTCATTGGCCGACCACGAGCGCGCCCATGTGTACCAGTACATGCTGCTGGGGCCGTTGTTCCTGCCGCTGTATCTGGCGTGCGGTGGCGTCAACGCGCGCAATCCGTTCGAGCGCTCGGCGGACCGCTATGCCCAAAGCGGGCGAGGCTGGTGGCCATGGGCTGGGCGCCGCTGATCCGGCGCTGCAGCCTCGATCTCGCCTGGACGGGATCTGTCACGGTGACGCAAATCCATCAGTTGCCCTGGTTGCCTCTGTTTTTCCTGTCGGCAGGGGCCGGCTTGGCCTGTGGCTTGGGGCGCTGGCCTTGGCCAGGGCGATTGCCTTGACCCCGGCGACGGCCGATGGCCATTACCTGGATTACCGATGCCGGGACGCGGCGGCCTGTTTCCGCCGCCGGGCTGCGGGCCTGGTGGCGGCCGGTGGATGGGCCGTGGCGGCGGGCGACCGATGGTCGGTCGGCAATACCAGTAGTTGCGCTGTCGATAGAACGGGCGGTTGCTGTAGTAGTTGCCCCAGTAGGTGCCGATCACGAAGCTGATGATCGGAATGCCGATGCTGCCGCCGTATTCCTGCACCGCCACCGGTCGGTTTTGATACCGGTATTCGATGGAGGTCCCGGCGACCCAGCCACGCGCACCCATCGTGGTCACATCGCATCATTCCCAGCCAGTGGTGCAGTCCTGGATATTGACCGGGGCGCCGCCCGGAATCGTGAGGATGAGCGGGTATTCCGCGCCGGGCCCGGCGCGCAGATTGACGTTGCCGGTGACAAAACCGTCGGCGGCCTGGGCCAGCGCGGGTAGCGTCAGTGCATCTGTAATTGCGTTCATGCGCGTTCTGCCACCTCGAGCCTGCTGCAGCAATCGCGCAAGCACTACGGATGATCTGCAGCGTCACTGAGCGTTGTGCGGTAACGCTGCCAGGCATAAATCGGCAGCCCGGCCAGTACCAGCACGCCGCCCCACAGCAACGATTCCATGCCTGTTCCGAACAGCGCCCATGCGCTGTAGAGCAAAGCGCCCGCGGCCACCAGCTTGCGCAAGCCTGCGGCGCCGGGATCGATACGCCACCACGCCAGCACGCTGATCAGATACGGCAGCAGGCAGGTGGCGGTGGACAGCAGGATCGAGAAGGTGAACAGCGCGACCAGGTCTCGACTGTAGTTGGCGGCGATCAATGCGCTGGCCAGCACGCTGCTTAGCAGCAGGCCGAAACGTGGCGTGCCGTGACGATCCATTCGCGCAAACGCCGCGGGAAATACCCGGTCCTGCGCCGCCGCCAGCGGCGTCTGCGCCTGCAGCAGCACCCAGCCGTTGAGCGCGCCGAAGCAGGAGACCGTGGCGACCACGCCTACGCCGATGCCGGCCAGCGGCCCCCACAATCGGCTCGCCGCCTCCGCCATCGGTGCCGCCGAATTGCGCAATACGTCAATCGGCAGCAGGCCGATCACCACGGTGCAGGCCAGCATGGTGGTAAGTCCGGCGATCAGCATGCCGATCACGGTGGCGCACGGTACCGTTCGTTCGGGATCGTGCACCACGCCGGTCGGCACCGTCGCCGATTCCAGACCGAGCAGAGCCCACAGCGTCAACGCGGCTACTGCGGTGGTGGTCTGCAGCAGGGGCTGCCCGCTGGGATTGAACGGCCGGTACGCGCCGGCGTGGATCCAGCCCAGGCCGATCACGCCGAACAGCACCAGCGGCACCAGCTTGAGCACGGTGGCGACGAGTTGCATGCGCGCGGCCTCGCGTACGCCGGCCAGATTCACCGCGGTGCAGAACCACAACGCACCGAGCGCGCAGAACGCGCCGCGCAGCGGCGTGGCGGTTGCCGCCGGCCATACCGCGCCGAGGCTGCCGGCGAAGGCCACCGCGATCGCCGCGTTGGCCGTCCAGACGCTGACCCAGTAACTCCATGCCGCGACGAAGCCGATGCCGTCGCCGAACGCCTTGCGCGCGTAGCCGTAACCGCCGCCGTGATTGCGCATCGCCTGCGCCAGCCATGCGTAGACTAGCGCGAGCAACAGGGCGCCGCCGAGGGTGAACCCCCAGCCGAGCACACTGGCCGCGCCGTACGGCGCCAGTGCGGCGGGCAGCAGGAACACGCCGGAGCCGATCATGTTGCCGACTACCAGCGCGATCAGCATCCACAGCCCGAGCGGCCGCGTGCGGCTAGTCATGCATGCCGCGATAAGCGCGACGCAGCAGTTCGTGGAAGTGATGCACCGCGTTCTCGCGCAGCGGATTCAGGCGGCCGGCCTCGTAAGAGCCGGAGGCCAGGCCGCGCTGCACGTCCTGGCAGATCGTCACGTCCTCCTCCTGTACCTCGTCGCTGAATGCGATGTCCCTGGCGCGGCGCTCCAGTGCTTCGGGCGTGGCCGCCGGTGCGTAATAGAAGTCGAATTCCACCCGGCAGCGATCCAGGCCCAGCGGCAGTACGCGGTTGGTCTGCAGGCGGCCGGGCAGGATGTTGAGCATTGCGTTCGGATAGAGGAAGTAGTACAGCGCTTCGCCGCTGCCGTAGAGATCGTCGCCGCTGTCCAGCGGACTGAACTGGAACGAATACCAGTCCGCCGTTTCGGTGACGTAGCTGCGGTAATCGAGCAATCTGTTGAGGCCGGGATGGATGTGCGGGACGTGGTAACCCTCCAGGTAGTTGTCCACGTAGACCTTCCAGTTGCACGCCACTTCCCAGCTGGCGCGATGATGGAATTCGTAGCCGGGGAGCGAACGATCCGGTCCCAGCCGCGCATCGATGCCGGCGACGAAATCCTCGAACGGAGGCGCTTCGCCGGTGGCAACGAATACCAGCCCCTGCCACACCTGCACGCGCACTTCCGGCAGCCGGATCGTGGATGGGTCGAAGTCCGGCGTGCGTCCCATTTCCGGTGCGCCACGGAGCACGCCGTCCAGCCCGTAGGTCCAGCCGTGATAGCGGCAGCGCAGGGCGCTGGCGCCGCGGCCGTCGCAACTGGCGATCGGGCCGGCGCGATGCCGGCAGACATTGTGGAACGCGCGGATCGTGGACTCGTCGCTGCGCACGACCAGCAGCGGCAGCGCCGCGATCTGGGTCACCACGTGATCGCCCACGCCGCTCAGCTGGGATCGATGGCACACCAGCTGCCAGCTCCGCGCGAACACCGCGGCGTCGTCGATTTGCGGCATGCGGGGGTCGGTGTAGTAACGCGCCGAAAGCGCCATCGCATGATCCAGCGGTTGCGCGACAAGCACGTCGGGAGAGAACAAGTCGGCCATCGGGCGATTCGCCAATCAGTTGCGATGCTGGAGTATCGACCGCTGCGGGCGCGACGGGAAGGGCGCCATGGCAGGGCGCGCCGTCCCGGGTCCGGCAATGATGCGGCGAGTGATCGACGTTCGCGTCGCGTGATCAGCGATCAATGACCGCTGTCGTCGCGGTGATCTTCCTTCTTGCGTTGGGCCGGCTTGGCCTCGTGACCGCCGTGTGCCTGCGCTTCACCACGCGGGGCGGCCCGTTCAGGCGGGCGGGCACCGGGGATCGGGCCACGCTGCTGCGGTACGCCGACCTGTTCCGCCCGCTGGTACGACGGAGCGGGCCGATTCTCGTAGGTGCCACGCTGCCGGGGTTGCGCGCGTTCAACGGCTTGCTCTGGACGCCGGTATGGCGGCGCAGCCCGCTCCTCGCCTCGATCACGCCGTTGCCCGCCACCTTCGGGGATCGGTCGTCCCTCATACGGGCGACTCATCGGCGGCGGCGGCGGGCGGCGGCCGATGGGACGGCTGTACCACCGATCACGGTCGCGATAGAACGGGCGGCTGCGATAATAGTGGCCCCAGTAATCGCCGATCACGAAGGTGACGATCGGTATGCCGATCTGCGCACCGTACTCGGGCACCAGCACCGGTCGGTCATCGTATTCGTATTCGATGTAGTTGCCGGCGATCCAGCCGCGATTGCCGAAGACGATTACGTCGCACCACTCCCAGCCGTCGGTGCAGCCTTGCACGTCGACCTCGGTGCCGGCCGGAATCTGGTCGATCAGCGGGTAATCCGGGTCGGGTCCGGCGCGCAAGTTGACGTTGCCGGTGACGTAGGCATCCGCAGCTCGCGCCAGCGCGGGAAAGGCCAGTGACAGCGACGCCACCGACAGTGATGCGAGAGCGAGCCGGGTCAGGCGTTTCATGCGGGCAGTCTCCAGCGGGTGGATGTCGTCTTCTCTTATGCGCGTGCCGACGTGACGAAATCGTTGGCGAATGGCCAATCGGTTCGGCCCGGTCAGGTCCGGTTACATCAAGGTTTATTCAGGCTTTCGTCCGCGCCACGAACCGCAACGCCACCGAATTCATGCAGTAGCGCAGCCCGGTCGGCGGCGGGCCGTCGTCGAAGACGTGGCCGAGGTGGCTGTCGCAGCCGGCGCAGCTGATCGCGGTGCGTTCCATGCCGAACGTGCGGTCGCTGTATTCGATCACGTTGCGCCTGGCGATCGGCTGCCAGAAGCTGGGCCAGCCGGTGCCGGAATCGAATTCGGTGGCGGCGTCATACAGCGCCGTGGAACAGGCCATGCAGCGAAACAGGCCGGCGACGGCGGGCTTCTCGTGTTCGCCGCTGAACGCCGGCTCGGTGCCGTCGCGGCGCATGATCTCGTACGAGGCCGGCGACAGCCGCCGACGCCATTGCGCGTCGGTCAGGACCAGTTTGGGTACCTGGCGGGGGCCGAGGTCGCGGCCGTCGTCGCCGAAGATTTCCAGCAGCACGTTGCCGGGCCGGCCGACCGGCGTGTTGTCGGCAGCGAACAGGCGCGGCACGACCAGGCCGCCGCCGACGGCCAGCAGCGCGCCGCCGGCGAGCGTCGCGCGCAGGAAACGGCGGCGATCCATCGCGAGGGTTTCATCAATGCGTGACATGGCAACCTCCGGGGGTTGGAAAGGTACTTTGGGTAGGAGCGCACCCTGTGCGCGATGCTTTTTGCTGCATCTCGCGGAAGCCATCGCGCACAGGGTGCGCTCCTGCCGAGGTCGAATCAGCCGAACGTGAATGCGTAGGCCTGCACGCCGGGATCGAGGAAGGTGATCTGGAACAGCCGCTCGCCGCTGCCGCTGGCCTGGCGCACCAGCTGGTACAGGCGCTGGCTGGTGACGGTGCCGTTGCCGTCGGCGTCGGTGTCCATGCCGTGATCGGCGCCGGGCGCCTTGCCGTCGATGGTGACGCGGAAGCGGACCGGCTTGCCGTCGCCGGCAGGGCCGAGCACCAGGTGCAGGTCGCGGCCGCGGAAGCGGTAGACGATGCTGCCGCCGGCCTGCTCCAGCTGCGCATTTTCGTCACGCACGGTCCAGTGCCCGCCCAGCGACCACTGGTCGGCCGCCAGCGTGCCGGGGACGCGGTAGTCCTGCTCCTCGTCGTTCGCTACGCGTCCGCCGACGAAGTTCTGCGCGCGGGCATAACCGACGTACGTTTCCGGCGAGCGGGTGGGATCGTTCGATGCGGCTGCCTCGACGCCTTGATGGTTGTCGCTGACGTAGCCCCCCGGCAGATTCTTCTGGCCCGCCACGGTCAGCAGCTGGCGGATCACGTCCTCGCTTTCCCGGTAGTTGCCCTCGCCGAAATGGTGATGGCGGATCTGTCCGGCGGGGTCGATGAAGTAATGCGCCGGCCAGTATTCGTTGTTGAAGCCTTTCCAGATCGCGTAGTCATTGTCCAGCGCGACCGGGTAATCGACACCAAGATCCTTGACCGCCTTGGCCACGTTGGCCGGATCTTTCTCGAACGCGAATTCCGGTGCGTGCACGCCGATCACCACCAGGCCGTGATCCTTGTACTTGTCGGCCCAGCCGCGCACATACGGCAGCGAGCGGATGCAGTTGATGCAGGAATACGTCCAGAAATCGACCAGCACCACCTTGCCGCGCAGCGATTCGCTGGTCAGCGGCGGGCTGTTGAGCCATTGCGTGGCGCCGGCCAGCGACGGCATCTGGCCTTCCACCGGCAGCGGTTCGCCGGCTTTCAGCGCCGCTTCGGGCGCCGGTGCAGGGCGAACGGCGTTGATCAGCTTCTGTTCGATACCGCCGGTGCTGGCCAGCGAGACACGGGTGAGCAGGCCGGTATCCAGACCCAGTGCGATCGCGGCGACGCCGCACAGCACCAGCACGCCGAGTGCGCGGCGGACCCACTCGCCGGCGCCCAGCGAGCGCTTCATCAAGCCGAAGACCTTGCCGCCGATCAGCAGCGCCAGCCCCAGCGAAGTCGCCGCGCCGGCCGCGTAGGTGAGCAGCAGCAAGGTGGTCTGCACGCTGGCGCCGTTCAGCGCCGCGCCGGTCAGCAGCAGGCCGAGGATGGGACCCGCGCACGGTGCCCACAGCAGGCCGGTGGCGACGCCGAGGCCGGCAGCGCCCCAGATCGATTCGCCGTCGCCGGCCGAGCGCTGCGACAACCGGTTGCCCAGCGCCACGAACGGGCGGCTGATCCATTCGGCCAGATGAGTCGACAGCAAGGTCAGGCCCAGAAAGGCCAGCACCACCATCGCGACGTAGCGGCCGTACTGGTTCGCATGCACCGCCCAGCCACCGCCCAGTGCAGCCAGCGTGGCCACCACGGCAAAGGTGATCGCCATGCCCAGCAGCATCGGCAGACCGTTGCGCATGAACGGGCGGTCGGAGCGGGCGAACACGAACGGCAGCACCGGCAGGATGCAGGGGCTGAGGATGGTCAGTACGCCGCCGAGGTAGGCGAGGATCAACACGAGCATGGGAGCGTCATCCGAGGGAGGTTGCCTGGTTATTCGCCGGCAGGCCGGCAGCGGTTACCTGCGGGGTGCCAGCAGCTACGAGGTAACCCCTGCGGCGGATGCAGCGAAGGTCATTCAAGTGTTCCTTTGTGGACCGAGCATGTCGCAACCCTTGACCGCCACCGGCTTCATGGGTCTAGATAGTGGACTTCCCCGTGGGATGAGTCTCGTCTGGACCGTGCCTGCCGCAGCCGCCACCGCCAGCAGCAACGAAACGCCCGACCAGCGTCGGGCGGCGTGGATGGCTGCTGCGCAGGCGGGCGACCGGCGCGCCTACGAGAAGCTGCTGGCCGATTCGGTGGCATTGATCCGCGCGGCGGCGCGGCGGCAGGGCGTGGCGCACGATCATCTGGATGACGTGGTGCAGGAAACCCTGATCACCGTGCACCGCGTGCGTCACACCTACGATCCGGCCCGTTCCTACGATGCCTGGATCACCGCGATAGCCAATCGCCGGGCGATCGATGCGCTGCGCAGCCGTGGGCGTCGCGACAGTCGCGAGCTGCACGACGAATTCGCGCTCGACAGCCACCCCGACGTCGACGATGCCAGTGCCGTCACCGAAAGCGGGCAGCGCGCTCAACGTTTACATGAGGCGATCGCCGAATTGCCGCCGGGGCAGCGCGAGGCGGTGGAGCAACTGGGCCTGCGCGAGCTCTCGCTGAGCGAGGCGGCCGAGCTGACCGGCCGCAATAGCGGCGCATTGAAAGTGAACCTGCATCGCGCGCTGAAGGCGCTGCGCGAACGTTTCCATGGAGAGCACTGAGACCATGTCCGATCTGCGATCCCATGAGGCACTGATCGACCGCCTCGGCACCGACCTGGTGCCGGTGCGGCGTCTGCTGCCGCCATGGCTGCGCACCGTCGGCTGGATGCTGGTGGTGGCGGCGATCGCCGCCGTACTGCTGATGCATTACGGCGCAGATCCGATGTTGCGGCGCTGGGCCGCCACGCCGGATCTGGGCTGGGCCGGCATGGGCGCGGTGATCACCGCGATCACGGCGGCCTGGGCTGCGTTCGCGCTGGGTGTGCCGGGGCGTCCGACGGCCTGGGCATGGTTGCCGTTGCCCGGAGCCGTGCTGTGGATCGGAGCCAGCGGCCTCGGCTGCCTGCGGCTGCACCTGCGGAATGTAGTCGCTGCCGGGACCCAGCTCCCCACCATGCATCAGTCGGCCGATTGCCTGGTCTTCATCATCAGCTTCTCGATCCCGCTGTCCGCGCTGCTGATCCTGCTGGTGCGCCGCGCCTGCCCGTTGCGGCCGGTGCTCACCGCGGTGCTGATCGGGCTGGCCAGCGCCGCCGCCTCGGCCAGCCTGCTGGAGATCTGCCACGCGTTCGACGCCGCCGCCACCGATCTGCTGACACACGCGCTGGCGGTAGCCGTCGTGGTGGCAGTCAACGCCGTGATGGGCGGCCGGCTGCTCTCCAAAACCTAGAACCTCCGCCCTTGCGGTAGGAGCCCGCTAGCGGGCGATGCTCTTGTTTTAATTTTTCCTACCAATCATCAAAGCAAAAGCATCGCCCGCCAGCGGGCTCCTACAAGAAGCGATGCGCGTTCGATCGCCAAGGGGGCGATGCGCGTTCAATCGCCAAGGGGGTGATGTGCGTTCGATCGCCAAGGGGGCGATGCGCGTTCAATCGCCAAGGGGGCGATGTGCGTTCAATCGCCAAGAAGGCCATGTGCGTTCAATCGCGGAAATTGTCGAACTGCAGCGGCAGCTCGACATCGGCCTTGCGCAGCACGGCCATGGCATCCTGCAGGTCATCGCGCTTCTTGCCGGTGACGCGCAGCTTGTCGCCGTTGATCTGTGCCTCGACCTTGAGCTTGGCGGCCTTCAGCGAGGCGACCAGTTTCTTCGCGACCGGCTGCTCGATGCCTTGCTTGACGGTGATCTTCTGCCGCGAGCCACCCAGGTTGGTTTCCGGGTCGCCGACATCGAGTGCGCGAATGTCGATCTTCCGCGCCACCAGCCGGGCGCGCAGGATGTCCAGCATCTGCTGCAGCTGGAATTCGCTGGGTGCGCTCTGCGTGATGACGAACTCGTCCAGCGTGTACGACGCGTCCTGGCCCTTGAAGTCGAAGCGGGTGGACAGCTCGCGGTTGGCCTGGTCGACCGCGTTGGTCAGTTCGTGTTTGTCGACTTCGGAGATCACGTCAAAGGAAGGCATGGCGGCGGCTCGCTGGAAACAGGGGCAAAGTGTAAGCGATGCGACTGGGCGATAATGCGCGACTTGTGCGGTGTAAGGGTGCGGATTCGTGAAAATGGACGTGCTGGTCATCGGCGCCGGCGCCGCCGGGCTGATGTGCGCGATCGCCGCGGGCCAGCGGAGCCGCCGCGTGCTGGTCGTCGATCACGCCAACAAGGTCGGCAAGAAGATCCTGATGTCCGGCGGCGGCCGCTGCAATTTCACCAATACCGGAGCGACCCCGGCGAACTACCTCTCGGCCAATCCGCATTTTGCCAAGTCCGCGCTGGCGCGTTACACCCCGGCCGATTTCATCGCGCTGGTCGAGAAGCACCGCATCGCCTATCACGAGAAGGAGCTGGGGCAGCTGTTCTGCGACGACTCGTCCAAGCAGATCGTGCGCATGCTGCTGGACGAATGTGCCGCCGCCGATGTCACGGTGGAAGCGAACTGCGGTGTGCAGAGAGTGCGCAAGACGCCGGAAGGTTTCAGCGTGCTCACCGCGCGCGGCGAAGTACATGCCGAGTCGCTGGTGGTGGCCAGCGGCGGCCTGTCGATTCCCAGCATGGGCGCCAGCGGGTTCGGTTACGAACTGGCCCGCCAGTTCGGCCATGCCGTGCTGCCCATGCGTGCCGGACTGGTGCCGCTGACCTTGAGCGGCAAGCATCAGGAGCATTACCAGGACCTGGCCGGCGTGGCGCTGCCTGCGGTCGAGACGCGCGTGGGCAAGCAAAGTTTTCGTGCTGGTCTGCTGTTCACCCATCGCGGCATCAGCGGGCCGGCCATCCTGCAGATTTCCTCGTACTGGAAACCCGGCGATGATCTGCGCATCGACCTGCTGCCGGATCAGCAGGCCGGCGAATGGCTGATCGGCCAGCGCGCGGCGCGGCCGCTGGCGGAACTGAAGACCGTGCTCGGCGACGTGCTGCCGAAGCGGCTGGCGCAGCGCCTGTGCGAGCAATGGTTTGAGAGCCGCCCGATGCGCCAGTACCGCGACGCCGAACTGGGCCAGATCGGTACGCAGCTCAACGCGTGGCCGATCACAGCCAGCGGCACCGAAGGCTACCGCACCGCCGAGGTCACCCTGGGCGGGGTCGATACCGACGGACTGTCCTCCAGCACGATGCAGTCGAAGCTGGTGCCGGGGCTGTATTTCATCGGCGAGGTGGTGGACGTCACCGGCTGGCTGGGCGGCTACAACTTCCAGTGGGCGTGGGCATCGGGACAGGCGGCGGGTGAAGCCGTCTAGCTCGCGACTTCGCGCATCATGAACACATCGCATGCTTCACTGCGCGGCAGTCGACGATGAGGATGCCTGCATGAAAGTCGGATTTATCGGTCTTGGCGCGATGGGTAGCGCGATGGCCAGCAACCTGCTGGCGGCCGGCCATGCGCTGACCGTGTGGAATCGCTCCGAAGCGGCGACCGGACCGCTGGCCTCGCTCGGCGCCAAGGTGGCGCGCACGGCCGATCGGGCCGCGCAGGGCGAGGTGCTGTGCAGCATGCTGGCGAACGACCAGGCGGTGCGCGAGGTGTTCCTCGACGGCGGCCTGCTCGATGCGATGGATCGCGGCACGGTGCATGTGAATCACGCCACGATCTCGGTGGCGCTGGCACGGCAGCTCGCGGAGGAACATGCGAAACGCGGGCTGGAGTACGTCGCGGCGCCGGTATTTGGACGTCCGGACGTGGCGGCCGCGGCGAAGCTGAATATCCTTGTCGCCGGCTCGTCGGCGGCGATCGAAAGAGTGCGGCCGTTGCTGGACGCGATGGGCAGCAAGCTGTGGCCGCTGGGCGACGCGCCGGAGCGCGCGAACGTGGCGAAGATCGCCGGCAACTTCATGCTGGCGGCGGCGATCGAGAGCATGGCCGAGGCGACCGCGCTGACCCGCGGGCACGGCGTCAGCGCGGCGGATTTCCTCGACGTGATGACCAATACTCTGTTCGCTGCGCCGGCTTACCAGGGCTACGGCAAGCTGATCGCCGAGCAGCGCTTCAAGCCGGCCGGATTCACGCTGCCGCTGGGCCTGAAGGATGTCGAGCTGGCTTTGACGGCAGGATCGGCGGCACGGGTGCCGTTGCCGTTCGCCGGCGTGTTGCGCGACAGCTTGCTGGAGGCGCTGGCCGCCGGCGATGCGGAACTGGACTGGTCGGCGCTGGCGCTGGTGGCCGCGCGCCGCGCCCACCTGGACGAGCCCCTGTAGAAGCATGCCTTGTGCGCGAAAGCTCTTGCCCGGACCCGGGTCAACGGCGATCGCGCACAGGGTGCGCTCCTACGACGGCGGAATGGACGGCAGGTGCCGTCGGGTGAACCGGTCGCTCAGCCTTGCGGGTCCCACGCCAGCGTGCCGTCGACTACGGTATGGCTGCGTCCGCCGACCCAGATCGACGTACCGTCGATCCGCACGACCAGCCGCGCATCGTGGCCGATCTCGCGCCCCTGGCTGACCTGGTAGCCGCGCGCCAGCGTGCCGTGCGGTTCGGCATGCGCGATATAGGCAGCGATCAGGCCATTGGCGGCGCCCGAGGCGGGATCCTCGACGATGCCGACGCCAGCGGGGAGCGCGCGCACGACAAGTTGATAGTCGGGATGGGCGCTTCTTGCGAAGGCGCACAACCCCATGCTGTCGCTGGCCCGCGCCAGCGCGCCGATCGCCGCATGATCGGGCTGCCATGCCCGCAGGCCGGCTTCGTCGGCGACCTCGGCCAGCCACCAGCGCCGCCCGCCGTCGACCAGCGCCGGCGGCAGCACGCCGAGTTCGATGCCGGCCAGTGCCGCCGGCAGCAGCGGATGCGCTGCGGGGCCGGTATCCAGCACGCGTTCACCGGGCGACTGCAGCAGCAGCTCGCGGCCGTGGCCGTTGCCCTCGACACGGATCGGCAGCACCCCGGCGCCGCACTCCTGCCACAGCAGGCCGTCGCAGGTTTCGGCCAGTCCGCAGGCCAGCGCGGCATGCGCGCTGCCGATGCTGGGATGGCCTGCGAACGGGATTTCCTTGTTCGGGGTGAAGATGCGCACCCGATAGCTCGCTTTCGGATCGGTCGGCGGCAGCAGGAAGGTAGTCTCGACCAGCGCCGTCCAGCGCGCGAAACGCTGCATCGCCTGGTCGCTCCAGCCCTCCGCGCCGATCACCACGCCAAGATGATTGCCGCCGCCGAGGGTGGCGGCAAAGACGTCCAGGTGCAGGTAACGGAGCGAGGCCATCGATAGATCCGTCAGGCGGCAAACGGCCGCGTAAAACGCCGGATCATAGCGGTGCGGCGGTGTCCTGGGCAGTGATCTTTCGGAATATCAGCGCCGCGGGCAGGACATAAGCGATGGCCAGGCAGGCGGCGGCGCCTGCGGAAAGTCGACAAGCGTGGGCCGGCACGCCAAGATGCCACGCTTTGCGCATCTGCCGCGGGAACGTTCATGCCTATCACCCTGGTCATCGTCGCCATCACCAGCATCGTCTCGTTCATGGCCTTCAAGAACATCCGGTTGATGAACGACCTGATCCTGTGGCCCCCGGCGATCGCCCGCCAGCGCGAATACCACCGGCTGGTGACCTACGGGGTCGTACACGCGGACTTCTCCCATCTGTTCGTCAACATGCTGACGCTGTATTTCTTCGGCCAGGCGATGGAAGGATTCTTCACCAGGGCGCTGGGCACCTTCGGGTTTGCCCTGTTCTATCTCGGCGGCCTGGTGGTGTCGATCCTGCCGACTTACCTGAAGAATCGCGACAACCCGAACTACCGCAGTCTGGGTGCTTCCGGCGCGGTGTCGGCCGTGCTGTTCGCGTTCATCCTGTTGGCGCCGTGGGCGACCATCAATGTCTTCTTCGCGATTCCCATTCCCGCGATCATCTATGCCTTGCTGTACACCGGCTACTCGATCTACATGGACCGCCGCGGGCACGGCAACGTCAACCACAGCGCGCATCTGTGGGGCGCGGCGTACGGCGTGGTCTTCACCTTGCTGGTGAACCAGCGGGTACTGCCGCATTTTCTCGATGCGCTGCTGCATCCCGGCATGCGATGAGCGATCCATTGTTGGCAGGACCTTCCTTCCGATGCGCCGATGATGAATGGATCCTGCGGCGAAGGATGCCTGCAGTGGCGCATGCGCGCATACTGGCATGGTCCCATCGATCACCGCAGGAGAACGAACGCATGGCTATGACCCGCAAGTCGGCTGCGAAGAAGTCCGCGGCAAAGAAGGCACCCGTCAAGAAGAAAACGTCTGCTCAGAAAGCAGCCTCACGCAGCGCCGCCAAGCCGGCGCCGCGCAAGGCGGCAGCGAAGAAAGTCGCCGCCAGGAAATCAGCGACAAAGAAGACCGCCGTACGCAAACCCGCGGCGAAGAAGCCCGCCGTGAAAAAGGCGGCCGCGAAGAAAGCGGTGGCAAAAAAGGCCGCGACCAGGAAGCCGGCCGCGAAGAAGGCCGTCGTCAAAAAGCCCGTCGCCAAGAAGGTCGCCGTAAAGAAGGTTGCGGTAAAGAAGGCCTCCACGAAGAAAGTCGTACAGAGGAAAGCGGCAGCCGGCAGGCCGGTGGCTCCCAAAGCCGTCAAGCGTCCGTCTGCCAAGCCCGTTCCCGCCAGTCCCAAGTCAGCTGTACGCAAAACCGTACCGGCCATACCGGTGGAGGCGCCGATCCAGCACATCAGCCAGGAAGATGCGGTGGCGAAGATCCAGGCGCTGCTGGAGGCGAAGCAGGAACGGGTCCGGCAAGGGCCGAGCTGGCCCGACGCCGATCAGGCGCATCCGGCGTCGAATGGCGCGGAGTTGCATCCGCCGATATCGGCCGAAGGCGGCGCGGGCGGCGATGGCCGCGTGCTGGCGCCGCAGCGCGGCGAGCAGAGCAAGCGCAAGGACTGATCGGCGGCTGCCACTCGACGGCAGCCTTCGGGCGATGTCCTTTCGGTATTTGCACATGGCTGGCAGGTAAATGCCGGTCGGCCATGCGCCGAAAGCTCAGTAGACGTTCAAGCATGGCGTCCTAGCGTAGTACCGTCACTTGGTGGAGACGGATCATGAAACGCCTGTTGGCCAGCTTCGCCCTGATCGCCGCCTTCGCGGCGTTGTCAGGCTGCTATTACGATCCGGGTTACAGCTACGTGCGCGGCGGCGGTTATCGCGGCGATGCGTACTACGGCTACGGTGGCAACGCCTACTATGTGGCACCGGGCTACTACGATAATTATTACTACGGCAGCGGCTATTACGGATGTTGTTACGCGCCGGGCCTGAGCATCGACTATTACAGCGGCCCGCGCTATCGCTACTACGGGGGCGGCGGTTACCACGGTGGCTACCACGACCATGATCGCGGCGGCTATCGGGGTGGCGACCACCGTGGTCATGACAGCGGCAGACAAGGCCATCAGTCGTCCGGCAGTCGTGGCCGCCGCGATACCCGCCACCACGACGATCATTGACCATCGTGATCGTCGCTGAGCATCGCTGATCCTTCGGGCACAATCGCGGGATGTCCCGATCCCGCTTCGTGTCCTCCAGCACTCGCTTCCCAAGGCTCATCGTCATCGCGGCGGTGGGCCTTGTGCTGTGTGCTTGCAGCAGCCTGCGTTACTACGTGCAGGCGGCGCGCGGCCAGGGCGAGCTGATCGCTCACCGCCGCGCGCTGGACGAACTTGTGCGCGATCCGGCCACCGACCCGAAGCTCGCCGCGCGCCTGCAGCTGGCCCGGCAGGCGCGCCGGTTCGCCTCGCGGCGACTGGCACTGCCTGACAATCGCAGCTACATCGGCTACGTCGAACTGCATCGGTCGTACGTGGTGTGGAACGTGTTTGCCACGCCACGCTATTCGGTGAAAGCGGTGCCGCAGTGTTTCCCTATCACCGGATGCGTGGCGTACCGGGGCTGGTTCCGCGAGGCCGATGCCAGGGCCGACGCGGCCCGGCTGCAGGCGCGCGGCGATGACGCCTGGGTCGGCGGCGTGCCGGCGTATTCCACCCTGGGCTGGTTCGCCGACCCTATCCTCTCCAGCATGCTGCGCTGGGATGACGACGAACTGGCCGGCACGATTTTCCACGAGCTGGCGCACCAGCTGATCTATGTGAAGGGCGACACTGCGTTCAACGAATCCTTCGCCACTTTCGTGCAGGCCGAAGGCTTGCGCGAATGGCGGCAGTCGCGCGGCCTGCCGCCGCAGGACGATCACGTGCAGAAGATGGATGACGGCTTCACCCGGCTGGCGCTGGATCTGCGCGAACGCCTGAAGGCGCTCTATGCCAGCGGTGTGGATGAGGCATCCATGGCCACCGGCAAGCGCCGCGAGATCGAGGCGTTCCGCGCGCGTTACGCGCAGTGGCGCGAGCGTAACTGGCCGCACGATCATCGCTACGACAGCTGGGTCGCGCAACCGATCAACAACGCGCGGCTGCTGCCGTTCGGTCTGTATGAGCAGTGGACCCCGGCCTTCGCCGCACTGTTTCGGCAGGCTGAGCGCCAGTGGCCGGCGTTCTATGCCGGTGTGCGCGAGCTGGCGCGCAAACCGAAAGCACTGCGCGAGAAATCGCTGCAGGCGCTGCTTGGCCAGTGAGGTGGCTCCGCCGGCGCCGCTCGAGCATGGCGGCGGCGGGACGCACAGCCATATCGTTGATGGCGCCTGGCCGCGGGCTCGGCCTCAATGAACGGCCTTGCGCCCGGCCATATGCCGCAGGTAGGCGAGCACGGCGTCGAGATCGGCATCGGACAGCGTCTTCGCGTCGAATCCCTGCATCTTCGCCTGTGGCCATTGCCGCAGTGACTGCGGATTGCGGATGAAGGCGCGCAGCAGGTCGGCGCGCAGGTATTCCGTCGGATTGTGCGGGAGATTCAGGTCCGGCCCGAGTCTCGCGTCGCCTTGGCCGTTGAGCGTGTGGCAGGCGAAACAAGTGTGCCGGAACACCACGAAACCGCGTTGCACCGCGCTGTCCGCGGGCAGCGACGGATCGGGCAGGATCGCCGGAAAGCGCGCGGCCACGCCGTCCAGTTTGCGAATGGATGCCAGCTGATACGGCCATTGTTCCGGATTCACCTGGGCGGCCTGTGGCCGGGTCCATACAATGTAGAAGGGGCCGGCGTGGCCATGGTCCTTGCCCAATGCGGGCCACGGCTGCGTCGGGTCCTCGATCGCCAGCCACGCTTCGCTGCCCTGTCTGTTCAACAGCAGCGCAGCGGGAATCTCGGCGGCGAAACCATCGCCGGCGACGAACTGCAGGTGATCGCCGGTGCCGATGCCCTCGAGCAGCGCAGTCAGGGGTACCGCGCGGTAACGCATCGCGCGATGGAACGCGACGTCTCCGGGTACGTCGATCGTTCGCACGTCGTGGCGTGCCAGCAGGGTTTCGGTGCGATAAGTGGTGACGCCGTGGCCGAGATCGATCTTCAGCTCGGCGCCCCGCGCAGGCGCGATTGCGCTCAGGAGCATCAGCCCGAGTGTAAGCAGGCACAGCAACTTCATGACTAGCTCCGGGGAAGGCGTGAAGAAATTGTAAGGCCAGCTGCTGCGGCGACATGCATTCCTCTCGGTCGTCCGGCGAGCCTGTCGGAGAGCTGAACAAATCCCGGCATGCGCATTGAACTCTCACCGCAATGGCTACACTAAGCACACGTATCGCCGTGATGGCGACAGGAAGTGGCGCAGCACATCGAGCCACTGAGGGGCTGGCCTTACCTCCCCTGGAGGCCACCTGACAAACTCCATCCGTCCTCCCCTGGCGGATGGAGTTTTTTTTTGTGCGAAACCGACGGCGGTTCGCGTGGGATGCGCTTCGGCATGGATAATGGCTCATGCGCACCTCTTAATCGTGCCTGGGCCACTGATGATCATCGATTCGCTGCTCGATACCGACCTGTACAAATTCTCGATGATGCAGGTGGTGCTGCATCAGTATCCGGCTGCCCAGGTCGAGTACCGCTTCAAGTGCCGCAACCCGGGCATCGACCTGGTGCCGTACATCGAGGAGATCCGCGCCGAGCTGGCGGCGTTGTGCCAGCTGCGCTTCGCGGCGGACGAGCTGGACTATCTGCGCGGCTGGCGCTTCATCAAGAGCGACTTCGTCGATTTCCTGGGGCTGTTCCAGCTCAACGAGAAGTACGTGGAGATTGCGCCGGCCGCGGCGGGCAACGGCGAGATCGAGATCCGCATCCGCGGGCCGTGGCTGCATACGATCCTGTTCGAAGTGCCGCTGCTGGCCATCATCAACGAAGTCTATTTCCGCCATACCAGCGCGGACCTCGACCTGGCCGAGGGCAGGCGGCGGCTGCGGGCTAAGATCGCGTTATTGCGCGATACGCCGGATTACGCCGGCTGCAAGATCGCCGATTACGGTACGCGTCGGCGCTACTCGCGGACGTGGCAGCGCGAAGTGGTGACCGAGTTGCGCGACGGACTGGGCGCGCAGCTGGCGGGCACCAGCAATGTGTGGCTGGCGCGCCAGCTCAACCTGACTCCGCTGGGTACGCTGGCGCACGAATATCTGCAGGCGCATCAGGCGCTGGGCCCGCGTCTGCGCGATTCGCAGGTGGCTGCGCTGGAAGCGTGGGCGAAGGAATACCGCGGCGATCTCGGCATCGCCTTGTCCGATGTCTACGGACTCGAAGCGTTCCTGCGCGATTTCGACATGTACTTCTGCAAGCTGTTCGACGGCACCCGGCACGATTCCGGCGACCCGTTCGCCTGGGGCGACAAGGTGCTGGCGCATTACCGCGCGAACCGGGTCGATCCGCGCAGCAAGGTGCTGGTGTTCAGCGACGGCCTCGACGTCCCGAAGGTGATGCAGCTGTACGCGTACTTCCGCGATCGCTGCCTGCTTGCGTTCGGCGTCGGCACCAACCTGACCAACGATGTAGGGCCGACGCCGCTGCAGATCGTGATCAAGATGATCCGCTGCAACGGCCAGCCGGTGGCCAAGCTCAGCGACTCGGCGGGCAAGAACATGTGCGAGGACGCGGCGTACGTGACCTACCTGCGCCAGGTATTCCAGATACCTGCGACGCAGGGGCTTTAGTTCATTCCGCCGGGAAGCCGGCTGCGCTCAGAAAGCCGGCAACACGGCGCCGTGGTACTTCTGCTCGATGAACGCCCTGATCTCCGGGCTGTTCAGCACCTTGGCCAGTTTCTGCACGCGCGGATCGTTCTGGTTGTCGGGGCGGCCGACCAGGTAGTTCACGTAGGGCGAATTGCGGTCCTCGATCAGCAGCGCGTCTTTGGTGGGATTCAGGCCGGCCGCCAGCGCGTAGTTGGTATTGATCAACGCGAGGTCCACCTCGTCCAGCGTGCGCGGCAGCATCGCCGCCTCCAGCTCGCGGAACTGCAGATGCTTCGGGTTCGCCGTGATGTCCTTCAGAGTGGAAAGCTCGTTGCTCGGGTCTTTCAACGTGATCAGGCCGTGTTTCGCCAACAGCAGCAGCGCGCGGCTGCCGTTGCTGGGGTCGTTCGGGATGGTCACGCTGGCGCCGTCGGGCAACTGATCGATGCTCTTGAATTTGTGCGAATACGCACCGAACGGCTCGATGTGCACGCCGGTAATGGTCACGAGATGGGCGCCGTGCTCGCGATTGAACGTGTCCAGATAAGGCTTGGTCTGGAAATAGTTCAGGTCGATGTTCTTCTCGACCAGTTGCGTGTTCGGTTGCACGTAGTCGGCGAACACCTTGATCTGCAGATCCACGCCTTCCTTCGCCAGCAGCGGCTTGGCCTGCTTGAGGATTTCGGCATGAGGAATCGCGGTGGCGGCCACGCGAAGTGTCTGGCCATCTTCCTTGGGCGTGGAACAGCCCGTGAGCAAGAACAGGGTCAGGGCGGTGGCGAACAGCAGTCTCATGATGAATATTCGCTTGTGCGGCGCACAATGATAAGCCGTCTATACCGCCAAACACAAACCGATGGGCTCAACTTGATGGGACGGCCGTTGCCGGTAACGCGTCACGCCTTGGGCGCGACATAGCCGGCCAGCAGGAGCAGGGCCAGGACGAAGGCGACGGCGGCAAGCAGCAAACTCATGGCGGCGATTTCTCATGGGCGGCCAACAAAGGTTGGCTGCGCACACCGCCGAACGCAAATAACCAAATCAGCGTCGCTTATAACGCATCACGATGCGATCGCCGATCATCTGCAGCAGCTGTACCAGGACGATCAGCAGCGCCACGGTGACCAGCATGTAGTCGGACTTGTAGCTGAGATAGCCGTAGCGATAGGCGAGGTCGCCGAGGCCGCCGGAGCCGATCGCGCCACCCATGGCGGTATAGCCGACCAGGGCGATCGCGGTGACCGTGATGCCGGCGAACAGGCCGCCGCGCGCCTCGGGCAGCAGCACATGGCGCACGATCTGCCACAGGCTGGCGCCCATCGCCTGGCTGGCTTCGATCACGCCTTGCTGCACTTCGCGCAGCGCGGTTTCCACCAGCCGCGCGAAGAACGGCGCGGCGCCGATCACCAGCGGCGGAATCGCGCCGCGGATGCCGAGCTTGGTGCCGACGAGGAAATAAGTCACCGGCATCAACACGATCATCAGGATGATGAACGGCACCGAGCGCAGGATGTTCACCAGCAGCGAGGTGACCGCATAGAGCTTGGGCATCGGGCGCAGCTGGCCCTTGCCGGTGAGGTACAGCAGCACGCCCAGCGGCAGGCCGATCAGGATGGTGAGCAGCAGCGAGCCGCCAAGCATCAGCAAGGTATCGATGCAGGCGTGGCCGATCTCGCCCCAGTCGTCGATATTGGGAAACAGTGTCTGCAGCATGTTCATCGGTGCAACTCCTCGATCTCGATGCCGGCCTCGCGCAGTGCCACCAGGGCGGCGTCCACGCCGGCGCCCTGCATGGCCAGGGTGAGCTGGCCGTAGGGCAGGTCCTTGATGCGGTCGATGCGGCCGGCAAGGATGTTGAAGTCGATTCCCGTCTCGCGCGCGACGCGGCCCAGTGCCGGGGTCAGCGTGGTGTCGCCGCGGAAGCTCAGCCGCAGGATGCGTCCGGGCACCTGGGCGAACGGTGCCAGTTCGCTCGCCGCTTCCTCCGGCAATGCCTCGTTGACGAAGCGCCTGGTGGTGGCGTGTTGCGGATGCAGGAACACGTCGGCCACCGAACCGCGCTCCACGATCACGCCGGCATCCAGCACCGCCACCCGATCGCAGACGCGCCGTACCACGTCCATCTCATGGGTGATCAGCACGATAGTGAGCTTCAGCTCGCGGTTGATCTCGGCCAGCAGGTCGAGCACCGCTGCAGTGGTCTGCGGGTCGAGTGCGCTGGTGGCCTCGTCGCACAGCAGGATCGAGGGCCGGTTGGCCAGCGCGCGGGCGATGCCGACGCGCTGCTTCTGGCCGCCGGAAAGCTGCGACGGATACTTGTCGGTGTGCGCCGTGAGCCCGACCCTTGCCAGCAGCTCGTCGACACGGGCACGCAGGACGGCGGGGTCGCGTTCGCCCGCCAGCCGCATCGGAAACGCGACATTGTCCGCCACCGTTTGCGAGGCGAGCAGGTTGAAGTGCTGGAAGATCATGCCGATTCTGCGCCGCTGCGCGCGTAGCGCCGGTTCGGCCAGTGCAGTCATCTCGACGTCGTTGATGAAGATGCCGCCGCCGCTGGGTCGTTCGAGCAGGTTGATCAGCCGTATAAGCGTCGATTTGCCGGCACCGGACAGGCCGATGATGCCGAACACCTCGCCATCGGCAATGTCGAGGCTGAAGGGTTGCAGCGCGGGAATGTCCTTGCCGTCGACACGGTAGGACTTGTGGACATCGACAAAGCGGATCACGACGGACCTGGGCCTGCGGCTGGGAGCGCCATTCTATGCCACGGGCGTCACACGCAATGGCGTAGACTGCCTGATTGATCCAATCAGAGGGAGTCCGGCCATGTCCAGTGTCTACGATTTCAGCGCCCGCGATATCGACGGCAATCAGCGCTCGCTCGCCGAATGGCGCGGCAAGACCTTGCTGATCGTCAATGTTGCGTCCAAGTGCGGTTTCACGCCGCAATACAAGGGACTGGAGACGTTGTGGCAGGATCAGCGCGATCGCGGGCTGGTGGTGCTGGGCTTTCCGTGCGACCAGTTCGGCCATCAGGAGCCGGGCGATGAGACCGAGATCAAGACGTTCTGCAGCACGCAGTACGACGTGACTTTCCCGATGTTCGCCAAGATCGAGGTGAACGGCGAACAGGCCGATCCGCTGTACAAGTGGCTGAAGAGCGAGGGCAAGGGCATCCTGGGCAGCGAGTCGATCAAGTGGAATTTCACCAAATTCCTGGTCGACGCGGAAGGCCAGGTGGTGAAGCGCTACGCCTCCACCGATACGCCGGAGAAGATCGGCAAGGACACGCTGGTGCGGCTGGGCGGTTGAGGGGTAGACGATCGCCAACCCCGCCGCGGTCGGGGGCGTTTTGCCGTGTTCTGGTAACCTTGCGCGTTCGTGTCGGCACCTGGCCGGCGGACTTGAACTTATTCGCGAGATTCACATGCAGATTGCCCAGAACTCCGTTGCTGCCTTCCACTACACGCTGACCGATGACGAGGGTCAGGTCATCGACAGTTCCGAAGGCCGCGAGCCGTTGACCTACCTGCATGGCAGCGGCCAGATCGTGCCCGGCCTGGAAAAGCAGATGGAAGGCCGCGCGGTCGGCGACAAATTCATCGCCGACGTGAGCCCCGAAGAGGGTTACGGCGTGCATCACGCCGAGCTGATGCAGGAAGTGCCGCGCGAGGCCTTCCAGGGTGTCGCGGACATCCAGCCCGGCATGCAATTCCAGGGTCGTGGCCCGCAGGGCGAGATCAACGTCACCGTGACCAAGATCGAGGACGACAAGGTGTTCATCGACGGCAATCATCCGCTGGCCGGCAAGACCTTGCATTTCGC
Organism: Rhodanobacter terrae; assembly: GCF_042657005.1. NCBI lineage: Bacteria > Pseudomonadati > Pseudomonadota > Gammaproteobacteria > Lysobacterales > Rhodanobacteraceae > Rhodanobacter > Rhodanobacter terrae. The sequence goes on from NZ_JBHSNG010000001.1 coordinate 275,640, forward strand.
GATCGAAGTGACCGATCTGCGCGCCGCCACCGAAGAAGAGCTGGCGCACGGTCACGTGCACGGCGCGGGCGGTCATCACCACTGAGCGTAGCGGTTGCACCCTGATATGACCAAGGTCCGGCGATGCTGCATCGCCGGACCTTCATTTTTTCAGCCGGCTCAATACCAGTCGAGCAGTGAAATACCCACGCCGGCATAGGTGGCGTTGTGATTGTAGTCGATCAGGCTTTCGCCGTAGCCCTTGAACACTTCCGCATAGCCGCGCAGGTTGCCGGCGATCGGGAAGCTCCAGCTGAATTTGGCGGCGCCGTGCTGGCGGCTGCCGCCGCGGAACGAGTCGCGCAGCATCATGCCGAATTCCTGGCCGCGCCATTCATGGACGATCTGGATCTCGCCGCGTCCCATGTAGTCGCTGATGTCGGGATTGTCGTCGGTGATGCGCGCTTCGGGTATGCGCCACCACGGCCGAATCATCACCGTCCAGCCGTTGCGTTCGAAACCGATGTTCGCGATCACCCGGTTCCAGCCGCGCGATTGCGGGTTGCCGCGCCCGTTGGACTGATGGTCGAAGCCGACGCCAAGCAAGCGGCCATCCCAGCCGAGCAGGCGATAGTCGGTGTTGAACACCAGCATCGCCTCGGGCTCGTAATTGGTCTCGCGGAACGGCCGCGACTGCTTCGTGTTGTAGACCTGCCAGCGCGAGGACTGGGTGTAGCCGACCCACACGTCGCCGGCATCGCCGAATACTCCCTGCCACACCTTGGTTTTCAGGCTGAGCTGGAATTTCATCTCGACATTGTCCAGCTGCTCGCTGTGCGCCACCGTGTTGTCGGGATTCGGGCTGTGCGGCTGCTTGTTCTGGTCGCTGGTGGCGAACACCGGCAGCACATACACCGGCTGGTAGCCTCGGATGTTGAAGGTGCCCAGCTTGCTCTCGGGCGACAGTTCCCAGCGGCTGTCGAGCAGCGAGAGCGGCCGCGCCACTTCGCTGTTGGTTTCCACCGCGGCCGTCGTGTCTTTGCGGTCACGGCTGAAAATGTTCGGCGCGGCCGTTGCCGTGTTCACCCGTTTCTGCGCGGCAGGCAGATTCACCCGTCCCGTAGCGTGGTCGTAGCAGGCCAGCCTTTGGGCATCGCTCTCGATCGCAGTACAGGCGCGGATATCGGACGGGTCCGGGTTTTGTGCATGCGCGGATGGGGCAATCAGGACGGCGGTCAGTACCAGTAGCGGGACGGCGGAAGGAGGCTTCATCAGGAACGAGTTTCCCAGGCGGTCGAGGCTGCAGCCCAGTCCATGCAACCCGGCTGAGGCGGGAAACCATGACCGAGACCGGCAAAACGAGAGCCGGCCATGATGCGATCACGACCGGCTCGATGGGACGGACCGTCAGAGCTGCTTGGTCCAGTTGGTGTATTCGGTCTTGCTGATGTGACCGTCGCGGTTGGTGTCGGCGTGGATGAAATCGTTGGCCAGCGGTGGATAGGCGGCGGCTTGTTCCTCTGAAATCGACTTCTTGCCGCCGGACAGCTGTTCGAATGGAGGCGCCGGGCCGATCGTAGGCGCCGGTGGCGGAACGCTCCGCACGATGACTTGCCCCTGCGCCGCCTGACCACTGGTCGAAGCGGAGGAGGGCGCTGGCGAGGGAGAGGGCATTGGCTGCGTCGAGGTTGCCGGGGCGGGCATATCCTGTCCTGTCGGCGAAGACGGCGGTGCGTTCTGGGCGATCAGCTGACCGGCTATCGCGAAGGCGCCGGCAGCGAGAGTGGACAGCAGTGGCTTGCGAAATTTCATGATCGAGACTCCATGCCAGAATATGTTGCGTGAGATTGTGCGGATATCCGCAATCCATTGGGGCGGGACCTCCGTTGCCGGTGTCCAACTCGGGGTCACGCTAACAGGGACTTTGTAAATGCCGGCTCAATATCCTGATCAACACACCGTGAAGCTGCCGTGTCGTTGAGCCCCGCTTCAGGTGATGGCCGCATGCTGAGCCGGACGCAGGCGCGCCTGCTGCAGCTGGCTGCGCAAGGCCTGTTGCAGCCATTGCGGCGGCGCCCCCGGCCCGGCGATGTGGTGGCGATGGTCGAGCGCATGCGCCTGCTGCAGATCGACACCATCCATGTGGTGGCGCGCAGCCCGTATCTGGTACTGCATGCACGGCTGGGCGACTACCCGATGAGCTGGCTGGACGAGGCCCTGGCCCAAGGTCGCCTGGCCGAATGCTGGGCGCACGAGGCATGCTTCATCAGCGCGGCCGATGTGGGATGGCATCGCGGCGGACACGATCAGCGCATGCACCACTGGGCGCAGCGGCACGCGGCGCGCATGCTTCGCGAACAACGCGCCGACATGGATGCGCTGCTGGCCGGCATACGCGAATCCGGCCCGGTGCGCGCGGCGGACTTTGTGCGCAAGGACGGCGCGGCCAAGCCGGGCTGGTGGGAATGGAAGCCAGAGAAGCGCTGGTTGGAGGCTTGGTTCGCACTGGGCGAGCTGATGGTGGCTCGACGGGAGAATTTTCAGCGCGTATACGACCTCGCCGAACGTGTACTGGCGCGGCTCGATCCACCGTTCGATCCCGCGGCCGACGCATTCTCGGCGGCGGACCTCCGGCGTCGCTTCATCATCGACAGCGTGCGCGCGCTGGGCGTGACGCCGGCCGGCTGGATCGCCGATTATTTTCGCCTCAGGCCGAAGGTCACCGACCATGAGCTGGCGCCGCTGCTGGCCAGCGGCGAACTGCTGGCGGTGCCGGTGCAGGGCTGGGCCACGCCGGGGTATGTGCACCGCGATCACGGCGACGTGCTGGACAAGGTGCGGCAGGGCCGCTTGCGCGCCACGCATACGGCACTGCTGTCGCCGTTCGACCCGTTGGTATGGGATCGCGCACGGACGCTGACGATGTTCGATTTCGAATACACCATCGAGTGCTATACACCGGCAGCGAAGCGCCGCTACGGCTACTTCGTGCTGCCGATCCTGCATCGCGGCCAGTTGATCGGCCGGCTCGACGCGAAGGCACATCGCAGCGACGGCGTCTTCGAGATCAAGGCCTTGTTTCTGGAGCCCGGCGTGACGCCCGTGCCTTCGCTGGTCCAGGCTGTGGCCAAGGCGATCGTCGAGACGGCCCGCTGGCACGGCACCCCGGAAATCCGGCTGGGCCGCACCCAGCCGGCGACGCTGGCGAAGGCATTGCGTGCCGTCTCGAAGGATCAGTAAGCGCCGGCACCGTACCCGGAATCAGGGCGTGCCGCTGCCGCTGCTGTTCGGGGCGGGTGTTTCCGCGCACGATTTGCCGTGCAAGGCCTCGCGCAATTGGCTGGCCAGCGAGTTGCAGCGTGCCGCCAGCTGCGGGCGGATGTCGGGATTCTCCGAGTCGCGCAGCAGGCTGGTGCGCATCGCCTCGTAACGAGACTGCAGTTGATTCGGCGCAAAAATGGCCGCGGCACGATGGCAGGCGAGGTAGCTGGACAGATAATCGTCGCAGGCCGGGATGCCGGTGCGGTCAGGCAGGTTGACGTCGGTGACGATGATATGGCCTTTGGGGGTCCTGCGCTGGCGGGCATTCCCGGCGGCGGCTGCGGAGGTGGTTGCAGAGGATGTTTCAGTCGATGTGGTGGTCGTCCGGGTGGCCTTTTGCTCGGCACAACCAGTCAGTAACAGACCACCGACCATGGCGACCAGCGTCAGACGGGTCAGGATAGGCATTGTCGACACTCCTCCAGCTTGGCGACCTTGCCGGCGGCCGAATGGCAAGCCGGTAGCGGATCGCGGAATTTATCCACACTAGACAAGGTTCGAGGTAAAGGAAATCTGAATTTACCGCCCGATGGACAAAATCGAATGCATTGATCGATTCATTGCCGGTGGCAATGGGCTTGGACGCTTTGTGCATTTTCGGGCGATTACCGGCGGCGTCAAGTTTTCGGGAAGGCGGCAGGTCTCCTTACATGGCAGCGCAAGGCCAGAAGGACCGGCAGGCCGGCGAAGTGCCCCGGCCGATGGGCACTTTTCCACGGGAAACCTGACAGCGATGCCCGGTTTTATCCCGCCGGGTTAATCGCCGTGACAATCGGCTTGACAAATCACTTGCGCGCATGAAATCCGTTATGCTTGGGCCACTGTGTCTGCTTGGCTACGTGCGTGCCCCGTAAGGGTTTCCTGAATCCGCCGTTGCACCCGCCCCTGCATGCTCAGTAAACCGTCGGCCCGTTGGGGCCGGTTTGTCTCAGCGTCTGGTAATGGATCGGAGTGAGTCATGTCGGATCGTGAAGTGGGTACAGTCAAGTGGTTCAACGACGCCAAGGGTTTCGGCTTCATCAGCCGCGATAATGGCCCTGACGTGTTTGTGCATTTCCGCGCCATCACGGGTTCGGGTTTCAAAAGCCTGCAGGAAGGGCAGAAGGTGAGCTTCAAGGTCGTCGACGGCCAGAAGGGCTTGCAGGCCGAAGACGTCACACCCGTTTGATTGAGGTGGCGGATCCTGTTTTTTGAAGAGGCCGGCATATGCCGGCCTTTTTTTGTAATGATCGCGCCAATTCGTTAGCCTGTCGGGATGTCCGATCATTCTGCCGAAGTTGTCGTTGCCGCGGGGATTGAGCCGGTGGTGATTCAGGTGGCGGCCGTCGACGGTTCCCATTTCGAATTGCTGTGCGTCCAGCCCGCCGGCGACTGGCACCGGTTGTTGTACTGGATGCCGGCCATGGGCATATCGGCCCGGCACTACCTGCCGCTGGCCGAAGCGCTGGCGGCGCAAGGGACAGCGGTGGCCGTGCACGAGTGGCGCGGCATCGGTTCCAGCAATCGGCGTGCCGGTCGGGCCAGCGACTGGGGCTATCGCGAACTGCTGCAGGACGATCTTCCGGCCGGGATGGCGGCGTTGCGCACACGCTGGCCGCAGGCGACCTGCTGGCTGGGTGGGCACAGCCTGGGGGGTCAACTGGGTTTGCTGTACGCCAGCCTGCATGCGGCCGAGTTTGCCGGCCTGCTGCTGGTGGCCAGTGGGGCGCCGTACTGGCGCCGGTTCCGGCATGGCTGGCTGATCGTCGTGGCTTACGCGCTGGCCCCCTGGCTGGCCCGTGTGCTGGGCTATCTGCCTGGGCGCCGGATCGGCTTTGGCGGCAACGAGGCGCGCGGCGTGATCGCCGACTGGTCGCGCACAGGGCGCACCGGCCGCTACGCGGCCGCGGGCATGACCCAGGATATGGAACGGCAACTGGCGTCAGTGCGGCTGCCGCTGCTGGCATTGCGCCTGCGCGACGACTGGCTCGCACCGCAGGCGTCGCTGGACTGGCTGCTGGGCAAGCTGGGGCCGGGCGAACGCAGCGTGGATGTGATCGCGCCGCAGGAGCTGGCTGGGCCGGCCGATCATTTTGGCTGGATGAAAACGCCGGCTCCCGTCGCTGCCCGCATCGCCCGCTGGCTCGCCGGCCAGGACGCCGCAGCCGTCAGGCACGCGGGCACGGTCGCTTGATTCCATGGACTTCAGCCAGCATCTGGATGGGCTGTCTCTGCTGCGGAAACCACTAATGAATCTGCACGATGAATCTGTTTGAACCGTTCACCCAGCGCAGCCTCAGCCTGCGCAACCGCCTGGTGGTCTCGCCGATGTGCCAGTACTCGGCCGTCGAAGGCGTGCCGAACGACTGGCATATGGTGCATCTGGGCAGCCGAGCCGTCGGTGGAGCGGCGGTGGTCATCGCCGAAGCCACCGCGGTGTCGGCGCAGGCGCGCATCTCGCCGCAGGACACCGGCCTGTGGAATCAGGCCCAATCGGAGGCATGGCAGCCGATCGCCCGGTTCATCAAGGCGCAAGGTGCGATCCCCGGCATTCAATTGGCGCACGCCGGGCGCAAGGCCAGCACGCTGCGGCCGTGGCAAGGCCATGGCCCGGTGCCGGGCGGGCAGGGCGACTGGCTGACCGTGGCGCCGTCGGCGCTGGCGTTCGATAAGGGCTGGAACGTGCCGCAGGCGCTGGACGAGGCCGGCATACGCGCGGTGGTTGCGGACTTCCGTGCCGCCGCGCAGCGGGCGCTGGCGGCCGGCTTCGAGTTGATCGAACTGCACGCGGCACACGGTTACCTGCTGCACCAGTTCCTGTCGCCGCTGAGCAACCAGCGCAGCGACAACTATGGCGGCAGTTTCGAGAATCGCAGCCGCATCGTGCGCGAGGTCATCGTCGCGGTACGCGAGGTATGGCCGGCCGAGCTGCCGCTGTGGCTGCGCATCTCGGCCACGGACTGGGCCGATGCTGGTGGCTGGGACATCGAACAGAGCGTGCGGCTGGCGGAAGAAGTGAAGTCCCTCGGCGTGGACCTGATCGACGTCTCCAGCGGCGGCCTGCTGCCGCACGTGAGGATTCCGCTGGGACCGGACTACCAGGTGCCGTTCGCCGCGCGCATCCGGCGCGAGGCCGGCATCGCCACCGGTGCGGTGGGGCTGATCACCGAAGTCGAGCAGGCCGCCGCGATCGTTGCGAACGGCGAGGCCGATGTGGTGCTGATGGCTCGCGAAAGTCTGCGCGATCCGTATTTCCCGCGCCGTGCCGCGCAGTTGCTGGATGCGCAGATCGCCGCGCCGGTGCAGTATCAGCGTGCCTGGTGAACCGGAGGAAAGCCCGATGGAAGCCACCCCGAAACTGATTGCCGACGCCCGCGTGCACGATCTCGGCGACGGTTTCATGGTTCGACGCATGCTGCCCGTGCTGCAGGTGCGCCACGTCGGTCCGTTCGTGTTCTTCGATCATATCGGGCCCGCCCGGTTCAGCGCCGGCAAGGGCATGGACGTGCGGCCGCATCCGCATATCGGCCTGGCCACGGTCACCTGGCTGTTCGACGGTGCGATCCGCCATCGCGACAGCCTGGGCAGCATGGCCGACATCTACCCTGGCGAAGTGAACTGGATGACGGCCGGCCGCGGCATCGTGCATTCGGAACGCACGCCGCCGGAAGAACGCCAGAGCGGGCAGAAGCTTCACGGTATCCAGGTCTGGGTGGCGCTGCCGCAGACCGATGCCGAGGTGGAGCCGGAATTTCATCACCACGATCGCGCTGCGCTGCCGCAGATCCGCCAGCCCGGTATCGAGGCCGTGCTGATCGCCGGCAGCGCGTACGGCGAGCACTCGCCGGTGAAGGTGTTCGCGCCGATGTTCTTTCTGGAGGCGCGTTTGGCCGCAGGCGCCGAACTGTCACTTCCGCAAGAACACGCCGAACGCGGCGTGCATGTCGTCGAAGGTGCGGTCAGCTGGGGGGCGCTGGACGTCGGCGCCACCCAGATGGCGGTGCAGGCCGGACCATCGGCACCACCATTGCGCGCACGCGAAGCGAGCCGCGTGATGTTGTTCGGCGGCGCGCCGCTGGATGGCGAGCGCCACCTGTGGTGGAACTTCGTCGCCAGCACGCGCGAACGTATCGAGCAAGCCAAGGCCGACTGGGCAGCCCAGCGCTTCGGCAAGGTGCGCGGTGACGAGGAAGAGTTCATTCCGCTGCCGGAGCGCTGAGTTCTCTTGCGCTCTTGCGCCTTGGCGCAGCGCGCCGGGCCGGTTGCCGCGGCTTCATCTGGAGGTTCGCATGTCCGAATTCACCCGTTTTAGCGAGTTCTATCCCTACTACCTCGGTGAGCACCGCAACCGCACGTGCCGGCGGCTGCATTTCATCGGCAGCACGCTGGTAATCCTGATCGTGTTGCTGGCTATCGTCAGCGGCCAGCCGCGCTGGCTGTGGCTGGCGCCGATCGCTGGCTACGGCTTTGCCTGGATCGGGCACTACGTCTACGAGAAGAACCGCCCCGCGACGTTCCGCCATCCGCTCTACAGTCTGATGGGCGACTGGGTGATGTACTGGCAGGCGCTGCGCGGGAAGATCAAGTTCTAGGGAACCTCGAAGAACTCGCGATCGCTCGTCATCCCAGCAAAAGCTGGGACCCAGCGTCCTTGGGTTTCGACGAATTGAAGTCACTGGGTCCCAGCTTTCGCTGGGATGACGAGCTAATGGCCCAATGGCGAGGCGCCCCGAGCCTCAATCGTATTTCTGGTGGCAGTCATGGCAGGTCTGCAGCACTGGCCAGCTGGTGGCGTCCAGCGCGCGGCAATCGATCGGCGACGCCTGCGCGGCATCCGCCAGTGTGCCGTGCAGCCTGCCTGCGAGGTGCAGGAAATCCGGATCGGCGCCGGTGAAGGCAGGCTCCGCGTCGATCGAGGCCATCGACATCTGCTGCAATCCGAGGTCGCTCGTACCGGCTTCGCACCGGCCGGAGGCGACGGACTGCTTGAGCCTCATGGACGCCGGAACGGACGGGATGAGGCGAGCATGGTCCGGCGGGGCTCAGGCGCAGGGCACTGAAAATGGCGTTTTGCCTACCCGAAATGGCGGGTTATGCGGCGAGCGAATCCAGTGCTTCAGCGGTATTGCTGGTGACAGGACTGGCAGGCCTCGCCGACCGGCTTCAATGCGGCGTCCAGGGCCGGGCAGTCGGCGGGAGCGGCCTGCACGGCGGCATCGGCGGCCCGGTGCAGCTTGTCGGCGATCTGGAAGAGGGCTGGGTCCGCACCGGCGAAGGCCGGGCGGATGTCGGAGGACATCGCCTGCAGCGCCAGCAGGTGCGGGCGCGTGGACTGGGCATCGCAGCGCTGCGCCTTCATGGCGTGCTTGAGCTCGCCGGCGTGATAAGCCATCACGTGCATCACCGCCTTGGGCAGCGGATTGCGCTCGCCCAGCACATTCATCACCTGCACGGTGCCGAGGATGCCGATGACCAGGCCGAGCACGATCAGGAGGGCGGCGCGCATAGATACCTCATGGTTTGCAATGGGAAAAGGCCAAGCATAGCAAGCGCCGGCGGCGACACCACGTAGAATGCGCGGCATGAAAGCCATGCCTGCCTTCCGTGTTCCCGTCGTCGCCTCCGTCCGCCCGCTGCCGGAGCGGCACCGATGAGGGCGACTGAGGCGGCCGAACGTTTCGCCGGCATCGAGCGGCTGTACGGCGCCGGCACGCTGGACCGGCTGGCGCAGGCGCATGTCTGCGTGATCGGCATCGGCGGCGTCGGCTCATGGGCCGCCGAGGCGCTGGCGCGCAGCGGCGTGGGCCGGCTCACCCTGATCGACGCCGACGAAGTCTGCGTGTCCAACACCAATCGCCAGCTCCATGCGCTGGACGGCGAGTTCGGCAAGCCGAAGGTCGGCGTGATCGCGGCGCGGGCGCATGCGATCAATCCGGCGATCCGGCTGGAAGCGATCGAGCGCTTCCTCACCCCATCGACGCTGGACGAACTGCTCGACCGCGGCTACGACGCGGTGCTCGATGCGTGCGACGCGTTCCGCGTGAAGCTGGAGACCATCGCCTGGTGCCGCCGACGCAAGCTGCCCATCGTCAGCGTGGGTTCGGCCGGCGGACGTACCGATCCTACCCAGATCCGCGTACGCGACCTGTCGCGCACCGAGCACGACGCGATGTTCAGCCTGATCCGCAAGAAGCTCCGCACCGACTTCAACTTTCCGCGCAATCCCGATCGCTACTTCGGCGTGTCCGCGGTGTACTCGCTGCAGAACGTGCAGTACCCGCAGCCCGACGGCACGGTATGCGGCAACCGGCCGCCAGGTGGCGATGCGTTGAATCTCGCCTGCGGCGGCGGCCTTGGTGCGGCCACCCACGTTACCGGCGCATTCGCCTTCGCGGCGGTGGGCAAGGTGCTGGAGAAGCTGCTGACTCCCCGGTAGGAGCCCACTCGTGGGCGATGCCGTTGCTCTGAATCTCCAAATATCAAAACAACGGCATCGCCCACGAGTGGGCTCCTACAGGGGGAGCATGGGGCGCCGCTTACCAACCCATGTAATGCCCGCCGTTGATCGCCAGGTTCGCGCCGGTGATCCAGCTCGCCTGGTCGCCGGTGAAGAAGGCCACCGCATGCGCGATCTCGTCCGGCCGGCCCAGGCGTCCCACCGGGATCTGCGCCACGATCTTCTCGCGAACCTCTTCCGGCACCGCCATCACCATTTCGGTGCCGACGTAGCCGGGCGAAACCGTGTTGACCGTGATGCCGAACTTCGCGTTCTCCTGCGCCAGCGAAATCGAGAAGCCGTGCATGCCGGCCTTGGCCGCAGCGTAATTGGCCTGGCCGTATTGCCCCTTCTGGCCGTTGATCGAGCTGATCTGCACGATACGGCCCCACTTGCGCGCGCGCATGCCTTCGATCACCGGACGGGTGACGTTGAAGCAAGCGTTCAAGTTGGTGTTGATCACGTCCATCCACTGCTGGTAGGTCATCTTGTGGAAGGTGGTATCACGGGTGATGCCGGCGTTGTTGATCAGGATATCCACAGGACCGCACTGCTGCTCGATCGCGCGGATCATCGTCTCGCTGCTATCCGGATCGGAGACGTCGCCCGGCACCATGCACACCTCGATGCCGTCCTTCGCCATCGCCTGGCGCCATGTCTCGGCCTTGGCCGCGTCGCGGTAGTTGGTGGCGACCTTGTGGCCCTGGCCGGCCAGGTAACGAACGATCGCGCTGCCGATACCACCGGTGCCGCCGGTGACCAATGCCGTACGCTGGGTCATATCCTTGATCTCCTGTGGAGTGAAGCAGAGGGCTGTCGTATCGGCATCATGCCAAGGTGTTGCTGCAATCGCACGGCATGCCGATACACAATCAGCTTTATAGCGTTTCAGACGGCAGAGTGACCGCTGCAATGCGGCAAAAGCGCGGGGTCGAAATTCGCCAGCGCATGCGCCAGCAGATCCCGTACGTCCGTCGCGGCTGCCGGAATCGGCACGGACAGAAAGGTCAGCGCCTGCCGCAACGCAGGCAGCGGGTTGGCGGGATCGACCGGGCTGGCCTGTTCGGACTTGGACAGCTTGCGGCCGTCCGCGCCCATCACCAGCGGCAGGTGCCGGTACGCCGGCGTCGGCAGGCCCAGGCAGCGCTGCAGCCAGATCTGCCGCGCGGTGGAATCGAGCAGATCGCTGCCGCGCACCACCTCGGTGACGCCCTGGAACGCATCGTCCACCACGCAGGCCAGCTGGTAGGAATAGAAACCCTCGGCGCGGCGTATCACGAAGTCGCCGACGCTCCCGCGCAGATTTTCACGCTGCGGTCCCCGCAGCGCATCGTCGAAATCCACTTCGATATCCGGTACGCGCAAGCGCCATGCCGGGGAGCGGTCCGGATTGGTGGCGGCGATGCACTGGCCATTCCGATGCAAACCACCCCCGGCAGCCAGCTCGCTGCGGCTGCACCAGCACGGGAACAACTGGCCCGCCGCACGCAGCTGCCCGAACGCCGCGTCATACGCCGCGATGCGCTGCGACTGGAACAGCGGCGGCGCATCGGCCACCAGCCCGAACGCCGGCAGCGCCGCGAGGATGCCGGCCGCCGAGCCGGCGACCTCGCGCGGCGGGTCGATATCCTCCATCCGCACCAGCCATTGCCCGCCGGCATGCCGCGCATGCAGCCAGCTGCCCACGGCGGCCACCAGCGAGCCGAAATGCAGTTGTCCGGTGGGCGAAGGGGCGAAGCGGCCGCGGTAGGTCATGCGGCCATTTTAAGCCACGCATCGGTCGCCGACAGACATCGTGGACCCTTGAAACTGTGCACCCGTGCCCCGAATTTTCATCCACGCGCTCCGCGCATATCCCCCTTCATGACTGCCACACCCAAGAGAGAGACAGCCATGCGTCGCATTGCATTGTTCATCGCTACCAACCTCGCCGTCCTGGTCCTGCTGAGCATCGTCTGCCACCTGCTCGGCATCGACCAGATGGCCGCCAGCCGCGGCTATGGCGGCATGGGCGGCCTGCTGGCGTTTGCCGCCGTGTTCGGCATGGGCGGCGCCTTCATCTCGCTGGCGATGTCCAAGATGATCGCCAAGTGGTCCACCGGCGCGCAGGTGATCACCCAGCCGCAGAACGAGACCGAGCGCTGGCTGGTCGACACCGTACGCCGCCACGCGCAGAACGCCGGCATCGGCATGCCCGAGGTGGCGATCTACGACGCGCCGGAGATGAACGCGTTCGCCACCGGCATGACCAAGAACCATGCGCTGGTCGCGGTGAGTTCCGGTCTGCTGCAGCAGATGGATCGCGAGCAGATCGGTGCCGTGCTCGGTCACGAGATCGGCCATGTGGCGAACGGTGACATGGTGACGCTGACCCTGATCCAGGGTGTGCTCAACACGCTGGTGATCCTGGCCGCCCGCATCGTCGGCCGGGCGGTGGACAGCTGGCTGTCCGGCGGTCGCGACAATCGCGACGGCGGCGGTATCGGCTACTTCGTGGTGGTGATGGTGCTGCAGGTGGTGTTCGGCCTGTTCGCCTCGATGATCGTGGCCGCGTTCTCGCGCTGGCGCGAGTTCCGCGCCGATGCCGCGGGGGCGAAATTCGCCGGTCGCGGCGCGATGATCTCGGCGCTGCAGCGCCTGCAGGCCAACCACGGCGAAAGCACCTTGCCCAGCACCATCGCCGCGTTCGGCATCTCCGGTCCGCTGGCCGAGGGCATGAAGAAACTGTTCATGAGCCACCCGCCGCTGGACGAGCGCATCGCTGCGCTGCGGAACGCCAGCTAAGACACAGCGACCAGCTGAACCTGGTTAAACCGTACACTTTCCCATCCGCCGCTCCGGCCCGCGCCGGAATGACGATCCAGAGAATTCAACATCCACGCAACAACGGAACATCCACGCATGAACGCACCCGCCGAAACCCGCAAATTCGAAGCCGAAGTCGCCCAGGTGCTGCACCTGGTCACGCACTCGCTGTACTCGCACAAGGAAATCTTCCTGCGCGAGCTGATCTCCAACGCCTCCGACGCCTGCGACAAGCTGCGCTTCGAGTCGATCGCCAAACCCGAGCTGATGGCCGGCGACGGTGAGCTGCATATCGACGTGAGCTGGGATCCGGATGCGCGCACCGTCAGCATCCGCGACAACGGTGTCGGCATGGACCGCGACGAGGTGGTGGCGAACATCGGCACCATCGCCAGTTCCGGCACCAAGCGCTTCCTGGAAGCGATGTCGGGCCAGCAGAAAGCCGACGCGCGGCTGATCGGCCAGTTCGGCGTGGGCTTCTATTCCGCTTTCGTGGTGGCCGACAAGGTCACCGTCCTCACGCGTCGCGCCGGCGCGCCGGCCGGCGAGGGCGTGAAGTGGGAGAGCGACGGCAAGGGCGAATATTCGCTGGAGCAGGTCGAGCTGGCCGAGCGAGGTACGACTGTCATCCTGCACCTGAAGGCCGACGAGGACGAATTCCTCAAGCGCTGGCAGCTGCGCTCGCTGATCACCAAGTACTCCGACCACGTCGCCTTCCCGATCCGCATGCCGGTAGAGAAAGACGGCAAGCCCACCGACGAATTCGAAACCGTCAACGCCGCCTCGGCGCTGTGGACCAAGCCCAAGTCCGAGATCGGCGACGCGGACTACCAGAGCTTCTACAAGTCGCTAGGCCACGATTTCAACGACGCGCTGGCGTGGACGCACAACCGCGTCGAAGGCAGCCAGAGTTTCACCACCTTGCTGTACATCCCCTCGCAGCCGCCGTTCGACCTGATGATGGGCGGCCGCGACGAGCGCAAGGGCTTGAAGCTCTACATCAAGCGCGTATTCATCATGGACGCGGCCGAGGAACTGCTGCCGAACTACCTGCGCTTCGTGCGTGGCGTGGTCGACGCCGACGACCTGCCGCTCAACGTCAGCCGCGAGATCCTGCAGCAGAACCGCCAGCTCGACCGCATCAAGTCCGCCTGCGTCAAGCGCGTGCTCGACCTGATCGAGAAGCTCGCCAAGGACGAGCCGGAGAAATTCGCCACCTTCTACAAGGCGTTCGGCAACACGCTCAAGGAAGGCATCAGCGAAGACGCCAACAACCGCGAGCGCATCGCCAAGTTGCTGCGCTTCGCTTCGACCAAAGGCGAGGGCGGCGCGCAGACCGTCTCGTTCGACGACTACATTGGCCGCATGCCGGTGGGCCAGGACACCATCTGGTTCATCACCGCCGACAGCTACGCCGCCGCCATCGGTAGCCCGCAGCTCGAAGCGTTCAAGGCCAAGGGCACCGAAGTGCTGCTGATGTCCGATCGCATCGACGAATGGATGCTCGGGTCTTTGAGCGAATACGGCGGCAAGAAACTGCAGAACGTCGCCAAGGGCGAACTGCCGCTGGATGAAGCGGACAAGAAAAAGCAGGAGGAGTCCGCGAAGGAGGCCGAGCCGCTGGTCAAGAAGCTCAAGGCGCTGCTCGGCGACCGCGTCGGCGACGTGCGCGTCTCCGCCCGCCTCACCGACTCGCCGTCCTGCCTCGCCCTAAGCGATTACGAAATGGCCCCGCACCTGGCCCGCTTGCTGCGCGAAGCCGGCCACGACATGCCCGACAACAAGCCGACGCTGGAGATCAATCCGCAGCACGCGTTGCTGAAACGCGTGGAAGCCGAAACCGATGAGGCGAAGGCGAAAGATCTGGCCACGCTGCTGCTGGAGCAGGCGGAGATTGCCGCCGGGGCGCAGCTGCCGGATCCGTCGGCATTCGTGCAGCGAATGAATCGGGTCTTGCTGGGGTGAGGCGCGGCGCGCCTTGCCGCTATGAGGAGGCCCGCCTGTCCGGCGGGTTTTCCTTTGCTCCCTCTCCCCGGAGGCGACCGAAAGGAGTCCCGTTGCAGGTGGAGGAGGGTTGGGGTGAGCGGCTGGTGCTCGCGGGAATCCCGCCTACCCGTCACCCCAGCGCCAGCTGGGGCCCGGTGCCTTCAGCTCATGCAGATTTCGTCCCTTCCGGGAGATTCTTCCATGCGCTTCGCGGTATCGCGGCGAACCGTTGCAAGGGCGCGCCTGTTGCCGGGATGAAACTTCAAGCAGAATGCACGATCCGCATCGGCGATGCATCGGGAGCTCGACATGTCAGAGAACGCAGCCATCTTCCGTCAATTGCACGGCGGCCCGCAGCCGTTGCGGCTGCCCAATGCCTGGGACGCCGGAAGTGCCAGGTTGTTCGAAAGCCTGGGCGCCGCGGCCATCGCCACCACCAGCGCGGGTCTGGCCTGGGCGCTCGGCTACGCGGATGGGGGGAAGCTGCCGGTGGATGCCGCCATCCATGCCGCCGCCGGCATCGCGCGCGTCCTCACGGTGCCGTTGTCGATCGACATGGAAAACGGCTACTCCGATGATGCGGCGACAGTAGGCGAGACGATCCGGCGGCTGCTCGATGTCGGCGTCGCCGGCATCAATATCGAGGACGGCAGCCAGGCGCCGACCGCGCTCGCCGCGAAAATCGAAGCCATCAAGAACGCTGCCGCAAAAGCGGGTTCGGACATCTTCGTGAATGCGCGCACGGACGTGTATCTGGCCAACCTGGCCGAGGCCTCGCGACGGGTCGATGAAACGCTGTCGCGCGGCGCGATCTATCGCGCGGCCGGTGCCGACGGCTTGTTCGTGCCCGGCCTGCATGACCCGGCGGAGATCCAGGCCATCGTGGCGGGGGCCGGCCTGCCGCTCAACGTGATGGCGTGGCCGGGCCTGCTGCCGGTCGACGAATTGGACCAGCTCGGCGTGCGGCGCTTCAGCGCGGGCTCGGGCATCTCGCAGATGCTGTGGGGCCACGCTGAAACATTGGCGCGGGATTTTCTCGATAGCGGGCGCTCCGAGTCGCTGGCCAAGGGCGCGATGGCGTACGGCCGGATCCAGGCTTTGTTCGCGGGAACGTAAGCGACGAAGCGCTCGTTCGAATACTGCCTACCCGTCACCCCAGCGTAGGCTGGGGTCCAGTGCCTTCAGCTGAATGCTCGCTGCTGCATCAGCACCCACAGGCAAGAGCTTTCGTGCGCCTTCGACGCCCGAGTCATCCACCTTGCGAATTCTTGTAGGAGCCCGCTGGCGGGCGATGCTCTTGCTCTGGTTGGTTGTTTGAAGCGAAGAGCTTTCGTGCGCCTCTGGCGCCCGAGTCACTTTTCTCTTGCGTGGCCACCGGAGGGCTCCAACGATGGCAATGAAGAAGCCGTTGGGTGTCAGCGAAGCCACCACACGTTGTCACGCTCACCAGGAGTGATGGGCCATGGGTAAGAACCAGGTTGCCGAGATGTACTACCAGCTTCCCGAAGAGGCGCATGAACAACTGTGCAACATACGCGACGAGATCCGGTTGCTTGCCGATCTCACCGCGCGCATCAGCGACGAAGCGGATGATCTCCAGGCGTCGCCCAAGGCGCCGGCGCGATGTTTCGATCGCTTGGCCGATGAGTTGTCCGGCGCCTTGCACGAGAGCTTCTGGCCGACGAAGAAAGACCCTGAGAGATAAGGCCCTGTGCCTTTCGCGCAACGCGGCGATGCCCAAGGGCACTGGGTCCCGGAAATCGCTTCGCGATTCCGGGATGACGAACAAAATCAGGCGTCCATAAGGGTGGGGCAGGGAATGCGGATGGAACGCGGGTGCACGTGATGTGCCTGATCGGGCATCCTGTGTCTGACAAGATCACGAGGGGGTTTGGAAAGTGCCATCAGCCAAGGAAAAGCCGTCGTCGTTTCCGTATGCCGTAATGCTCGCCGTGATGGCGGTGAGCCTGGCGCTGGCCACCTTCGGCCTCTATCGCTGGCGATACATGTCGATGGGCATGGACGATGCGAGGCGGTTGGGAGTTCTTTATATGATGCTGGGCAGCGACCTGGCCGGCCTGGTGATATCGGCGGCGTTCGCGCTGGGCTTTACGCAGTGGATGCTCGAGCGGCGACGCCTTGCCGGTTTGCCTGACTATGCCGCCGTGGGTATCGGGGTGCTCAAGGGGTTGCTCGGCGTTGCGCTGATGTTCGCCTGGCAGATGGCGGCGCAGGCGTTGCTCACGGCGTACGACCACTACGCGGGCGTGCAGCTGGTCGCGATCCTGAGCCTGGTCCTGGGTCATCTGATTACGGTGGCTGCGGTGATGGTTCCGATAGGGCTGGCTTTTTCGGTTCTGCGCGGGCAGGCGATACCGGCTTCGCCTCAGCCGGCAGAGTTGCGCGGACGCGCCTTGCTGATGTTCACGCTGTTCGCGTGGTCCTGGCTGCTGGTGCTGGCGCAGTTGGTGGCGCCCATGGCGATGCAGTTCTATGGCAGCGAGCTGGAAGCGTCCCCCGCGATCCCATATGCAGGCTCGATCGCCCTGGTGCTGCCTGCGTTCCTCGGAGGTTTGCTTGGATTGCCGCGAACCATGTCGCAGACCCGGCCGCTACGGCTGTGGCTGGCGGGTACGCTGGCGATGGTCGTGGCGACTTTCACGATGGTTTGCATCAGCGGATTCGTCGGCAATGACTTTGCGCCGCGTACCATTTTCTCCGCTGTCTCCGTGCTCATGGCGGGGATCTGGTTTGTCGTATCGACTCTGCTGTGCTGGTTGCTGGTAAGGGTGCTCTGCCGTACGCAGGCGCCGCCGCTGCGCGACGGAAGGATTCTTACGGATCGTTGAAGCGGATTGCCGCGGCGAATTTACGGTGTTGGTGCGGCGGCATTCGTCGCCGGTATGGCGAGCTGGCTGAATGTGCGGTCCATGTCTTTCCGCGATAGATGCGTTTTTTCGTCCAGCCGCCAGCCGAGCAGGCCGAAGAGCGCGCCGGCAATGAACGGGACCAGCGGCTCGCGCTGTGTTGCCCTGGCGCGTGAGGGCGGCAGGACGAGTTTCACTTCTTCGCGCACCAGCTCGACCACGAGGCCCTGGATATGGTGCTGCACGGCTGTGCCGCTGCGTTTGCCGACCATGGCCTGGAACACGTCGCGATGGTCGTTGACGTGCTCGAACAGCTCGCGACTGAAACCGAATAGCCGTTCGCTTCGACGGTCTTGCCGGGCGCGTGCCTCGCGCTGGCGTTGCCGGAGCAGGACGCGCAGTTCGTCGAAGTCATAAAGCAGGGGTTCTTCCTTGTCGCTGAAGTGTGCGTAGAACGTCGTGCGGCCGACGCCGGCGCGATCGGCGATCTCCTGCACCGACAAGATTTCGAACTCCTTTTCCTTGACCAGTGCCAGCAGCGATTCGCGCAGGAGTTGCCGCGTGCGCTGGATCCCGCGGTCTTCTTGTGGGGCCATGGCCCGCGATCCGGGATAGGCGCACGCCGGGGCACCCGCCGCTGCCGTCGCCGAGGTGCCCGAGGAGCGTGGCCCGCCTGGGCCTGCACGCAGAGGACAATGAGGCCAGGTTCGCTCCTGGGCCCTGAGCAACGGGTACGCCGTTTCGGAGAGCCGGCCAGGAAGGGGCAAGGCCTGGACAGAGCTGGGCTACGCGCTGCTTTTGGGATGCGGTTTCATCCATCCCTGTGCCGTCAGCCAGTCATCGAACTCGTCGATCCAGTGATCGCTGCTGGTGCCCTGCTTGCGCATGCCGAAGCCATGGCCGCCGGCGCTGTAGATATGGGCTTCGGGTTTCTGGCCTGCCGCCATCAACGCCTCGTAGAACTTGACTACGGATTCGTGCGCGACATCGTCATCCTGCGCCCAGGCCATGAAGATGGGCGGAAGCTTTGCCGGGATAGCCGGCATCGTGCCGAACGGGGCGCCGTAGATCAGCGCGGCGAAGTTCGGACGCGCCGCGGCGTCGGGCTGCAGCAGGGCGCCGCTGGCGACCATGGCGCCCGCGGAGAAGCCCAGGATGCCGACCCGGTCGGGAGAGATGCCCCACTGTGCGGCGTGCTTCCGAACCACTTTCACGGCCCGGATCGCATCGGCGATCCCGTCTTTGCAGGCGGGGTCCATGTCCAGATTCTTCGGGATGCCTTGCTGTTTCTTTTCCTGGAGGCGGTACTTGAGCACGAAGGCGGCCATGCCTCTTTGCTGCAGCCAGCGCGCCACGTCGTTGCCTTCGACGTCGATGGCCAGCGCGACGCAGTATCCGCCCGGTGCGATGATCACGCCGGTTCCGCTGGCCTTGGACTTGTCCGGCAAGTAGGCCGTCAATGTCGGCGAGGTCACGTCGAGGACGACGGTGCCGAGCGGGGTGCCGTGCACCACTTGTTCTTGCTGCGTCGCATGCCCAGAGCCGGGGGCCGCGCCCGGCCAGATTTTCAGGGTCGTCTGCGCGTGGGCGCAGCAGGCGATGAGAAAGCCGATGGCGAATACGCCTGTCGCACGCACGTTCCTCTGGCGCATATGCCCCTCCCGTTTACGGATGGATATCTGCCGCTTGCCGTCCGACCAACCGGCTACACGAGCGTTGGTCGCGTGCGCGAATAGTAAGACAGGGCTCAGCGGCTTTGCGCGGGGTGCTTTTGCTTTGCGGCTGACGCGGATCAGGCCGGGCCGGGTAACGCCAAGCATGACCTACGGCATATGTGGCCGCATGCCGCACGGTCTACGTTCGGTCATCTACCGGGGAGGCATCTCATGTTCAAGTTGATGGTCACGGGTTTCGCATTGACGCTGGTTGGCGCCGTCGCGGCCCAGGCTGCACCTGCCGGCAAGCCGGTTTCCGCGCCCATGGCGACGCCGGCGTGGGTGGCCAAGAGCAACGCCGATGCCCAGCCACTGTTGAAGGTGCTGGCCGATTTCAGCCCCGAGTTCGCCTCGCAGTTCGGCATTCCCGGCTATGACGACAAAGCCATCGATCTGAAGCCGGGGGTAGAGCGACGCATGCGTGCCGCGCTGATCGCGGCGCGCGATGCGCTGCAGAAAAAGCTGGCTGCGGAAACCGATCCGGACGTGCGCCAGGATCTGCAGATCATGATCAAGGCGGCGGACCGCAGGGTCGAGGGCAGCAGGATCGAGGAACAGTACATGCTGCCGTATACCGACATCGGTCAGACCATCTTCTACGGCGAGTTCTCGCTGCTGCAGGATCAGGTGGCGGCCGCGCGCCGGCCTGCCGCGCTCAAGCGCCTGCAGTGCTACGTCGGCATGGCCGCCGGCTGCACGCCGGTCACGCAGGAGGCGCAGGCGCTGTTCCAGGCGAAGCTGGACAACCCCAAGCTGATCGGACCGTACAAGGTCGAGGTCGAGCAGAACATGGCCAATACAGCGCGCTATGTGGACGGCGTCCGCAAGCTGTACGCCAAGTACAAGATCGACGGTGCCGGTCCGGCGCTGGATGCCTTGCAGAAGCAGCTGGATGCCTACGATGCATGGGTCAAGTCCACCGTGCTGCCGCATGCGCGCACCGACTTCCGCCTGCCGCCGGCGGTGTACGCCAACAATCTCAAGCGGGTCGGCCTCGACATCAGCCCGCAGGAGCTGATCAAGAAGGCCGAGCTGGAATTCATGGAAACCCAGGCGCAGATGCAGATGATGGCGCCTGACGTGGCGAAGGCCGAGGGCATCGACGCCACCGACTACCGCGACGTGATCAAGGGCCTGAAGAAGCAGCAGCTGGACCGCGATTCGATCGAGCCGTATTACCACCAGATCATCGGCAAGATCGAGGACATCATCCGGCAGCGGAAGATCGTTTCGCTGCCCAACCGGCAGATGATCATGCGCCTGGCCTCGGAAGCCGAGAGCGCGGCCGAGCCCGCGCCGCACATGGACCCACCGCCGCTGATCGGCAATCACGGCGAGCGTGGCAGCTTCGTGCTGCCGCTGGGCAATCCGCCGAACGGCAAGGGCGAGAACCAGGCCTACGACGACTTCACCTGCAAGGCCTGCGCGTGGACGCTGACCGCGCACGAGGGCCGGCCGGGGCACGAGCTGCAGTTCTCGGCGATGGTCGAGCATGGCGTGTCGCTGGCGCGCTCGCTGTTCGCCTTCAACAGCGTCAACGTGGAAGGCTGGGCGCTGTATTCGGAATACATGATGATGCCGTACGAACCGAAAGGCGGGCAGATGATCGCGCTGCAACTCCGCCTGCTGCGCGCGGCGCGTGCCTTCCTCGATCCGATGCTCAATCTCGGGCTGATCACGCATGACCGCGCGCACGACATCCTGGTCGACGACGTGGGCTTGTCGGAGGCGTTTGCCCGCGAGGAACTCGACCGCTTCACTTTCCGCTCGCCGGGCCAGGCCACGGCGTATTTCTACGGCTACTCGCGCCTGCTGGAGCTGCGCGCGCACACGCAGATCGAGCTGGGCAGCAAGTTCGACCTGAAGCAGTTCAACGATTTCCTCATCGCTCAGGGCATGTTGCCGCCGGATCAGCTGGCCGAGGCGGTGGATGCACGATTCATCCCCGCCCACGGCGGCAGGCGACCGCAGTAAACCCGCTCGCGTCATCGCCCACCGGAAGTCCGGTGGGCGATGACGCCGGCCGTCGATATCGGGCGGTTGCCACGCCTGCGCCGCGAATCGCCGGTGCCTTATCAAGTGGGCAACAGGGGCGTGCCTGCGCGAGCTTGTCCATGGCCGAGACTTCGCGTCTCCTCGAATGATCTCGGCATGTAGGAGCGCACCCTGTGCGCGAACACCACGTCGCCACATCGCATCGCGCTTTCGCGCACAGGGTGCGCTCCTGCAACGCCTCCTGCCGACCCGGCAGGTAAAGCGGCGCGAAGATGAGTGCTGAAACAAGCGGGAAAAGATGGAAGGCGGTGAGGCCGCCTTCGATGGCGCGCGACGATCGGCGTTGATATAAAAATATCATTGACACTTCAATGTTAATCGAATAACACTGTAACGGTGGGCTGTCCACGCGACCATCTCGGGGGAGAACGTCATGAAGCTTTGCTATCTGCAGCACAGTCGACGCAGCATCTGCATGGCCATTGCCGTGGCCTTGCTGGGACCGCTCGGCGTCGCGGCACAACCATCGGCCACCAACGGGACGGACACCGCAGCGGAAGTGCCCGCCAGCGGCGGGGCGACCGAAAGCGGGATGGCCGCTCCTGCTGCAGGCCCGGACCGCGCGGCGCAGTTGCCTGCCGCCAGCAGCACGGCACCGGTCAATCTGGGTTCCATCATGGTCACTGCCAACAAGCGCAGTGAACGCCTGCAGGACGTGCCGATGGCTGTGGCGGCGCTATCGGGCGACCAGCTCGATCGCCAGAGCGCCTTCAGCTTCGCCGACTACGCAACGCAGGTGCCGGGACTCAACGTCATTTCAACCGGCGCGGGTCAGACCCAACTGGTGTTGCGCGGTGTCACCTCGGGTTACGGCCAGGCCAACGCTTCGGTGGGAACCTATATCGACGACACCCCGTACGGCTCGAGCACGGTTTATTCGGCCGGCTCCCTGCTGACACCGGATATCGACCCCGACGATCTGCAGCGCATCGAGGTGCTGCGCGGACCGCAGGGCACGCTGTACGGCTCGAACACCTTGGGCGGACTGGTCAAGTTCGTCAGCACGCCGCCCGACAGCACGCAGTTTTCCGGCCGCGTCGAGGCCGGCGCCAGCAGCGTCGCCGATGGCGGCAGCGGTTACGACACACATGTCACGGTCAACCTGCCGCTCGTTCGGGACAAGCTCGCCCTGCGCGTCAATGCGTATGACCGCAAGGATCCGGGTTACGTCGACAACGTGTTCACTGGCCAGAAAGATCTCGACGGCGACAAGGTGCACGGTGCACGCGCGCAATTGCTGTGGACGCCGACGCGACAGTTCTCCATCAAATTGTCGGCGCTCGCGCAGAATCTGAGCAGCGGCAGCCTCGCGAATGCGGGCATCGACGTGGATCCGGTGACGCTGGAGCCGATTTACGCTGGCCTGCAGCAGAGTCGTGCCGCCAGTACCGGCAAGTTCGATCTGCGCTACCGGTTGTACAGCGCCGACGTGAATGACGACTTTGGCTGGGCCGCGCTTATCTCCACGAGCAGTTACAGCACTCTGGCCAAGGGCGCCAACACGGACTACACCACCGCCTACGCGCCGATACTGAATCCCGCGTTTGGCCTGACCGGCGTCGGCTATTCGCTGCTCAACCCGATAACGTTGGGCAAGTTCACCCAGGAGCTGCGGCTGCAATCGCCGCAGGACCAGACGCTGGAATGGCGGGTGGGTGCTTTCTACACGCGCGAGCACAGCAACAACGTGCAGGACTTGCTGAGCTTCGATGCAAGTACCGGTGCGCCGGTCGCGCTGCCGACGCTTGGCCATATCTCCGTTGGGCCCGCGATCTTCAAGGAATGGGCCGGCTTCGGCGACCTGACCTGGCACGTCACTTCGCAGCTGAGCCTGCTGGTCGGTGTGCGCTACAGCAGCGACAAGACCTCTTACACGCAGATCGGCAATGGCATCCTGGTCGGGCCCACCGACTTCACCATCCGCCAGTCGGACAGCCCGACCACCTATCTGCTCAACCCGAGTTTCAAATTCAGCGATGACTTGATGGTCTACGCGCGCATCGCCTCGGGCTTCCGGCCCGGCGGTCCCAACGTCGGCGTGCCGCCAGGCCTGGGCGCGCCGGTGACCTTCGGTCCGGACAAGCTGGTGAGTTACGAGCTTGGTCTCAAGTCGACCATGCTCGATAAACGCATGACCGTCGATGTCGACGCGTTCTATATCGACTGGAGCCAGATCCAGCTGACTTCCTATGCGGACGGTTTCGGTTTTCTCGGCAACGGCGGCAAAGCCACCAGCCGTGGCCTGGAAGCGAACTGGCAGTACGCGCCGGTGCACGGCCTGCTGCTGTCGGCCAACGCCAGCTGGACCGATGCCGAGCTGGCGGCCGATACCCCGCCGGGCTTGTACGGCTACAAGGGCGACCGCCTGCCGTTCGTGCCGAAATGGAATGTGAACCTGGGCGCGGACTACGACTTCCCGCTGGCGGGGGGCTGGTCGGGTTTCGCGGGCGGCAGCTATCGCTTCATCGGCGCGCGCAAGGCCGATTTCGCGGTCGTCCCGGGGCCGCGCAGCACGGTTCCGAGTTACGACGAAGTCGATCTGCGCGCGGGGGTCAACTACGCCAGCTGGACCTTCAAGGCCTACGTCAAGAACGTGACCAACGGGCGCGGTATCACTTCGGTCCGCCCGGAAACCACCGATCCCCTGGGCAGCCCGTTCGCTGCGACTTATGTGATGCCGCGCACCGTCGGTGTATCGGCCACCGTGAATTTCTGAGCAAGCCCACCGCCCATCTGTATCCGGAGTTCAACCATGCACAACTACGTGAAACGTGGTGCGGCATTCGTCATCAGTTGCGTCGCCAGCATCGCGATGGCGCAGGTGGCGCAGCCGATCCAGCCGGCACCAGCCAGCTCGGCGTCCATGCCGATGCCTTCCGGCGCCATGGTTGCCGCATCCGCTGCGAGCAGCCCGGCCGCTGCGACGCACGCCTTGACCGCAGACGATCTGTCGACCTTCCTCGACGGCCTGGTGCCGTTTGCGCTGCAACGCGATGACGTCGCCGGTGGCGTGATCTCGGTGGTCAAGGACGGCAAGGTGCTGTTCGCCAAGGGTTACGGCTACGCCGACCTGAAGACCCGGATGCCTCCTTCGCCCGAAACCACGCTGTTCCGTCCCGGCTCGACCTCCAAACTGTTCACCTGGACGGCGGTGATGCAACTGGTCGAGCAGGGCAAGCTGGATCTGGACACGGATATCAATCAGTACCTCGACTTCAAGATCCCGCCGTTCGACGGCAAGCCGATCACCCTGCGCAACCTCATGACGCACACGCCGGGTTTCGAAGAAACCGCTCGTGGCTTGTTGCCGGCGTCGACGGACGAAGTCGATCTGGGGAAATACCTGAAATCGCACATCCCGGCGCGGATCTTTGCGCCGGGGAAAATCGTGGCCTATTCCAATTACGGCTGCGGCCTCGCCGGTTACATAGTCCAGCGCGTATCGGGCGAGCGCTTCGAGGATTACATCCAGCATCACATCTTCGGGCCGCTGGACATGCTGCACTCCAGCTTCGCCCAGCCGTTGCCGGCTGCGCTGGCCCCGCTGATGGCCAAGGGTTACGAGAGCGCTTCGAAGGGCAAGCCGCAGCCGTTCGAGGCGGTCGATCCGGCACCCGCCGGCGCATTGAGCAGCTCGGCCATGGACATGGCGAATTTCATGATCGCCCAGTTGCAAGGCGGCCGCTTC
Organism: Rhodanobacter terrae; assembly: GCF_042657005.1. Lineage (NCBI taxonomy): Bacteria > Pseudomonadati > Pseudomonadota > Gammaproteobacteria > Lysobacterales > Rhodanobacteraceae > Rhodanobacter > Rhodanobacter terrae. The sequence goes on from NZ_JBHSNG010000001.1 coordinate 300,531, forward strand.
GGCGACACCCGGATTCTCAAGCAGGCCACCGCCGATCTGATGCATAGCCGCCAGTACACCGCGGCGCCGGGCTTGAACGGCTTCGATCTGGGCTTCTATCAGGAAGACAGCCACGGCCAGCGCATCATCGGCCATGCCGGCGACACCATCGTTTTTCATAGCGACCTGCATCTCCTGCTGGATGCGAACGTCGGCATCTTCATGTCGTTCAACAGCGCCGGCAACGAGGGCGGCGCGCATGTGATACGCAAGGCGATCTTTGCCAAGTTCCTCGACCGCTATTTCCCCTGGAATGCGCCGACGGAACCGACGGCGAGCAGCGCCAAGACCGATGCCGCACGTGTCGCGGGCTGGTACGAGTCGAGCCGGCGCAACGAAAGCGCCATGCGCGTGCTCTACATGCTGGGCCAGGTCAGCGTCACGGCGCAGCCGGACGACACCATCGTCGTATCGGCCTGGAACGACTATGCCGACAAACCGCTGCACTGGCGCGAAACCGGTCCGCTGACCTACCGCGAAGTGAATGGTGACGCGCACCTGAAGTTCGTCACCGATGCGCAGGGCAAGATCAGTTACTGGGCCACCGACGTGGAAGCGCCGGTGTTCGTGTTCCAGCGCGTGTCCGGTGCCAAGGCCATGGGCACCGTCGGCCTGTGGGCAAGCCTGTCCTTCGCCGTCGTCATCGTGGCCTTGCTGACCTGGTTCATTGGCGGCTGGGTGCGCCGGCACTATCGCCGTCCGCTTGCGATCGAGGCTGCCCAGCGTCGATCGCGGCTGCTGTCGCGGCTGGGCGCGCTGGCGCTGTTCGTGGATATGGCGGGCTGGCTGGGTCTGCTTGCCGCGCTGTCGGTGAGCGAGGACATCGTGCTGCAGGGCAGGGCAACGCCGTGGCTTTATCTGCTTTACGTGCTGGGTCTGTTCGGCCTGCTGGGCGTGGTCGCCGTGGTCGCGCATGCGATACGCAGCTGGCTGGCGCCGCGCCGCAGCCGCTGGGTGCGCGCAGGCGAAACCGTACTGGCATTCGCTGCGATCTACCTGGCGTGGTTCATCGTGGCGTTCGGCCTGGTCAGCTTCAGCGCGCGTTATTGACGGCAAGCCGCCGGGCGCGCATTCCCGTATCAACAGGAGTTTTCATGAACAGCAACGGACAAACGCGACTGCGGATGCAGGCAAGTATCGATCGGCGACCGACCGTGGGGCCTTTCCACATCACGGGCTATACCTTCACCGCGTTCGAATCGGTGGTGGTCACCCTGGAGGCGGACGGTCTGATCGGCCAGGGTGAAGGTCTCGGGGTCTATTACAAAGAGGACACGCCGGAAAAGATGCTGGCGCAGATCGAGGCCTTGCGTGGCCGGATCGAGGCTGGCCTCACCCGCGAGCAGCTGCAGCGGATCCTGCCCGCGTGCGGTGCGCGCAATGCGCTCGACTGTGCGTTGTGGGATCTGGAGGCCAAGCGCAGCGGCAAACCCGTATGGATGCTGGCCGGCCAGGACAAGCCGAAGGCGCTGATGACTACGTACACGGTCGGTGCCGATCAGCCGCAGGTGATGGCCGAGCGTGCCCGCGCATTCGCCAGCGCCCGTGCGATCAAGCTCAAGCTCACCGATGACGATATCAATGCGCAACGTGTGCTGGCCGTGCGCGCGGCACGCCCCGACGTGTGGCTGATGGTCGACGCCAATCAGGGTTTTACGCGCGAGTCGTTTGCGCGCCTGTTGCCGACGCTGGTGGAGGCGCGGGTCGATGTGGTCGAGCAACCTTTCCCGATTGGCAAGGAGGCTTGGCTCGACGGGCTGGAGCGGCCGATTCGAATCGCTGCGGACGAAAGCGTGCAGGATCGCAGCGACCTGCAGAAGATGGTCGGCCGCGTCGATATCATCAATATCAAGCTGGACAAGTGCGGCGGCCTGACCGAGGCGCTGTCGATCGTCACGGACGCGCGCAAGCTGGGTTTCGAGCTGATGGTCGGCAACATGTCCGGTTCGTCGCTGGCCATGGCGCCGGCCTTTGTGGTGGGCCAGTGCTGCGGGGTGGTGGATCTGGATGGCCCGACCTTTCTGACCACGGATCGATCGCCCGCTGCCAGCTACGAAGACGGATACATCTGGTGTGCGGACGAGCTGTGGGGTGGGCCGGCGGTGGTTGCGTAAGGTGCGCTCCGATGATCGGTCTGTCGGGAACGGAGGGAGTGACATGTGTCGAATAGCCTGATTCCAGCCTCCGAGCGCAACTGGTTCGGACATCCGCGTGGCCTGAGCGTGCTGTTCCTGACCGAGATGTGGGAGATGTTCTCCTTCTTCGGCATGCGCGCGATCCTGGTCTATTACATGACCAAGCACCTGGACATGGGGCAGGAATACGCGTCGCTGGTCTACGGTGCCTACGCGGCCTTCGTCTATTTCACGCCGGTATTCGGCGGCATGGTGGCCGATCGCTGGCTGGGCAAGCGCAACGCCGTGGTGATCGGCGGTGCGGCGATGGCGCTTGGCCATTTCATGATGTCCTCCGAGCCGCTGTTCTATCCGGCGCTGGCCACGATCGCGCTGGGCAACGGCCTGTTCCTGCCCAGTCTGGCCAGCCAGATCGAAGGCCTCTATCGCGATGGCGACGTACGCAGCAAGAGCGCCTACAACATCTATTACGTGGGCATCAACCTGGGCGGCTTCCTGGCCCCGCTGGTGTGCGGCACGCTCGGCGAATCGTATGGCTGGCACTGGGGGTTCGCCGCGGCCGGCTTCGGCATGCTGCTGTCGCTGGTGATCTATCTGGCAGGGCGGCGCTACCTGCCGCCCGAGCCGGCGCGCGGCGCCGCCATGCGCGCGGCCAGGCCTCCGTGGAACCGTGCGGCGCGGGATCGCTTTGCTTTTCTGATCGTCATTGCCGCGATCGTGGTGATCTTCCGGGGCGCCTACGAGCAGAACGGCAACACCATCGCGTTGTGGGCCGATACCGGCATCGACCGGCAGCTGGTATCGGGCTGGGTGATACCGATGACCTGGTTCCAGTCGGTCAACTCGCTGGTGGTGTTCGCATTCACTCCCGTCCTGGTCGCGCGCTGGGCGCGTCTGGCCCGGCGCGGTGTGGAAACACCCTTGCTGGGCAAGATGGCGTTCGGCGCAGTCATCGTCGGCGTTTCCTACGTCGCGCTCGGTATCGTCGCGGCATGGAATGAAGCGCACGGCACGCGCGCGAGCTGGCTCTGGCTGTTCGGCTGGTTCGTGCTGTTCACCATCGGCGAGCTCTACATACTGCCGGTCGGGCTGGCCTTGTTCGGCAGACTGGCGCCAGAGGGATTCCGCGCTACCAGCATCGCTACGTGGTTCTTCGCCGGTTTCTTCGGCAACCTGCTCGCCGGTGCCCTGGGCACGCTGTGGAGCGTGCTTTCCCACGGCTGGTTCTTCGCCCTGATCGGCGCGGTTTCCGGCGTGGCGGCGATGCTGCTGTATGCGCTCAGCCTGCGTATGGGTAATGTGGAACATCAGCGGGCCGCGACCGGGCCCGCGCTACCCGCCCATTGAGCCGATCGCCATGACCAAAGACTTGCAGAAGAAATTGAAGAGCCGGTGGGAATCGTTCACCGCCGCCGAACAGAAGATCGCCACCCATCTGTTGCACAACGTCAGTGGCATCCCGTTCGAGACGGCGGCGTCGCTGGGCAAGCGGGTCGGTGTCAGCCCGATGACGGTAGGGCGGTTCTTGCGCAACCTCGGTTATGCCGGCCTCAACGAGTTGAAAGAAGAGCTGCGCGGCGACGAGCCGTGGCTGCAGTTGTATGCGACCCCGGAGCACACTCATTCCGATCCTGTTTCCGAGACCCTCAAGGCAGAAATACGCGACCTGACCAAGGTGCACGCGCTGACCCGCACCGCGGAGTGGAAAGCCATCGTCAAGCTGCTGGTGGCCGCCGACCGCATATCCGTCGCCAGCTTTCACCAGGCCCGCTTTCTCGGGATCGGTTTCGCCGGCCTGCTGCAGAGCGTCAAGCCGCGCACCGTGTTCGTCGAAGGACTTGATGGTGCTTATGCCGACATGCTGCTCGATGCGACCGAAAAGAGTTGCGTGGTGCTGATCGACTTCCGGCGCTATTCGCGGCACTTCCGCATCCTGGCCGAGGAAACCGCGGCGCGCGGCATTCCGTTGGCCATCGTCACCGACAGCCAGTGCTACTGGGCGCGTCAGTTCACCGACAACGTATTGATGATGCCGGTGGACCTCGGTCGCGCCTGGCACGACTTCACCGCGACTACCAGTCTGCTCAGTTTGCTGATCGCTGCCGTCAGTCGCGAGCAGGGCGACATGTTCGAGCGCATCGGCGACATCACGCAGTTGCGGCAGAAGCTGGTGGGTTACGTGGAGGCGCCGCCAGACGCGAGGCGCACATCGGGCGGAGCCACGAAGAGCAAGACCGACGGCAAGGGGAAGGGCGGCGTGGCCGCACACAAGAGCCGTGGCCGACCCAGGGTTTGACGTGCATCCGCAGTGCTGAAGGCGTCGCCGTCGGCGACAGGTAACACCATCGGACAGGGGCGTGACTGATGATCCACAGAACTCATGCAAAGCCCCCGTGCCAGCGTGCGGCGAGCCATTGGCTTGCCGCTTCGATGGTCGCGCTGGCCATGCTGCTGCCGTCGGGTTCATCCGTCGCGACGCCCGCCCGGTCGGTCGCGCCGCAATCGCTCGATGCGTTCGCCGGCAAGGTCATGCAGACGTTTGGCGCGCCGGGCATGTCGGTGGCAATTATCGATGGCGGCACGATCACGACGCATGGCTATGGCGTGCGCAAGCTGGGTTCGGCCGCGCGAGTGGATGCGCACGCCATCTTCCCAATCGGTTCCAACACCAAGGCGTTCACCGCCGCCGCGCTGGCGATCCTGGTCGACCAGGGCAAGTTGCATTGGGACGACCGCGTGGTCGACAAGTTGCCCGGGTTTCGCATGTACGACGCCTACGCGTCGAACGAGATGACGGTGACCGACTTGCTGGTTCACCGCAGCAGGTTTGGGCTGGGCGAAGGCGATCTGATGATCTTCCCCACCACCGACCGCAGCCGGGCCGGGCTCGTGCATGACATCCGCTATTTGAAGCCGGCCCATTCATTCCGCGCCGACTACGACTACGACAACGTGTTGTACATCGTCGCCGGACAACTGGTCGAGGCGGTGTCCGGCCAGCGCTGGGAGGATTTCGTTCAACAGCACATCCTCGATCCGCTGGGCATGCACGACACCCAGGTAAGTATCGACGCACGCGTCGCCGACCAGGTGTCGTTGCACGCCAGGAATTCCACGCCGGTTCGCGGTGTCGGCAAGCAGCAGGTGCTTGCCACGGTAATGACGGGCAGCGTGTTCGCCCCGGCTGGCGCGTTGCAGGTCAGCGCCGACGACATGGGCCGCTGGTTGCATTTGCAGTTGCGGCACGGTGCTCTGGATGACGGCAAACGCATCTTCAGCGACGCGGCGTCGCAAGCCTTGTGGACGCCGCAGACGCTGATTCCGATCCGTCCCGCACCGATTGTGCTCGCTCTGGCACAGCCCCAGTTCCGGGCCTATGCGCTCGGCCTCGAAGTGCAGGATTACCGCGGGCACAAGATCATCACCCATCTCGGTGGCGTGTTGGGCGGCATATCGGCGGTGGTGATCATTCCGGAAAGGCATGCTGCCTTTGCCATCATGCTCAACTGCGAAGACGCCGGCGCGCTGTTCGCGATGCGCGAACACCTGCTCGATATCCTGCTGGGGCTGCCTTCGCCGGACTGGATCGCGAGCTACAAACAGGTGTTCGACGGGATCAATGCCGGCGCCGTGGCCGCACTCCGCGCCCACGACGCTGCCACGCACCCGGAACGCGGCCCGTCATTGCCGTTGTCCGGCTACGCCGGCGTCTATCGTGACCCCTGGTATGGAACCGCCACGATCAGCCAGGGCAACAACGGCAAGGGCGCGCTGAGCATCAGCTTCGATCGCACGCCGGGATTGCACGGAGCACTGGAGCACGTGCAGTACGACACGTTCCGCACGCACTGGGCGATGCCCGACGTCGAGGATGCCTACCTCACCTTCGCGCTCAAGCCCGACGGCAGCATCGATCGGATGACGATGCGGGCGGTGTCGCCCATTGCCGACTTCAGTTACGACTATCAGGACCTGCACTTCACGCCAGTGGCGAAAGATCCGTAGGACAGGCGTCGGCATGCGTCGAAGCATGCACGGCCAGCGCCACCTTCAACACTGCACCCGACCGCCGGCCAGCTGCGTGCAGGGGTGGAAGACCGGCTTGGACGCCGGCGGGCGCGAATCGTGGTCATGATCGTGGTCATGATCGTGGTCGTGGTCGTGATCATGTTCGCGATTCCAGTACGGCGGCACGGTGCCCCAGTAGGCGGGTGCCTGGCCGTAGACCGGCTGGGCGAGTTGATCGCGGTATTGGTCATTCTTCCGGCGCAGTGCATCGTTTTCGCCCTGTAACCGGCCGCGGTTGGCTGCTTCATCGAGGAGCTCCTGCTGCCGTGCGTCCGCGTCGCGCTGTTTTGCCTCGTCGGCCTGCTGCTGTGCCCTGGCTTCCATCTTCTCCTGGCGGGCCTCGAGGAGCTCTTTGTAGAGTGCTTCGAGGTGATGTGAATCCGCATAACGCTTCGCCAGGGCGTCCTGGCCCAGGTCGAGATACTGGTTGATGATTTCGCTGTCGCTGGCTTGATGGATCAATTCGCCCTTGCCACCGGGGCAGGGGCGGTCGGTGTATTCGAGTTGCCCCGCCTTCGTGCACTTGTAGATGCTTTGCGCACCCGCAGCCTGCGTCGCAGCCAGCAGCAGGATGGCGATATACAAAACCCGCATTCCGGTAATCGAGGCTTTCATCGTGAGGCCATTCTGCACCCGCCGCGGCAACGCTGCGTAAGGAAAGTGTCGAGGCTGGAAGCAGCCGGCATTACGGGCTGCCACCTGCTCGGTTCGCGCTCAGAAAGAAATTGCGCAATCGCAAATAATTGTAGCGAATCCAGGTCCGGAAATTCGACGGAATCCCGGACACGTTCGGCATTCGAAGCGGATTCGCGGTGTTAACCTGCTTGCCGGCGAGCTCGGGGAGCTCCGCCGCACGACCCCGGTCATCAGCGTGCCGGGGGTTGACTGCAGGCCGTGTCGCATGCGCGCGCGATGAACAAACCGGTGTGCGCCGCGAGGCGGACGCCCTGTCTGTTTCCTTGGAACGATCCCGCTTTTCAGCCGATCTGGATGCCGCCCGCGGGGCGCCGTTCCACCTGCAGCCAGCTGCGCAATCCGATCATCGCCAGCACGATGAACCCGGCATACAGCACCGACGTGATCATCAGCGACTTGTAGACGTATTCGCCGACATAGATCACGTCGACCACGATCCACAGCCACCACGCGGCGATGTGCCGCCGTGCCTGCCACCACTGCGCGACCAGGCTGAAGGCCGTCAGCGCGGCGTCCAGCCAGGGCAGGGCGGCGTCGGTCCAGCGGTGCATGACGAAGCCGAGCGCGAGCGCGCCGGCGGCACCGATGAGCAGGTGCGCGACGGCTTGCGCCGCCGGCAGCGGCGCGACGCGCACCAGGCCGTCGTCGCCCAGGTTCTGCAGCCAGCGTACCCAGCCATAGACGATGAGCACGCCGAACGCGACCTGCAGCAAGGCGTCGGAATAGAGCTTCGCGTCGACGAAGATCCCAGCGTAGATCGCCACCGACAGCAAGCCGATCGGCCAGCACCAGGGCTTGCGGCGGGCAGTGAGCCACACCGCCCAGGCGCTGATCAGTGCACCGATGAGTTCGATCCAGGACATCAGAAGTCGAAGGTCACGGAAAGCCGTGCCAGTCGCGGTGCACCAGGGAACAGGTAGCTGTCGCCGCCAGAGGTGCCGGTGTCGCGCCAGTAGAAATGGTTGAACACGTTGTCGATGTTCAGTCGCCAGGTGAGCGCATGGCGGTTCCACTGGGTGACGTAGCGCAGGCCCGCGTCGAACACGTTATAAGCCGGCACGCTCACCAGGCCGTTCGGGGTGGCGGGGTTGGCGCTGCTGTAGCGCCAGCCGCCGAGCAGGCTGAGATGGGGCGCGAACGGCAGGCGGTAATCCATGTAGACCGACGTGCGCAGGCGCGGCACGTTGACGATCTGGTGGGCTTCGTAGCTGGGCGTACCGGTGTTCTGCGCCCGTGCCCGGATCAGGTTGGCGCTGGCGGTCAGGCGCAGGTTGTCGCTCAGCTGGCCGGCGGCGCTGAGTTCCAGCCCGCTGTGCACCTCGTTGCCTTGCTCGACGAAGGTGAAGCCCGCGGCGGTTTGGTCCGGTTGCGCGAACTGGTACGGCTGGCGGAGGCGGTACAGCGCGGCTTGCAGGCTCAGCGCATCGCTCCATTCGTACTTGACGCCGGTTTCGATCTGGCGCGCCAGCAGCGGTGCCAGCACGGCGTCGCCGTTGGATGCCCAGTAAGGTGCCTGGCCGCCCAGCGCCAGGCTTTCGCTGTAGCTGACGTACGTCGTCAGTGTCGCGGTCGGCTGCCACAGCACGGCGGCCTGCGGCAGCAGCCTGTTCTCCACGGTGTGGCGCTGCAGTACGCCGCTGTCGTCGAAGGCACTCTCATTCAGTCTTACGTAGCGGCCACCGGCGAGCACCTGCCACTGGGAGCCGATATGCATGCGATCGAGCGCGAACAGCGAGCGCTGCCAGCTGTCCAGCCGGCGTGCCAATGGCCCGGGCTGGTTCGGCGACGGCGCGAAGTACGGCGGGTCGACCTGATCGATGTTGGCGGTGCCGACGTAGTCGTAAACGTAGGGGCGCTGGTTGAGCGTGCGCTGGAACGTGCTGGCGCCCGCGCTGAGCTCATGGGTGAATGCGCCGGCGTCGAACGTGCCCTTGAGCACCGCGCGCAGCTCGTCGTTCCGGCGGGTGTCGTCGGGGCTGCGATAGTCGTAGACGTCGTAGTCGCCGTTCGGGGCGAAGAAGTAGCCCGGCGTGGCACCGCTGGCGCAGGCCGGCGAGTAGAAACAGCCGTAGGCGAAGGCCACGTTGTCGTCGATCACCACATGGCTGTGGCCGGCCGATACCTGCACCTGCCAGTGGTCGTTGAACAGGTAGTTGAAGCGCAGCGTGCTGTTGCTGGCGTTGATGCCGACGGGCTGCTGCCATGGCTCGAAGCCGAGCATGCGGGTGCGGCTGGGATGGGGCGGAATCACGGTACCGCCGAGCAGCTGGTAGCCGGAGACCGAGCGCTGCCCGCTGGTCTGGTAATCGGTGTCCAGCTGCAGCGTGGCGTTGGCGCTGATCTTCCAGTCGGCGGCCAGCGACACGAAATTGCGCCGGCCATCGGCATGCCGGACGTAGGAGTTCATGTCCTCGTGCGCGGCGTTCACCCGCACGCCGAAATCCGGTGTCAGCCAGCCGCCGATGTCGAGCGCCAGATAACGCGAACCCTCCGAGTCGGTGCCGACGGTGGCCGTGTGCACATCGGCCGGGCGCTTGCTGACGTAGTTGATCAATCCACCCGGTGCGACCACGCCCGCTTCCAGGCCGGCGAGTCCCTTGAGGATTTCCACCTGCTGCTTGTCTTCCAGCGTCACATACTGTTCGCCGGTCATGCTGAGGTCGTTGAAGCGGAAACCGCTGGCCAGATCCAGCGCGAAGCCGCGAATCGCGATGTCCTGGTAGTAGCCGACCGGCGCATAGTTGTCGCCGATCGCGGCGTCGGCATGGGCCAGTTCGCTCAGCGTGCGCGGCTGGCGATCGTCGAGCTGGTCCCGGGTAATCACCGTGATCGCCGCCGGCGTGTCGTGCAGCGGTGTGTTGCCGAGGCCGCCGAGATCGGTGTCGGTGGCGCGATAGCCCTTGTCGCCGTTCGCGCGCACATGCACGGGAGCCAGTGGCGTGACTCGCGGCTGGGTCGTGGCGTCGCTCTGCGCGTGGGCGAGCGCCATCACCGACATCAACGCAAGGATCAGGGGAGTGCGGGCAAGGGGGATCGGGAGTGAGGCCATCGTCGTCTTCTGGTGAACGGACGAAGCGACGGCGAGGCGGACGTCCGAACGGACGTGCCGGATCAGCAAGCTCCCTACGCCGGTACGGGCCGGATCAGGTTCCAAGGGACTCTCTCAGCCCGGCAAACGCCGGGCACCCCCGCTTCAAGAACGCTATTAGACCACGGATGTCAGGCGCCGTCGCGGATAGCCCGCAGCAAGGCCTGCCCGGGCGGCGTGCCGAACCAGGCAGCGTGGCCGCGCAGGAAGGTGTCGTAAGCCACGTCGGCATTGGCGCGCGAGTGGGTGATGGCGTGGAAATACTCGATTTCGGACAGCGCGAAATCCACGTGCACCAGCGGCAGCAGGTCGGCCAGCAGCCGGATGTCCGCGGTGCTCAGCGGGCGCTGCCGGCGATAGCCTTCGATCAGCGCGTGGGCGATGTCGGGGTGTGCGGCATCGATGCCGGCGTCCAGCGCCAGCCAGGCGATCGCGTTGCGTTCGATTGCGGTGGCCAGGTCGAACAAGGCGCCGTTGGCGGCGGCAAGTCCGAAATCGAGCACGGCGCTGATGCGCGAGGTGGCGCTGTCGCCGCTCCAGCACAGGTTGGAGACGTGCCAGTCGCCGTGCGTCCACAACCGCGGCTGTCGTGCCAGTCGCGGTTGCGCGGCGGCGTGCCAGGGAGCGAACAGCTCGGCGAGATCGGTGGGCCAGTCGCGTTCTTGCAGGTAATCGGCCAGGCCGGGCCGTGCCGGCAACTGCGCCCGCAGGGTGGCGACCGGATCGGGTGAGCAGATCAGCTCGCTGCGCGCGACCAGGATGTAGGTGTCGCGCTGGGCTGCGTGGTAATCCTCGGCCGCGTCGTGCAATGCAGCCAGCATGCGGCCGGCGCGGTAGGCGTGCTGGCGGTTCGGCAACGGCGACCACGAGATCGCCTCGCGATACAGGTCGATGCCGGCGGCGCGTTCGTGCACCTCGTACGTCCAGTCGCCGATCGCCACGGCGGTCTGCCCGTGCGCATCGCTCAGCACGGCCGGTATCGGCATGCCGTTGCCGCGCAGGTGCGCGATGAAGCGATGCTCCTCGCCGAGCGTGCCGACCGATCGCACGCGGCGGTGATGGCGCTTGACGAAGACGGACGCGCCGCTCGTCTCGACCAGACAGGCAGCCGACAGCGGGCGCGGACTGTGCCAGTCGATGCGCACGGAAGTACCGAGCCGCGGATAGCCGCGCAAAAGCGTGTCGATCTCGGCCACGGTCAACACGGGCCAGTCCGGCAAGATGCTGTCGCCGGCCAGTCCGTGTGCGAGGTGGAGGGGATCGTTCATGGCGGATGAGTGGTGCATTCGAAAGATGGATTATCGCTGAAGGAGGCCCGGATACCTCAGGCCTCCTACAGGGCGCGTCAGGAGTGCCTGGCGGCTTTCGAACGTGGCCGGCATCGCGTCTAATGCGGTGACTCCCCCGAGGTATGCCGCCGTCCGATGAGTGCGATGTTGCTGCTTTTTGTCTGCCTGATCCTCGGCCTCGTGGTGGCGCGGTTGGCGAAACCGCCGGCGGGCATCGTGCAAGGCATCAACTGGTGGGTGCTCAACGTGGCGTTGCCGGCCCTGGTGCTGGAACTCATCCCGAAGGTGAAGTTCGACCCGCAGCTGTGGTTTCCGGTGGCCGCGACGTGGCTCACGTTCGGCGGTGCCTGGCTGCTGTTCGGCCTGCTCGGATCGCGACTGCGCTGGTCGCGACAACGCACCGGGGCATTGATTCTGGTCTGCGGCCTGGGCAATACCGCCTACATGGGTTATCCGCTGATCGAGGCGTTGCACGGCAAGCCGGGCCTGGCGCTGGCGGTGGTGGCCGACCAGATCGGCACGTTTCCGCTGCTGGCCTCGGCCGGCATCGTGGTGGCTTCGATGTATTCCGGGCGCACGCCGCCGCTGCGGCTGATCGCCAGGCGCATCGCCACGTTTCCGGCTTTTGTGGCGCTGGTGGTCGGCATCGCGGTGGGTCTGTTCGGCGGCTGGCCGGAGCTGTTGAACGGTGTGTTCGCGCCGATCGGCGCCTCGCTGACGCCGCTGGCGCTGTTCTCGGTGGGACTGCAGTTCAAGTTCCGTCCAGTCCCCGGGCAACTGGGCGCGACCGGCTGGGGCCTGGGCTGGAAGCTGCTGCTGGCGCCGCTGTTGTGCTGGCTGCTCGGCACGGCCGCCGGCGTGGGCGGGTTGGTGCTTACGGTCGGCCTGCTGCAGGCGGCGATGGCGCCGATGGTGTCGGCGGCGATCCTGGCCGACGAGTACGAGCTGGATCCGACGCTGGCGAACACCGTGCTGGGCGCCGGGACCGTCCTGTCGCTGGTCACCATACCGCTGGGCAATCTGTTGCTCGGTGGCTGACTTGCGCCCGGCATCGGCTGCGTCGAGACTAGCGGCGGATTCTCATGGGCAAGGGGGCTCGTGTCATGGCAGGCTTCGAACTGATCCGGCGGTTCTTCGGGAACGAGCCTGGCGATCGCCGTGCGGCACCGCGCAGCGGCGTACCCAAAGGCGCCTGGGTGCTGGTGGTGGACGACTCGGCCACCATCCGCGCCGTGCTCGGCAAGATGCTGAACCAGGATGGCCACGTGGTGTTGAAGGCGCCGGACGGCGAGACGGCGATCGAGATGGCGGCCAGGGAAAGGCCGGACCTGATCTTTCTCGATATCGTGATGCCGGGCATGAATGGTTTCGCGGTGCTGCGGGCATTGCGGCGGGACCCGCGGACACACCGCATCCCGATCGTGATGATCAGCGGCAACCTGCAGGCCACCGAGCAGTTCTACGTGCAGCGCTTCGGCGCGGACGATTTCATGAAGAAGCCGTTCGGTCGCGGCGAGGTGTTCGCGCGCATCCAGCACCTCACGCAAAGCGGCCGGCTGGTAGTGCGCGAGCGCACCGCGGAGGATGTCGCGCCGGCGGCGCCGGAGCACACCGAGGCGGAACACGCGGCGATCCCGGACATCGCGATGCCGGATCCGCTGGACCTGGCCGCGTCGTCCGCGGAACCCTCCTGATCGGCGCGGCGGGTTTTCGCTGCCGGCGAGGGTGGCGCCATAATCGCCGCGACGAACTGTGGGAGCGACTTCAGTCGCGACGCCTTTTGCATGCATGCCGACAAGAGAATCGCGACTGAAGCCGCTCCCACAGGTGAGCCGCCGGCCACCGATCTGCGCGCCGACCAGTGGTTGTGGGCGGCGCGCTTTTTCAAGACGCGCAGCCTGGCCAAGCAGGCGATCGACGGTGGCAAGGTCGACGTCAACGGTGCCGGGTGCAAGCCGGCGAAGGCGCTGCATGTGGGCGACATGCTGCGCATCTCGCGCGGCGAGGAACGGCTGGAAGTCGAGGTGCTGGGCTTGTCCCACCGGCGTGGTCCGGCCAGCGTGGCGCAAACGCTGTATCGCGAGACCACGGCCAGCCGCGAAGCCCGGGAAGCGATGCAGCAGCAGCGCCAGCTGGTCGGCGCGAGCGGCCCGGCGAAACGCCCGGACAAACATGCGCGGCGCGATTTGCGGCGATTGAAGGACCCGCGCTGAGCAGTGCATCGCAGATTGGCCGTCCGATCTGCGGGAACATCCCACCCAACTCAAGGGGATTGCGCCTGTGCATCCCCACGACGCGGGGGATATGGCATGGACGGATTAGCGCGGATGGCCGGCATGGGCTTCATCAAGCGTCTGCTTGGCGGCACGGATGGCGAGCAGCCGTCGGTGCCGCACGTGCAGGCTGCATTGGGTGCGCGCATGCTGGTGGTCGATGACTCGCCTACCATCTGCGCCGTACTGGGCAAGCTGCTGGGCCATGAAGGCTATGCGGTGTCCAGCGCGACCGATGGCGAGAATGCCATCCGGCTGGCGCGCGACGAACAGCCCGCGCTGATCTTTCTGGATATCGTGCTGCCCGGCATGAACGGTTTCGCGGTGCTGCGTGCGCTGCGCCACGATCCGCAGACCCGGCACATTCCGATCGTGATGATCAGCGGCAACCAGCAGGCCACCGAGCAGTTCTACGTGCAGCGCTTCGGTGCGGACGATTTCATGAAAAAGCCCTTTGGTCGCGACGAGGTGTGCGACCGCATCGGGCAACTGGTGCAGTCGGGACGGCTGCTCGCACGCGAGTCGTCGGAGCCGGCGAGCCTGCCGCTGCCCGGATTGTCCGAGGAAGTTCTGGCCGCGATCCCGGATATCGCGATGCCTTATGCGGACGAAGCGCCCGCAGTCGCGCCGTCGCCGCGCCCGCGCCCCGGCCTGCAGATGGTGCACAGCGTGTATTGAGCGGCATGTATCGAGCGTTCGTTGCGCGGGCCGCGTCGGACATCCTCCGGCATGGCCCGCATCGGACGCTCAGTTGCGTATGCCTAGCGCCTTGGCCACGCCGGCGGCATACGCCGGATCGGCCTTGGCGAAGTGACCGAGCTGGCGCTGCACGATCTCCTGCGGTACGCCCCGCATCGCCGCGGCGATATTGTCGAACAACTGCTGCTTCTGATCCGCGCTCATCAGGCGAAACAGGTCGCCGGGCTGGGTGTAGTCGTCGTTGCCGACACGATGATCGTAGCGATCGGCATCGCCCGAAATCTTCAGCGGCGGCTCCTTCACCGACGGATCCTCGACCGGCCCGCCGAACGAGTTCGGTTCGTAGTTCACGCTGCCGCTGCCGTTATCGCCGAAACGCATCTGGCCGTCGCGCGCGTAGTTGCGCACCGGGCAGCGCGGCTGGTTCACCGGCAGCTGGTCGTGGTTCGCGCCGAGGCGGTAACGCGCCGCATCGGCGTAGGAGAAGATGCGGAACTGCAGCACCTTGTCGGGCGAAAAGCCGATGCCGGGCACCACGTTGGCCGGCGAGAAGCTGGATTGCTCGACCTGGGCGAAATAGTTGTCCGGATTGCGGTTGAGCTCCATCACGCCGACCTCGATCAGCGGGTAGTCCTTGTGCGGCCATACCTTGGTCAGGTCGAACGGGTTGTACGAGGTCTTCTCCGCGTCGGCTTCCGGCATGATCTGCACGTACATCGTCCACTTCGGGAAATCCTTGCGTTCGATCGCCTCGTACAGGTCGCGCTGGTGCGATTCGCGGTCGGCGCCAATCAGCGACGCCGATTCGGCGTTGGTGATGTTCCTGATGCCTTGCTGGGTCTTGAAGTGGAACTTCACCCAATAGCGCTCGCCCTGGTCGTTCCAGAAGCTGAAGGTGTGGCTGCCGAAGCCGTGCATGTGGCGCAGGCTGGCCGGGATGCCGCGGTCGCTCATCAAGGTGGTGACCTGGTGCAGCGATTCGGGCGACAGCGACCAATAGTCCCACATCGCGGTGGCGCTGCGCATGTTGGTGCGCGGGTCGCGCTTCTGCGTATGGATGAAGTCGGGGAACTTGTACGGATCGCGGATGAAGAACACCGGCGTGTTGTTGCCGACCAGGTCCCAGTTGCCTTCCTCGGTATAGAACTTCAGCGCGAAGCCGCGCACGTCGCGCTCGGCATCGGCGGCACCGCGTTCGCCGGCGACGGTGGAGAAGCGCGCCAGCATCGGCGTCTGAGCCCCCGGCTCGAACACTTTGGCGCGGGTGTAGCGGGTGATGTCGCGGGTGATCGTCAACGTGCCGAACGCGGCCGAAGCCTTGGCATGCACGACACGCTCGGGGATGCGCTCGCGATTGAAGTGCGCGTGCTTCTCGAACAGCTGATGGTCCTGCACCAGCAACGGACCGCGCGGGCCGGCGGTGAGGCTGTTCTGGTTGTCGGCCAGCGGCGCGCCGGCGTCGGTGGTCAAGGTCTTGCGATCGTGGCTCATGGCGGATCCTGCTCGGTGGGGACGTCCTGCAGGCTACGCCTCTGGCATGCACGGGGAGAATTCGTTTGTTCGGATGCTTCCCATAGTCGAAGACTATCGTGACGGCATCCGTCAGCGGTGGCGCGCACCGCAACGATGGCTGAACGGAAATCCGGCGTATGCACTGGTTGTCAACGCGATCTCCAGGGATGCCGTTCCTCGCACTGTGCCAGCCAGACGATGGGGTCTGGATCAACACGGGGGGATGTGGGGGAAAGGGGGTTCTTGCTGATCGATCCCGAATGTTCGATCCCGAATGATCCGGCGCTTACGTCGGCGATGGTGCGCGGATGCCGTGATTCCCTGGGGCGCCGGTGCGGTTTTTTTCGAGGTATGTCTTGATCATGCCAATCACTCCTGCCAACTACTCAACGAGGCTCAACTCATGAATGCAAAGACGACTTGCCGCTTCAGCTTGATCGGCCTGCTGGTATCGGCCGTATTCGCGTCGGGTGCCGCGCTGGCTCAGTCCGCGCCGCAGACCGACGTCCCCGGTCACCCGCGGGTCAATGAAGTCAACAATCGCTTGGAGAACCAGCAGGATCGCATCCAGGCGGGCGTGAAGGACGGCCAGCTCAATGCCAGGCAGGCCACGCGCGACGAAACCCGCGACAACAACATCGCGGCGCGCGAAAGCGCCGACGAGGCCAGGCACGGCGGCCACCTCACCAAGCGCGAACGGCACAACCTCAACAAGTCGCTGAACAAGGACAGCCACAAGATCCATCATCAGCGCAAATACTGATCGGATCTGCAGGCGGGCGCGTTTTCCGCCTGCTCGATCAGGCCATTCAAACCTCTTCGCGTTTGCGGAGAGGTTTCCTTGCATGCAAACAGGCAAGGACATGCAGTCGCCATCGCGGCGGCTGCACGGATGGTGTGTGAATGCCGGCCTCACTCAGCCGATCAGTTCGAGTGCCGTGGCGCGCGCAGCCTCGCGAATCTCGCGACGAAAGTCGGCGTCCTCGAAGGTGCGCGCCAGCACCATGCCGCCGATGCACAGCGCGGCGAGCGCGAGTCCGCGCCGGCGGGCGTCGCGGCCGCGCGGCTTCGGCAGACCATTGGCGAGGACGCCGGCCATGCCTTCCAGCAATTCGCGATAGGCCTGCTTCACGCGCGGACTGGCGCGGGCCACGTCGGACGGCAGCGCGATCATCGGGCAATGGCCGTCGACGTCGTCCAGGTGCGTCTGCGAGAGGTAGGCGTGGATCAGTTGCCGGGCGAAACGATTGCCGCCGCAGGACGGGTCGAGGTCCACCTCGGGCCAGCGCGTGGCCGGATCGAAGTGGCGATACGCCTCGACCGCCTCGACAAACAGGTCTTCCTTGGTCTCGAAGTGATTGTAGAAACCCCCGCGGGTGAGGCCGGCGCGTGCCATGACCTCGTCGATCGAGACCTCGGCGAAACCCTTGCGGTTGAACAGTTCGCGCGCGCACTCGACGATGCGCGTGCGGGTCTGCTGCTTGTGCTCGGCGGTGTAGGACATGGCACGGATCACGCGGTGATTGCGGGGAAGGCCAGCCTAGTCCTTCGGCAAAAAATGTTCTTGAACATAAATCAATCCTTGCCAGACTGCCTCGCATGCGGGCCGATCGACGGTGCCCAAGCATCCCCATTACACGAGGACGCATGATCATGAAGCTGTACTACGCGGAGACGTTCAATCCACGCAAACCCTGCGCGGTGGCGAAATACCTCGGTTCGCCGGTGGAGTACGTACGCGTCGACCTGGCGCGCGGCGAACAGATGAATCCGGCGTATCTCGCAATCAATCCGAACGGCAAGGTGCCCCTGCTGATCGATGGCGACGCGCGGTTGTGGGAGAGCGGCGCGATCATGGCTCACCTGGCGGTCAAGGCCGGCTCGGAGTTGTGGCCGTCCGACCGCGCTGCACAAGTCGAGGTGCTGCGCTGGCTGTCGTGGGACGCGGCGCACTTCTCGCGGCATGGCGGCGCGCTGTATTTCGAGTACGTGATCAAGCCGTATCTCGGCATGGGCGGGCCGAACACTGCCGCGGTCGACGAGGCGAACGGCTTCTTCAAGCGCTTCGCCGCGATCCTGGACGCGCATCTGGCCACGCATGACTGGCTGGTCAGCGACCGTCTCAGCATCGCCGATTTCGCCGTCTCCACGCCGCTGGGCTGGGCGACACAGGCGCGGTTGCCGCTGGACGGCTTCGATCACATCGGACACTGGCACGAACGCTTGATGGCACTACCGGCATGGCGCGAGCCGTTTCCGATGCAGCAGATGCGTACCGCCGCGGCGTAAGCGCGAGGTGTGATACGGCGCTACGCGTCAAGACCTGCATGCATTCAAGACGTGGGCACGTGGCAACGTGATTCACCCCAAATATGAAGGAGCGTTTGCAATGAATGAGCTGTTGCTGTTTGCAGGTAGCGTTGCGTTGAGCCTTCTCACGTGGAGCGTGGTGTGTTTCCGCTATGCATGGCCATCGATGAAAAGCGCCACGCTCGCTGACGCTGCGAGACCCATCCTGTTGCTGCACTGTTTTCGCTTTATTGGCCTCGCATTCGTTGTGCCCGGCGTCGTTTCCCCCACCTTGCAAGCGGGCTTCGCGGTTCCGGCCGCGTATGGCGATCTCGTGGCGGTGCTTTTTGCGTGGGCTGCGCTGCTTGCGCTCCGGGGGCCGTTCGAGCGCCTTGCACTATGGATATTCAATCTCTGGGGTACGGTAGATATTCTCTTTGCCTTCTACCAGGGCGTGGTCGGTGTGCACATTGCGCCGTCTGCGCTTGGCGCCGCGTTCTTCCTTCCGACAATCTGTGTTCCGCTGCTGCTCGTCACCCACGCCATGTTGTTCGCCCTGTTGTTGTCCAAGGCGCCCAGGAGCGCCATCGCGTCAGCCTGAGAGCCCTCCTCTGAAGGGACATAATCAAAGCGAATTCAGCGCTGTCCGTTCACGTCGAGCGACAGCGGCGGACCATGCCGTGGGGAACGATGTCGGCATGTGACATCGTTCCCGCCGTTTTCACCCCAGCGACTTGAGCCGGTACAGCGCCTCCAGCGCCTCGCGCGGGGTCAATGCATCCGGATCGATGCCGTCCAGCGCACGCTCCACTGCGGAGGACTGCACCGACGCGAACAGACCCAGTTGCGGCGATGATTCGGTGGTGACCGGCGCGGGTGCGCCTGCGTGCGCATGCATGCCGCGCTCGAGTTCGGCCAGCGTGCGTTTCGCATCGGCGATCACCGACTTCGGCAGGCCGGCCAGCGCGGCCACCTGCAGGCCGAAGCTGCGGTTGGCCGGTCCTTCCTTCACGGCATGCATGAACACCAGCTGCTCGCCCCGCTTCTGATCGTGAAGCTCGACCGCGTCCAGGTGCACGTTCGCGATGGTGGGATGCTCGCCGGCCAGTTCGGTCAACTCGAAATAGTGCGTGGCGAACAATGTGTAGGCGCGACTGCTTCGCGCCAGATGTACGGCGGCGGCACGCGCCAGCGAAAGGCCGTCGTAGGTGCTGGTGCCGCGGCCGACTTCGTCCATCAGCACCAGGCTGTGTTCGGTCGCGTTGTGCAGGATGTTCGCCGTCTCGCTCATTTCCACCATGAAGGTGGACTGCCCGCGCGACAGGTCGTCGCCGGCCCCGATGCGGGTGAAGATGCGGTCGATCGGGCCGATCGCGGCGCGGCGCGCCGGTACGTAGCTGCCGATATGCGCGAGCAGCACGATCAACGCGTTCTGCCGCATGTACGTCGATTTGCCGCCCATGTTCGGGCCGGTGATCACCAGCATGCGGCGGTTGTCGTCGAGGACGAGGTCGTTCGGCTCGAACGGCTCGTCGCGGACTTTCTCGACCACCGGGTGGCGGCCGCGTTCGATCGCTATGCCGGGTTCGTCGGTCAGTTCCGGTGCGCTCCAGTCCAGCGCCTCGGCGCGCTCGGCCAGCGTGGCGAGTACGTCGAGTTCGGCCATCGCGGCGGCGACGGCCTTCAGCGCCTCGAGTTTTTCGGTCAGCGTGTCGAGCAGCGCTTCGTACAGCGCGCGCTCGCGCATCAGCGAACGTTCCTTCGCCGACAACACCTTGTCCTCGAAGGTTTTCAGTTCTTCGGTGATGTAGCGCTCGGCGTTCTTGGTCGTCTGCCGGCGCGTGTAATGCGCGGGCGCCTTGTCCGACTGCGCCCGGGTGATCTCGATGTAATAGCCATGCACGCGGTTGTAGCCGACCTTCAGCGTGCTGATGCCGCTGGCGGCTTTCTCGCGTTCCTCCAGTTCGACCAGGTACTGGTCGGCATGGGTGGACAGGCGGCGCAGTTCGTCCAGCTCGGTGTCGTAACCGTCGGCGACCACGCCGCCGTCGCGCTGCAGCACCGGCGGCTGCGCCACGATGGCGCGGGCGAGCAGGGCTGCGTTGTCGGCATGGTCGCCGATGCGCTCGACCAGGGCATGCAGCAACGGACTGTCCAGCGATGCGATCCGCTCGCGCAGCACGGGCGCCGCGGCGAGGCCGTCGCGCAAGGTGGACAGGTCCCGTGGACGCGCCGAACGCAGCGCCACGCGGGCGAGGATGCGTTCCAGGTCGCCGATGCCGCGCAGCTGCTCGCGCAGGGATTCGTAGCGGCGGCTGTCGATCAACGCGCCGATCGCCTGATGGCGCCGTCGCAGCGGTTCGCGCGAGCGCAGCGGACGAGTCAGCCAGCGGCGCAGCAGGCGCGCGCCCATCGGCGTCGTCGTTTCGTCGAGCACGCCCAGCAACGAGTGCTCGATGCGGCCGCTGGGGTGGGTGTCCAGTTCCAGATTGCGCCGGGTGGCGGCATCCAGTGCGATCGTCTCACTGGCGCTTTCCACCGCCATGCCGGTGAGATGCGGCAGCGCACTCTTCTGGGTTTCCTCGACATAGCCGAGCAGACAACCCGCCGCGGCGGTGGCGAGCGGCAGCTTGTCGACACCGAAACCACCGAGATCGCGGGTGCCGAAGAAACGGTTCAGTTCGCGTCCTGCGGCATCGCCGTCGAAGTGCCACGGCGGCCACTTGCGCAGGCCGGGCAGGCCGCCGACGAATTTCGGCCACGCCACACTCTCGTCGACCAGGGTCTCGGCCGGTTGCAACCGGGCCAGTTCGGCCGCCAGCGCTTCGGCGTGCGGCACCTCGCTGAGCAGGAAGCGACCGCTGGACAGGTCGACCCAGGCCAGACCGTACGCGCCATTCGCTCCGGTGGCGATGGCCAGCAGCAGGTTGTCGCGGCGCTCTTCCAGCAGCGCGGCGTCGGTCACCGTGCCGGGCGTGACGATGCGCACCACCTTGCGCTCCACGATACCCTTGGCCAGAGCCGGGTCGCCCATCTGCTCGCAGATCGCCACCGACTCGCCCAAACGCACCAGCCGCGCCAGGTAATTCTCCGCCGCGTGGTACGGCACGCCCGCCATCGGAATCGGTGAACCGCCCGACTGCCCGCGCTGGGTCAGCGTGATGTCGAGCAGCCGCGCCGCCTTGCGTGCGTCGTCATAGAACAGCTCGTAGAAGTCGCCCATGCGAAAGAACAGCAACACCTCCGGATGCTCGGCCTTGGCCGACAGGTACTGGCGCATGAAGGGGGTGTGCTTGGTGAGATCGTCGTGGCTCATGAAATGCAAGTCTTGGCGTGGTCGCGCGGAACAGGTAGAACGGTGCCTCAGCGCGCAGCGCCAAGCTCATTCAAGTTCGGGAGTCTCGCATGGAGTTGTCGTCTGTTCCTACCGATGCGGAGTTGCTGGCGTTGGCCGGTGAGGTTGCCAGCGAGGTCCAGCGGTGCCGATTGATGCTGGTCACCGCCGAGTCGTGCAGCGGCGGCTGGATCGCCAAGACGCTGACCGATCTCCCGGGCAGTTCGGCTTGGTTCGATACCGGCGTGGTGACCTACAGCTACGAGGCGAAGGAGGCGCTGCTCGGGGTGAATCCCCGCACGCTGGAGCACGCCGGCGCGGTCAGCGAGGAAACCGTGCTGGAGATGGTGTCCGGCGCGCTGGCGCGCTTCGGTGCGGGCGTGGCGGTGGCCGTGACCGGGATTGCCGGGCCGTCCGGCGGTACGCCGGACAAGCCGGTCGGCACGGTCTGGATCGGCTGGAAGCGCCGTGGCGGCTACGGTCATGCGCAACTGTTCCACTTTCCGGGCGACCGCGAAGCCGTGCGGCGGCAGACTGTGGCCGCCGCGCTCACCGGATTGCGCAAAACACTGACGGAATGAGGCGGCGCGGACGCTCAGGCCGGCTTGACCGGTGTGGGATAATGACTCCCCTGCTGTCGACCGCCAGTGATCGCAGCCCGTGAGACCCGTTCCGGGCATCATGTTCCCCATTCACAGCCCAACCGGAATTCAAGACGATGGACGACAACAAGCGCAAGGCACTTACATCCGCCCTAGGCCAGATCGAAAAGCAGTTCGGCAAGGGCGCCATCATGCGCATGGGCGACCGCGTCAACGAAGCGATCGAGACGGTCTCCACCGGCTCGCTCGGGCTGGACATCGCGCTCGGCGTCGGTGGCCTGCCGCGCGGCCGCGTGGTCGAGATCTACGGGCCGGAGTCGTCCGGCAAGACCACCATGACGCTGCAGGCGATCGCCAGCTGCCAGCGCGCCGGCGGCACCGCCGCTTTCATCGACGCCGAGCATGCACTCGACCCGACCTACGCGGAAAAGCTGGGCGTCAAGGTCGATGACCTGCTGGTGTCGCAGCCGGACACCGGCGAGCAGGCGCTGGAAATCGCCGACATGCTGGTGCGCTCCGGCGCGGTCGACATGGTCGTGGTCGACTCGGTCGCCGCGCTGACGCCGAAGGCGGAAATCGAAGGCGAGATGGGCGACTCCCACGTCGGCCTGCACGCCCGCCTGATGAGCCAGGCGCTGCGCAAGCTCACCGCCAACATCAAGAAGTCCGGCACCCTGGTGATTTTCATCAACCAGATCCGCATGAAGATCGGCGTGATGTTCGGCAGCCCGGAAACCACCACTGGCGGCAACGCGCTGAAGTTTTACGCCTCGGTGCGGCTGGACATCCGCCGTATCGGCGCGGTGAAGAAGGGCGACGAGATCATCGGTTCGGAAACCCGCGTCAAGGTGGTCAAGAACAAGGTGGCGCCGCCGTTCCGCCAGTGCGAGTTCGAGATCCTGTATGGCGAAGGCACCTCGCGCGAAGGCGAGATCATCGAGCTTGGCGTGGCGCAGAACCTGATCGACAAGTCCGGCGCCTGGTACAGCTACAACGGCGACCGCATCGGCCAGGGCAAGGAAAACGTACGCCAGTTCCTGCGCGACAACCCCGCGATCGCCAACGAGATCGATAAACTCCTGCGCGAGCGTCTGCTGGTGCCGGTCGGCAAGCCCGCTGCTGCCGCGCCGGAAGAGGCGCTAGAGGAAGCGTGAGCCGTGCTCGTTAGCGGCCCGTTGCACGCACATGGCCCGGCTCGCCCGGGCCATGTGCGTTTCGGCCCGCCGTCGAGCCTGGACAAGGCAACGCGGGACAGCCCAGCCGTTCGCCCCGAGCGCAGCGCAGCGGAGTCGAAGGGTTGCCCTTCGACTTCAGCCCTTCGGGCTTACGCTCAGGGCGAACGGCTGAGGAAATCTGCCCCAGCCAGGCACTTGCCGGCATGGCCATGAAACGCCCGCCCGGCAAGGATCAATCCGGCGAAGATCGATCCGGCCAAAATCGGCCAGCCAAGCCAAAACGCAGCGCCTACGACAAGGCGCTGGGCCTGCTGGCTCGCCGCGAACACTCGCGCCGCGAGCTGAAGACCAAGCTGCGCCAGGGCGGTTACGAAGGCGACGAGACCAGCGCCGCGATCGATCGTCTCGGCGAGCAGCATTACCAGGACGACGACCGCTTCGGCGAAGTGCTGCTGCGCAGCCGGATCGCGCAGGGCTACGGCCCGATGCGGTTGCGGATGGAGCTGAAGACCCACGGTTTGTCCGACGCGCGCATCCGCGAACTGCTGGACGCGGCCGAGGTCGATTGGGATGCTTCCGCCGCCGCCCAGTTGCGCCGCCGTTATGGCGGCGCGGGCACGACCGACCCCGCCGAACGCAGCCGCCGGGCGCAATTCCTCTTGCGCCGCGGCTTTGCCGCCGCCACAGTACGGAGTGTTACCCACGCCGATGTGGACGAAGCTGCCGACGAGGATTCCTGAAATCCATCATCCAGGGATGATGATGGATTGACCGGTCGGGCGGCTTGGCCGCGGTGTGGCCTTTTACCGCCTGCCACCATGATCCGCATGAAAACCTCCGAAATCCGTTCGACCTTCCTCGATTTCTTCCGCTCCAAGGGGCACACCATCGTGCCGTCCAGCTCGCTGGTGCCGGCCAGCGACCCGACCCTGCTGTTCACCAACTCGGGCATGGTGCAGTTCAAGAACGTATTTCTCGGCAGCGAGAAACCTGGATACGTCCGGGCAGCGGACGTGCAGCGGTGCCTGCGGGCCGGCGGCAAGCACAACGACCTGGACGCGGTCGGCTACACCGCACGCCATCACACCTTCTTCGAAATGCTGGGCAACTGGTCGTTCGGCGACTACTTCAAGCGCGACGCGATTGTTTATGCGTGGGAGTTGCTGACCGGGGTGTTCAAGCTTCCCGCCGACAAGCTGTGGGTCACCGTCTATCACACCGACGACGAGGCCTACGACATCTGGGACAAGGAAGTCGGCGTGCCGGCCGAGCGCATCGTGCGCATCGGCGACAACAAGGGCGCACCGTTCGCCTCCGACAATTTCTGGCAGATGGCCGATACCGGTCCGTGCGGTCCATGCACCGAGATCTTCTTCGATCACGGCGCCGACATCGCCGGCGGACCGCCGGGTTCGCCGGACGAAGATGGCGACCGCTACATCGAGATATGGAACCTGGTGTTCATGCAATTCGACCGCGCGCCGGACGGCACGCTGAGCCCGTTGCCGGCGCCATGCGTGGATACCGGCATGGGCCTGGAGCGCCTGGCGGCGGTGTTGCAGCGCGTCCATTCCAACTACGAGATCGACCTGTTCGCGCACCTGATCCGCGTGGCGGGCAAACTCACCGGCACCGGGGATCTGGCGAACAAGTCGCTGCGAGTGATCGCCGACCACATTCGCGCCTGTTCCTTCCTCATCGTCGATGGCGTGCTGCCGTCGAACGAAGGTCGCGGCTACGTGCTGCGCCGTATCATCCGCCGCGCGTTGCGCCATGGCTGGATGCTCGGCGTGCGCGGCGACTTCTTCTGGAAGATGGTGCAGCCCCTGGTCGAGGAAATGGGGGTTGCATACCCCGAGCTCGCTGCCAAACGGGCGTTGGTCGAAGAGGCGTTGCGCGTCGAGGAACAGCGTTTCGGCGAGACGCTGGAACATGGCATGCGCCTGTTCGACGAAGTCGCGGGCAAGTCCGGCAAGATCATTCCCGGCGTGGATGCGTTCCGCCTGTACGACACCTATGGTTTTCCGGTCGATCTCACTGCCGACATCGCGCGTGAGCGCGGACTGGAAGTCGACATGGATGGATTCGAGCGATCGATGAACGAGCAGCGCGAGCGCGCCCGCGCCGCCGGTCGTTTCGAGGCCAAGGGCCAGATGCCGGCCGAGCTGGCCAGCCAGTTGAAGCCCACCACGTTCCTGGGTTACGACGCGCTGCGTAGCCAGGGCAGCAAGGTGCTTGGCATCGTGCGTGCCGGCAAGCAGGTCGATCAGCTTGCGGAGGGCGAGGAAGGCCTGCTGATTCTCGATCGCACACCGTTCTACGCCGAGTCGGGCGGACAGGTCGGCGATACCGGCGAGCTGAGCAATCCGGCCGGCCGCTTCGAGGTCGGCGATACGTTGAAGATGGGGGGCGTGTTTTTCGGTCACGCCGGCCGCTGGCACGGTGGCCAGCCGCTGCGCACCGGCGACATCGTCGAAGCCAGCGTGGACGCCTCGCGCCGGCAGGCGATCGTGCTCAATCATTCGGCCACGCATCTGCTGCATGCGGCCTTGCGCAAGGTGCTGGGCGATCACGTGGCCCAGAAGGGCTCGCTGGTCGCGCCGGAGCGGCTGCGTTTCGACTTCTCGCATTTCAAGCCGATGAGTCGCGATGAACTCGCCCAGGTCGAGGCGATGGTGAATGCCGAAGTGCGCCGCAACGCAGTCGCCGAAGTGCACAACATGGCCTATGACCAGGCGATCGAGTTCGGCGCGATGGCCTTGTTCGGCGAGAAGTACGGCGATGAAGTTCGCGTGCTGAAGATGGGCGACTTCTCCACCGAGTTGTGCGGCGGTACCCATGTAGGCCGCACCGGCGATATCGGCTTGTTCAAGATTGTCGCCGAGGCAGGCGTGGCTTCGGGTGTCCGTCGTATCGAGGCGGTCACCGGTGCCGGTGCACTGGCGTATATCGACGACGAAGAGCGTCGTCTCGGCGAGCTGTCGCAATTGCTCTCCACTAGCGGTGACGACGCCGTGGAGAAGCTGCGCCAGCTGTTCGACAAGCAGAAGAAACTCGAACGCGAACTGGACTCGCTGCGCAGCAAGGCAGCCGGTTCCGCCACTGCCGGTCTGGCCGGTTCCGCGCGGGACGTCGACGGCATCAAGGTGGTTGCCGCGCGGCTGGAAGGGCTTGATGCCAAGGCGCTGCGCGACAGCGTGGATCAGCTCAAGCAGCAGCTCGGCGACTGCGTGATCCTGCTTGCCGGTGCAGCCGACGGGCGAGTCTCCCTGATTGCCGGCGTGCACGGCAAGGCGCTGGGCCGGATCAAGGCGGGCAGCGTGGTGGCGCATGTCGCCGCGCAGATCGACGGCAAGGGCGGCGGCCGTCCCGACATGGCCCAGGGCGGCGGATCGGATGCTCCGGATTTGCCGGCGATTCTGGCCGCGTTGCCGGACTGGGTCTCGGCACAATAAATCTGCCCGCAGCTACAACCTGAACATTTCATTTGCCACGATTCAGGTAGATTGCACAGGGGAATCAGGCTCAGTTACTATCGACAGAGTGTCGGCGCGATCGGTAACGGTGGTGTCGCCAGTCAGGACGCTCAGGAGTGTTTTGGCTGTGAGCCGGGAAGGCGATAAGGCCTTCGACGGATCAATCGTCGAACTGCGGGTGGACGGCTGCTCAGGGGTGAGGCGTCGTCGAGCCGCAGGCCTTTGACCAACAGCATTTATGGATGGAGAGCAGCAATCATGTTGATTCTGACCCGCAGGGTCGGTGAAACCCTGATGATCGGCGACGAGGTGACCGTTACCGTTCTTGGCGTGAAAGGCAACCAGGTGCGTATCGGCATCAATGCACCGAAGACCGTCGCGGTTCATCGTGAAGAAATCTACCAACGGATCAAAGGCGAGCACGAAGGCGGCAATACGCCCGACGAGTCCGCCGACCATTGATCGTGAATTAAACCTTTACCTCGACGCCGCCGGTCAGTATCCTTGCCGGCTCCGCAGCGATGCGGAAACAACCCCGGAGAGATGCCCGAGTGGCCGAAGGGGCTCCCCTGCTAAGGGAGTATAGGGTCAAAAGCCTTATCGAGGGTTCGAATCCCTCTCTCTCCGCCAGATACATCAAGGCCCTGATTTTTCAGGGCTTTTTTGTGACCTTGAGAAAGGTGCTTGGTCAAGTCGGTTGGTCAATCCAATGCGACTCGCACATCATCTTCTGCGCCATTCGTCGGGCATGTGGCATTTCCGTTTGGTGGTTCCGCAGGCCCTGCACGCGGTGCTCGGGCTTCGCATCATCAAGCGTTCGCTTCGCACACGAGACCCCCCATCGCTGCGCGCCTTTGGGCTTACACCTTGGGTGCGCGTTATGTTCAACTCTTTGCCGACGCACGAAGCAGAGGGAAGGGGATGAGCAAGGAATGGTGGGACGCCGAGCGACAGGCCTGGTTCGACATCAGCAAAGAGCCACCGCCAAGCACAGTGGAAGGTCGTCCCAAGGTTGTGCTGGTCAGAGGGGATCGGTTCGACGTTGTCGATTACGTCTGCGAAGTGCGAGCGGATGGATCCTCCCGCTTTGAAGCGGATGGCCCAGAGGATCACTCACGCGCGATGGAAGCCTTCGATCGCGGGCAGGCCCTGCGCGCCCACTCCGGCTCCGGCTGTCAGCCTTGCACCCGTGCCGCAACACCGCCGCACCCGCGCCATCGGAGCGGCGGCTGATCAATGGTTGAAAAGCATTGCTTCGGATACGTCTCAAAAGACGCTCACGATCAAGTCGGCGGCCGTGATGGAGTTCGCCCAACACGTCGGCTCCAAGAAAATGGTTCATGAGGTCGCCCGTGAGGATGTTCATGCGTGGGTGGAGGCCCTGCGGGCAAGCGGGTTGCAAACCCCAACGCTCGTCAACAAAACCTCTTATCTGCGTGGCTTTTTTGAATGGGCGGTGCAGGGCAGTTAGTACCCGAAGTTTCAGAAAGACGAGAACCCCGCCATGGGGCACGTCATCTTGCCGCTCTCGCCGATTGCATGGGGTGCTACATCTACATGCGCGAGGATGGAAGCTTCTCGTCCGAGTTTAAGGGTGAGACGGGCCACATGATGATGAGTGCAGAACGTCAGGCTTCATGGGGCCAGTCATCCGACTCACGGGGTAGCGTTCCGGGTGCTGCCCAGTGCCTCCACGGCCGAAGCCGCGTTCACTTGAAGCATGCCGTCGGAGACTTTGCTGCTCCGCAGGAAAAGATCGTGGATCGTGCGCGCATCCAGTCCTGGTGCGAGATACAGCAATAAGCCGGCCATGCCGGTCACATGCGCGGCGGCCATCGATGATCCGGAGGTGAAGTCATATCCGCCGCCGGGCTGGGTGGTCAGGATGTCGTTTCCCGGAGCGCTCAAAATGCCGGGCGGTGCTGCGGCCTCCGACGTCGCTGCACGAACCACGATGACCCCCGGAGCGTCCACGGGGAATCCATCGGTGGCCCCGTCCGGCGGCATCGCTGCGATCACGATGCGGCCTTGGTCCAGCAACCGGCCAAGCAGCTTGTTGAGCAGCGGATCCGCCGGCCCGCCCAGGCTCAGATTGATGATACGGGTGTTGGTATCGATGACCGCCGCCAGGGCTTTGGCGAGCGTAAAGGAATTGCAGCGTGCGCCGGCGTGCGGCGCCTGCGAATACCAGCATGCCTTGTAGACGCTGAGCTCGGCCCTGGGCGCTATTCCTACAATCCCCTGGCGGTTGTCCGCGTCCGCGGCGATGACACCAGCGACTTCGGTGCCGTGGCTGTCGTGATTGAACGTCGCCGCATCGTCGTCGACCAGGTTGTGCACATCGCGAATGCGCCCCTGCAGATCGAGATGCGTCACGTCGACGCCGGTATCGACGATCGCGATATGGACCTCGTCGCCTTGACTGAGGTTGTGCGCGAGGGCGGCATCGGTTTCCACGAAGCCGCGCTGGAGGTTGACGTAGGGGTCGTTGTACCGGTGTACGTTCCGGGATTTCTCCGCGTAGACGGAAAAATCATGCAACGGCTGCACAAGCTGCACCCGATCGTCCTTGGCGAGCGCTTTGAGCAATGCATCCTGGGTCATGCCGGATGGCGGCTCGAACACGACGCAGTACACGTCGAGCGCCTTGATGGGCCAACCCGCGACCTCGCGCAATCCGTAGTTCTTCTTCAACGCAGCCAGCGTCGAAGCCGCGCGCTGGCTGGCGCCGTAATACCGTGGCGCGGCGTAACCCAGCAAGCTGGAGCCAGCGTTTGTGGAGGGAGATTCGAGCGGGTTGGCGACGGCCAGGACGATGTCGCGCTGGCTGTCCATGGCGGATACATTGGCGACCGATGCGTGGCCGTGACTGGCGCGATTGTCCGCAAGCGCCATGGGACGCGAGGACGCGCAAGCGCTCAAAGCCGCGGATGCGACGAGAATGAGAAAGCCGCATTTCATGGCGTGACGGCGACAGGCTCCGCCAGGCGGATACCGCGAGTGGCGCGCAGCTGCTGCAATGCATGGGCTGTCGACGTGGAGTCCGTCGGGGCGACCGTATAGGCACCCACGTCGTTGGGGCCGCCCACGACCTGCAATCGAAGGGCATGAAGCAGCGCGTCCCAGTCGGCCAGCGTCATGGCCGCGTCGGGCACGACGCGGATCGTTCCGGGAGCCGCGGGCACAGACTCCTGACTGAGTGTTCGATACTGAGGGGCGCCACCCGCCGACCACAACTTCACGCCCAGGACGCCGATACTGAGAGCCTGGACCAGCACCACAGCGACCAGTGCCCGGCCCAACCAAGGTCGCGGGCGCGAACGATAAGGCGCTTCCTGGGCATCAGGCATGTCAAGACGACTCAGCAAGCGCCTCAATCCGGCATTCGCATCGATCGCGATATCCGTGGGCAGCGACATGGCGCGCCGCAAGCGGCTTTGTTGCGCGAATTCCGTACGGCACGACTCGCAGTGCGCCAGGTGAGCTTCCAGCCATTTGCCTTGTTCTCGCGTGGCACTGTGCTGCAGTACCCAGGGCATCGTGTCCCAGGCACGGACGCAGTCCCCGCCGGAATGTTTCGGGAACATCATGGCACGTTCTCCCGATGCCGGGGCGAGTCTCCGGCCAGCGCCGGAAGCACGTTGCGCAGTTTGACCCGCGCATGGAACAGACGCGCTTTAACGGTGCCTACGGGGCACTGCATGATCACGGCAACGTCGTCCAGGGTATGGCCCACTCCGTAAACCAGTTCGATCACGACGCGCTGATCCACGGAGAGATGATCGAGCCCCTTGCTCAGCCAGTCGCGCAATTCGCGATCCTCATCATCCAGGTCATGGGCGGGAGTGCGTTGTTCCGACAAGGTGTCGTCTTCGACCGGTTCGTCACCATGTTGCCGCAGCGCCTTCAGTCCACAGCGATAGGCAATGCCCATGAGCCAGGTGGAAACGCGCGAGTCGCCATGGAAGTTGCCTGCTTTCTGCCAGGCGATCCACAAGCAGTCGTTGATGACTTCCTCGATGACATCGGGGCGCCGCGTCAGCCGGGACAGGAAACGACACAACCTGCCGTGATAGCTGCGATACAGCACGCCCAGGGCGACACGATCACCGGCCGACATGCGCTGAAGCAGCATGCGGTCGGTGGCGTCAGCGTCGATAGCGTCGTCGTTCATGGGCTCGGGTCGAGATCATTGGATCTGCAGCTGGTTCCCTGCGTAGGTGCCGTATCGCAGCGAAAAGGTTGCTGCCGGGTCAAAAGGACCGCGAAATCGTCGCAACCCAGGATGGGGCGTTCAGATTGGCCCATTGCTGTGTCTCCGGGGCGGCCACGATGCGGTCGAGTTCAATCCGCCAAGGCCCGTTGCTCCACAATAAACCCAGGTGGCCATAGCTGTAATGGTTTGCGCGGACGGGGCGGGCGTGGCCTGCGTAGTCGCGGTCGTAGTCGTAGGAGCCTGTGTAAACGTGGCGATAGGGGCCGTAGGACTCCGTGAGGGACTGGGTGATGCCCGCGCCGGCGGAAAGGGAGAAACGCCGCGTCAATGGCCATTGGAGATTGATGTCGGCGGCGCCACGCGCCTGCTGGTTTTTCGCACCGACGACGTGGATGGCCGACAGTCCGAAGCTCAACACGTCGCGGTAGCTCCAGCTGACTCCCGCTTCGGTCCGATCAAAGGCTCTCGATCCGCTAATGGCGGGATATCGGTAATAGAGCAGGCTCACCTGCATCTGCCACTCGCCGGGAAGAGACCAGTAGCGTGATGCCTCGACAAGGGCTTCCACAAGGCGGCCGGGCGAACGCACTTCCGTGCTTCCCGACAGGTCCAGCGACCAACCCGATGCAAAGGTCCGGGACGCAGCTCCCGCGGTGGGAAAAGTCCAGGAAGCGGCTCCCTGCACTATGGGCGTATCGCCGGTAATCACCTGGCCCCGATCGACCAGTTGCGAGCTGAGTGCCGCAGTGCCACTGAAGGTGGTCGACTGGGCATGAAGCGGCATGGAAAGGCATGCTGCAATGGCGGCCGACATGAAGCGCAGGCGGGTACGAACGACAGAAGTCCCCTGGAGGTCGGGCAAAGTCACAGCGAAATGAACTTGCCCTGATTTCATGTCGCCGACCGTGGAATGGGGTAGCTGGCCATGCTTGGTGGATCCGGCCGCGCATTTCGAACGAATGCGGGCCAGATGCAGTTCGGCATGGAGTGTAACCCCGGCGCCGATCGCACCGGAACGGCTGGACAGACCTTCCATTCCTGGCACGCTGCTTGATCAGGAAGCGCGCAGGATCTCTGAAAGGGCCGTTGCCGCCCAGCTCGAGGAGCGGTTTGCCCGCTCACTGCGTCGCGATGTAGGTGGACAGCGCCTGTATCTCGGCGTCATCGAGCGTCTGCGCCACGCCATGCATGATCAGCGCGTTGCTGGTGCCGCTGCGCGCGCCGCTGCCGAACTCGCCCAGTTCCTTGGTCACGTAGATCGCCGACTGGCCGCGCAGCCGGGGAAAAGTCGACCAGGGTGGTTGCGGTGCGTCGCTGGGGTACGCCCGCGGTCCTTGCCCCGTCGGGCCATGGCAGCCCTGGCAGGGCGGCACGCCGTGCGCCGGATCGCCATCGAGAAAGAGCCGTCTGCCACGGGAGGAGGCATCGGCGTGGCCGGCCGGTTTTGCCGGAAGCGAGGCGTAATAAGCGGCCAGGTTGCGCATGTCGGTGTCGCTCAGCGCGGCGGCCTGGCCGCTCATGGTCGGATCGTTGCGCTGTCCGTTCCTGAACGTCTTCAATTGCACATAGAGATAGGTTGCCGACTGTCCTGCCAGGTTCGGAAAGTTCGGTGCGATCGCCAGGCCCTGCGGCCCGTGGCAGGCCGCGCATACGGCCGACCTCGCATGACCGGCCTGGGCGTCGCCGGAGATGGGCAGCTGCTGGCGCAGGTCGGTCCACGCCGTCGGCGCACGCGCCGTGGCGTCCTCGGCGGCGGCAGCGGAAAACACCGGCAGCCACAGGACCGCGGTCGCCACCAGATGAAGAGAACGGAGCATGAAGGACATGGCGGTGTTCTACTCAGAGCTTCACGGTCATGAAGACACCTACCACCATGGCATGCCAGTGTGGCTGCGGGCCCAACTCGGTAAAGACGCGGTTGCCGACGATGAGGTCGGCAGGCATGCCGAAGCCGGCGTAGTTCCAGTCGGCGTAGTTGCCGAACTCGTATTTCCCATACAGGCGCATGCCCAGTCTCCGGGTCAGCGTGAAATTCAGATTGGCTGTGAGCGTCTGCATGCGATAGATGTTGGGAGGAAAGCTGTTGCCGGCAGCCGTTGCGGTCAGGATCGGCAGGTACACGGTGGAAAGGGCCGTCAGGCTGGCGTAGTTGTAGCTGTTGAGTCCGCGCGAATAGGTATAGTCGTAGTTGAGGTCGAGCCTGGCGCGTGGCGAGAAGATGTGGTTGAAATGCGCCCCGGCGTTGGCGTCGCGCTCGTTGTCCGTCGCCGTCCAGAAATTGGCGTACGGAAAAAACGGCCCGCCGAATTGCATGTCGGCCTGTCCCGGCGAGGAAAAGGTCAGCGCCTCGTTGTCATTGACATTGCCCTGCTTGAGCCGGCTCGATTCGACGCCCGCATAGACGCTCATCGAGGTCGCCGGCGTCGGCTGCCAGTCCCAGGAGGCGTCGGCGCCGGTGGTGTCGAAGGACTGCCGCCCGATATCCGCCCCGTAGCGATGGCGGTTGCCATACAGCGTGGCGGTGAACGTTGCCGTGGTTCCCAGCGGATTGGTCAGGATCGCCTTGAGCTTGCTCGCCTCGAGGTTGCTCATGTCGTACTTGTACATCTGGGCGACGGTGAACGCGGTATAGCCAACCGCGGGCAGCAGGTATCCTGGCATCGAGGGCGAATACGCAGCGAGGTATGGATTGGGGTTATAGGAGCCGCCCGAGCGCTTCTGGTACTCGTAGCTGAGACGCAGGGTTGCGTCACCGAAGGCCTTGGTATCCCAGCCCAGCCTGAAATGCTGGTCGTCGACATAAGTGCGTTCGCGCGGGTGCGGCGTCTGATAGTCGAACACGTAGCTCGCGCTCAATGTGTTGTTCCGGTTGAGCCGGTAGCTGCCGCCCAGTTCCGTCTTGCGGTCGTTGTAGCTGAAGGGAATGCTGGCGATCTGCGCGAAATTCGACTGGTAAAGGGGGCTGCCGGGCTGGAACAGCTGGGTCTGCCCGGTGACGATAGGCTCCGCACCGTTCTCGGGAACATAGCCGTACTGCCCGGTCAGCGGGTTGTACATGGTGTAGCGCGTCATGTTGTTTTCGTCGCGCTGGCGCAGGTTGATGTGCCAGCTGAGCTTCGCGGTGGGACGGAAATCCAGGCGCAGGTCGAGCAAACCAGTGTCGATGCGCGCATCGCCGTCCTGCCGCGACAGCGCGGCCGTGGTGTTCCAGTTGGCGCAGGCAATGCCGGTGGTGCCGATGTACTGTCCGCTGGGGCAATACATGGGACTGAGCGGAGCACGCAACGCATCGTTCTGCCGCATGCTGCCGTAGGCCGCCGAGACAGAGAATTCGCCAAGCCAGAGCTTCAGCGGATGGGAAGCCTCCAGTCGCACGTTGTAGTAGTTGTTGTCAGGTTCCAGCGACCACGTGCCGCCGGTGATCGCCGACGTGGAGCCCGGCGACACGGCAAAAGGTACGGCATAGTCCAGGCTGCTCTTGTGGTCGCGGAAGAACGAGCCGGTCATGGTGAAGTTGAACAGCCAGCCCGAGGCTCCACCCTTGTTGCGCAGCCCGAGGTTGACGTCGGTGGTGGTGAAGTCGACCGGGCGGACCGTGTCGTACTGTCCGCCGAACGTGCCGGGTATGCTCGGGGTGCCAGGGCCGCCGGGTCCCGGAGCAACGAAGAAGTAGGTCAGATACATCGGGCCGCCCCAGTCGCGGTCGCCCTTGCGGTTCTCGTTGGTCACACCGGCGTAGCCGATCCAGTCCCGGGTCAGTGCGCCCTCCCAGCTGACGCCCTCGCTCTGGCGTGTCACGGACAAGTTCCGGCGCGGCCGGACCGCCTCCACGGCCTGCACCTGGGCCGGCGTGCTGCCGGTGGCGAGGCCGTTGGGCAGGGTCAAATCGGTGGAACCGACGCCGTTCCACAGCGGATAGGCCGTCGTGCTCAACGTATGCGGAGTGTCCCGGTAGAACGCCTCGAC
Source organism: Rhodanobacter terrae (assembly GCF_042657005.1). NCBI lineage: Bacteria > Pseudomonadati > Pseudomonadota > Gammaproteobacteria > Lysobacterales > Rhodanobacteraceae > Rhodanobacter > Rhodanobacter terrae. The sequence goes on from NZ_JBHSNG010000001.1 coordinate 335,388, forward strand.
ATGGTAGTTGCCATAGCGACCGGTGCGCAGGCGGTAGTACTGGTCCTGGCTGCTGATCCGGCTGCCGCGGAAGTCGACGTACTGTCCGGTCTTGCGGTTCAAGGCGGAGAACGCGAGCATGCCCAGCACCGCGCCGTTCTTCCAGCCCGAGTACATGCGGAAGAATTCGTCGTTGCGGTCGCCGCTGGTGTGGATGTAGCCGAATTGGGCCAGCCACGTATAGGTCCAGTCGCCCGGGCCGAGCGTGGCTTCGTCGGGTATCTGGCGGGGGTAGGGATAGAGCATGCCGGTCGGCGTGCGCAGTTGGCCGGCATGCAGATAGGACATGCCCGCCGGATCCGGCAGGGCGAACGCCTCCCAACCGGTGGGATCGAGGTCGTTGCCGAACTGGATGTTGCCCACGCGCTGGCTGTCGCTGGCATCGGTCTGCGCCAGCAACGGCAAAGGGCCGCCCAGACCCAGTGCCAGGCCGAGCAGCGCAGTCATCGGGTTACGCTTCAGCATCTCTCCGCCCTTAATTTGGTGGCCGTTCACTGGTGGAACTTGGCGCCGTTGGGGTCGTTGGAGCCGTGGATGTTGCTATGGCAGTTCAGGCAGCTGCGTCCCATCACGCGCTCGTCCGGCGCCAGTCCGTTGCGCAGGCCCTGACGCGTCAGCAAATCGTTGGGGTGGTCGCTGTTCGTATGGCACTGCTGGCACAGCATCGGCAGCGGCAGTGCCAGCAGGTTTTCCTGGTTCGAGCCGTGCGGGGTGTGGCAGTTGAGGCAGTTCTCGCCGACCGGTGCGTGTTCGAACACGAAGGGACCGCGTTTCTCGGCGTGGCAGGTGTCGCAGGTCTCGTTGACGGTGTCGGTCTTCAGCAGTGGTCGGGTGATGGTGCCGTGTGGGTTGTGGCAGTCGACGCAGGAGATCTGCCCTTCCGGCAGCGGCATGTGCGAACGGCGGTTGAACTGGGCACGGACATCCTGGTGACAGGTCGCGCACACCTGGTTGATGGAATCGTTCGCCAGCACACCCTCGGCCGATAGTCGCGTCATCGGGTTGTGGCAGTCGGTGCACGACAGTCCGCGCTCCTGGTGCACCGAGCCGATCCAGTGCTGGCGCGCGCCGCCGACGTGGCAGCTCAGGCAGGTGCGCGTCTGGGTCTCCACCGGCGTCTTGGCGTCGTGCGTGAAGGCGATGATCAGGCCCGGCGCCGCGGGGTTCTTTGCGTGTTCGGAACCGGGACCATGACAGGCCTCGCAGGAGGCCTGCGGCCCAGTGTTTGTGCTGCCCGCGCGGAACGAGGCCACGTGCAGGCTGTGCGAGGCCTGGATGCTTTCCAGCGCGTGGCAGGCGGAACAGCTCTTCGCGCCGATCCCATCCGCGCCCGGCGCCAGCGGATTCCGCGGGATCGGGGCCGCGTCGAACGGTGTGGCCGAGCCGCCGTCGAAGGCGTGCGCGCGTACTTCGCTATGCATCGATGCGCCGGCATCCATGTCGGTGGACGGCAGCATACGTGCGATATCGCTCTCGCTCAGGCGATTGGACCGCTGGTGGGCAGTGGCCTGCGCGGTATTCGCGTCGTCACTTTGCTGCGCCCGGGCACCGGGCGACCACAGCAACACGCCGCCAATACCGGTCAGCACGGCCAGCAGTGCCGTCAGCGATAGCGTTATCGCAGCCGTCGCTCGACAAACCTTCTTTGCACTCAAGGCATGTTTGCGTGTTGCCCTCATCCAGCCGATTCCCATGCATCCCCCATGGCCTGCTTCGTGCCCAAAGCGATGCGCTTGTGCGCGATGCCGCCGAGAGCCCCGTGAACTGGGTGCCGGTTGAGTCACGAAAGGTTGCACCCGCTGCACGGGACCGGGAGGCCGCTTCCCGTCGGCCCTGCGCAGCGAGGAGGCAAAGGTCACGCTGTCATTCAGAGCGAGCCGGCTCTTTGGTCATTCGAATTCCGGCGCAACCTTTCCACCCAGGCGCGGCACTCAGGTAGGTGGATCAGCTTCAGGACTGACGGGGTGGCCTGGAACATGGAAATCGAACGAATCCAGTTGCAGAAGCACGGCGACAACAGCGGCATGCTCATCGCACTGGAGGAGGAGCGGAACGTGCCATTCGTGATACGGCGCGTGTATTACATATTCGCCACGAAGAACGACGTGCATCGCGGCCGGCACGCCCACCGGCATCTCCACCAACTGGCGGTGGCGGTGCGTGGCTCCGTCACCTTTCTGCTGGACGATGGCAGCGGGCCGGTCGAGGTTGTGCTTGACGATCCCTCGCATGGCCTGATGCTCGGTCGCATGGTGTGGCGCGAGCTGTACGACTTCAGCGACGACTGCGTGTTGATGGTGCTGGCCGACCAGCTGTACGACCAGAGCGATTACATCACCGACTACGCCGATTTTCTGCGCGAGGTCGGCGGCTCCATGTATCCGGAGGACATGGTGGCATGTCAAGGCCGCTAGTCCTGGTCGGTGCAGGCGAGTTCGCGCAGATCGCCTGCGAATATTTCGAACACGACAGCGATTATGACGTGGCGGCTTTCAGCGTCGAACGCGACTATCTCGCGCAGCCGGTGCTGGCAGGTCGTCCCGTGGTGGCGTACGAGACATTGGAGGCCTATTACCCGCCGGCAGACGTCGACGTATTTGTCGCCATCCCGTCCAGCCAACTCAATCGTCTGCGCACTCGCTTCTACCAGGATGTGAAGCGCAGGGGCTACCGGCTTGCCACGTATGTCAGCACGCGCGCCTTCGTGTGGCGCAATGCCGAACTGGGCGAGAACAGCTTCATCTTCGAAGGCAACGTGATTCAGCCCTTCGTGCGCATCGGCAACAACTGCATTCTCTGGAGCGGCAATCACGTGGGGCATCGCACCGTCGTGCGTGACAACGTCTTCGTCGCCTCGCATGCGGTCATTTCAGGTTATTGCGAGATTGGCGAGAGCAGTTTCATCGGCGTGAACTCCACGTTCAACGATCACGTGAAAATTGCGCCGGACAATGTGATTGGCGCCGGTGCGCTGGTCACACGCGATACGGAGCCGGGGCGGATCTACGTCGGGTCGCCGGCCCGCGCGGTGCCCGACAAATCCAGCCTCGACGTGAGGCTATGAAACGCACATGTCCGAATGGGTCAAGAGAGGGCTGGTATTCGAAACCGCGCGGGATGGCGTGGGCGGCTGGATGTGTCACTCCGCGCTTACGCCGACCCCGTATCGCATCGACGATGATCGCATCCGCGTCTACGCGGGGTTTCGCGACGCCGATGGCGTCAGCCGTATCGGCTACGTCGACGTGCGGGCGGACTATCCGGCCACCATCGTGCGCGTCAGTACCGAACCCGTACTCGACATCGGTCGGGATGGCTGCTTCGATGACAATGGCGTGATCCTGGGTGATGTCGTCGATGCTCCGGGCGGCCTTCACATGTTCTATGTGGGCTTTCAGCGCGTGGCCAAAGCCAAGTTCCTGGCTTTCACCGGCCTGGCGGTTTCCACCGATGGCGGCGATCATTTCCGGCGCGTGCAGGAGACACCGATCCTGGATCGCGCACCCGGTCGCAGCACCATCGGCGCGGTGCACTCGGTCATCCATGAAAACGGCCATTGGCGCCTGTGGTACGCCGCCGGCGACGATTGGGAAATCATCGGAGGCCAACCTTTTCCGCGTTACCACATTCGCCATGTGGAGACGGATGATCTGGAATCCCTGCCGCGCAGAGACCAGGTCTGCGTGCAGCCTCGCGGCAGCGAGTATCGAATCGGCCGGCCGCGCGTGTATCGGCAGGGCGGCAAGTACGTCATGTACTTCACGCGGGGCAATCTGGGCGGCGAATACTTTCCCGGCGTTGCGTACAGCGAGGATGGCGTCCGCTGGGAACGCCGCGACGAGGCGCTGGGCATGACGCTGTCTGCCAGCGGCTGGGATTCGCAGGTCATCTGCTACCCCGCGCTGATCCCGCAGCGGGACAAGCTGCTGATGTTCTACAACGGCAACGACATGGGGGTGGATGGATTCGGCGTGGCCGAGGCTGACGGTGCCCACTTCGGCGGTGGTGCGGATGTTCACGGTTAGGCCCTACGCCAAGGCCGACGCGAACGCCTGGGATGCGCTGGTGGAGCGATCCCGCAACGGCAACCTTCTGCATCGGCGCGGCTACATGGATTACCACGCCGATCGCTTTGTCGACTGCTCGTTGATCGCCGAGCGGGACGGCGAGGTTGTCGCCGTTTTTCCCGCGGATATCCGTGAAAATCTGGTGACAAGTCACGGCGGCCTTACCTATGCCGGGCTTATAACGACGCAAGCCTTGCGCGCCGAATCGACGCTTGCCGTATTCGAGCAGATCGGCGATCACTATCGTGCGCTCGGCGTGGAACGAGTCATCTACAAGGCGGTACCGCATGTGTTTCACGCCTACCCCGCCGAGGAGGATTTGTACGCCTTGCATCGGCTGGGAGCACGGCTGAAGCGCCGCGATCTCTCATCGGTTATCCCGTTGCGGGAAACGCTTCACTTCACGCAGGGGCGCAAGCACGCCGTCGACAAAGCGAGGAAGGCGGGCGTCCGATTGCAGGTCGGCGCCGATCCGGCAGCTTTTCACGCACTGCTTTCGGGAGTGCTGGGCAGGCACGATACCCGGCCGGCCCACAGCCTGCATGAATTGCGCATGCTGCAAGCGAGTTTTCCGCAGCAAATCGTGTTGCACGAGGCACGCCGCGAGGATGTCTTGCTGGCGGGCGTTCTTGCCTACGATTTCGGCAGGGTCGTGCACACCCAATACATGGCTGCGTCGGAAGAGGGGCGGCGTGTGGACGCACTCAGTTTTCTGCTGGCGGAACTGATAGTCGGCGTCTACGCGGACAGGGCGTATTTCAGCTTCGGCATTTCGACCGAACAGGAAGGGCGGGTGCTCAACGGCGGCCTGATCGCGCAGAAGGAATATTTCGGCGCGCGCGCCGTCGTGCACGATTTCTACGAGTGGCCGCTGTGATGAAAGTCGACCCGATGAAGCTCGTTCCGATGGAGGCCGCTCTGACGGACATCCCGTTCCTCAGCCTCAGGGATGTCAACGCGCGATACGCCGACGAGCTGAAAGCCGCCGCGGCGCGAGTGATCGATTCAGGCTGGTATGTGCTTGGCGATGAAGTCGCTGCCTTCGAGCGCGAGTTCGCCGCGTATTGCGGCGCGAGTCACGCCGTGGGGGTGGGAAACGGGCTCGATGCACTTTCGCTGATCCTGCGCGGCTACAAGGAGCTCGGTGTCCTGGAAGAAGGCGACGAGGTCATCGTGCCGGGCAATACCTTCATCGCCAGCTTTCTCGCCATTACCGAAAACCGGCTCGCGGCGGTTCCCGTGGAGCCCGATCCGGTGACTTTCAACCTGGACCCGGCTGGCGTGGAGGCTGCCATCGGACCACGCACACGCGCCATCATGGCGGTGCATCTGTATGGCCAGTTAGCCGACACGTCGGCTTTGACAGCCTTGGCCCGACGGCACAAATTGCTGCTGATCGAAGACGCGGCGCAGGCGCATGGGGCGATCAGTGGTGGACGCAAGGCTGGCGCGTTTGGCGATGCGGCGGCCTTCAGTTTTTTTCCCACCAAGAATCTTGGCGCACTGGGCGATGGCGGCGCGGTGGTGACCGGCGACGCCGTGCTGGCGCAGCGGATCGCAGCCCTGCGCAATTACGGTTCCGATGTGAAGTATCGCCACCTGTTCCAGGGGCTCAATTCGCGGCTCGACGAGATGCAGGCCGCCATGCTGCGGGTAAAGCTGAAGCACCTCGACGAGGACATCGCGTGGCGCCGCCGGTTGGCGCGCCGCTATCGCGAGGGCATCCGCCATGCGCGCATCCAGTTGCCGGCGGTGGCGCGAGAAGAACAGCACGTCTGGCATCTTTTCGTGGTTCGCTGCGCTCATCGCGATGCCTTGCAGCGGCATCTGCTGGCGCATGGCATCCAGGCCCAGGTGCATTATCCGGTGCCGCCGCACCGGCAACCGGCTTATGTCGCCTTGCGGAACGCATATCTGCCGCTGACGGAACGGCTGCATGACGAGGTGCTGAGTCTTCCAATGGGACCGACCATGAGCGAGGACGCCGCGGACAGGGTGATCGAAGCCTGCCAGTCGTTCGAGTGCCCGCCATGAACATCGTACGCACGGGCTTCTACACGACCCTCGCTACCGCCGCGCGGCTGCTCGCGGGTCTGGTAGTGATCAAGCTGGTGGCCTGGCTGGCCGGACCCGTGGGTGTGGGCAAGCTGGGCCAGTTCATGAGCCTCATGTCGCTGCTGGCCGTGCTGGCCGACGGCGGCATCAGCGCCGGCATCGTCAAGTACGTCGCCGAATACCGCCACGACACGCAGAAATTGTCGCGCCTGCTGGCCGCTGCGCTCTGGTACGCGCTGTGTGCATCCTGCCTGATGGGCGGCGTCACGCTGCTGTTCAGCCGGCAGATCGCGCTCTGGCTGCTGGGCGATCCGGGGTATGCAAGCCTGATCCGCGTGCTAGCAGTGGCCCAGCTCGGCATCGCACTGGTCAACTACATGCTTGCCGTGATCAACGGTTTCATGGACGTACGCCGGCTGGCTTTCATCCAGGTGGTGGGATCGGCTCTCAGCATCGTGCTGGTGGTCTGGCTGTCGCGCTGGCTGCATCTGTATGGCGCGCTGCTGGCATTGGTCACAGGCCAGGTGCTGTGCCTTGCCGTCGGATTGCCCGCCTGGCGGCGAAGCCCCTACTTCCAGTCCAGCATGCTGCGGATGCATTTCGACCGCGAAATGACTCGGCGGCTCGCGGCCTTTTCGGTGATGACGCTCAGCTCCGCGTTGCTGCCGCCGTTGATCAACATCGCGGTACGCGACCATCTCGCTGTGCGGTTCGGCTGGGAGCAGGTCGGCTACTGGCAGGCCGTGAGCAAGGTGTCGGACGCCTATCTGTTGTTCCTCACCACGGCCATCAATATCTACTACCTGCCCAAGCTGGCGTCGACGCACGAGCGCGCACCCCTGGTGCTCGAGCTGCGCCATGCCTACCGCTACCTGCTGCCTGCGGTCGTCGCGCTGGCGGCCGTGGTCTATGTCATGAGGAGCTGGGTGACGCGCTTGCTGTTCAGCGCGGACTTCGCATCCGCCAATGCATTGTACGGGCCGCAGTTGCTGGGCGATGTCGTCAAGATCGCATCCTTCATTCTCTCCTACGTCATGCTGGCCAAGGCCATGACGCGGCTGTTCGTGATATCCGAGTTCGTGTTTGCGGCGAGCTATCTGGCGCTGGTCTATGTGCTTACCGCTCAATTCGGTCTGGTCGGCGCGATGTACGCGTTCACGATCAACTACCTCTTCTATCTCGCGTTCAACGTGCTGGTCGTACGACGCTACCTGGGAGGGCTGTGATGTCGGCCTCTGACGTATCGAAAGACACGGCGGCCATGCCGCTGGTCTCCGTGCTCATACCCGCGTTCAACCACGAGCGTTTCGTGCAGCGCTGTCTGGATAGTGTGCTGGAAGATCCTTATCCAGCCAAGGAGCTCATCATCATCGACGATGGATCGACCGACAAAACCGGCGAACGGATCGCCGATTGGGTAGCGACGCATTGCATGGATCTGCCGATCGAGTATGTGCGCCGGGACAACAGGGGCATCGCGGCGACCTTGAACGAACTGGTGGCGCGAGCGAGCGGAGAGTTTCTGCGCCCCGGCGCCAGCGATGACTACCTGTTGCCCGGAGGGCTCGATGCCCAGATCCGCTACCTGCTCGCGCATCCGGACAAGGGGGCGGTGATCGGAGATTCGATCGTCGTCGATCAGGACGGGAACAAAATCCATGACAGCGGCATGCGCGGTCTTCACGGCGCCGACAAGCGCCTCTATAGGTCGGATGACGGCATACGCCGTGCCGTCATCAGCCAGTGGGCCATCGGCGGGCCGGTCGCCTTGATGAGAAGGAGCGCGCTCGACACCGTAGACCGTTGGAGCGAAGGCCTGCGCATCGAAGACTGGGATCTCTTTCTTCGCCTGGCAGCTCGTGATGCGCTTGGCTTCGTCGACGTCAGTGTCTGCGCCTACCGCATTCACAGCGCCAATCTCAGCAAGACGCGGCACGCGGCGACACGGGTGATCAACCTGGTCGAGTCGAGACAGGTTGCGATGCGCCGGGCGTGTCTGTTCGACGAGCCCTACAGAACCCTGCTCAGGGCGCAGTCGCGTTACATCGGTGCCAAGATTTCGTTCCTGCAGAGACAGTGGGGGGCGCTGGCAGTGCACATGCTGGCGTATCTGTCGCTGACGATCCTGTCGAAGGTCAGGTTTCCGTCCACCAACCACGGCGCGGAGGCGACATGAAGCGCTTGCTGTGTCTTCCCTCGACCTATCTCGGGCTGCCGATCCTGCTTGCCTGCGGGCTTACCCTGCTCACCTACGATCTCTCCGCCGATTACCTGCAAGGCCTGCTGTTGCTGGCCGTGGTGGCCGCGGCCATCATGTTGTTCGACGTGCAGGCAGGTGTCGGGATTCCGCAGCCCGTGCGATTCCGCTCGCGTCACTATGCGGGCACCCGCGATGCGTTTGTCGCGCTGGCCTTCGCCGGCCTGATCGTTCTTTTCTGCCTGCTCGATCTGGCGCTGTTTCCCATTCCGCTGCTGGGCAAACCATCGTCGTACGCCACGATGGAGGGCGGCCACGAACATATCCGGCACGTCTCGGACATGTGCTGGGTGCTTCCGCCGATCGGGCTTCTCTGCGCCAGGAGCAAGTGGCTGCGCCATATGCTCATCGCCGTAGGTTTCCTGTTTCCCATCCTGGTGATCGACCGGAACAGGGTGTTCGCCACCGTGTTTTCGTTTGCGCTGGTGATCATGTTGCGCAGGGACGAGGCAAAGCCGCTGCCATGGAAAGCCGTCAGTTTCCTGGCGCTTGCGGGCCTCACTATTTTTTCGGTACTCGGCATGCTGCGGTCCGGACCGCTGGATCATGTCGCGCTGCCTTTCAGCGCGATGTACCACGCCGCTCCGCAAGGCATCAAATGGCTGCTTCTCTACGGCAGCGCCGGTCCTTACAACTTCAGCGCCATCCTGGCCAAGCACTACTTCAACGCCAGCTTCCTCATCAATCAGGTGGTCCCCCTGGCCGGATCCGTGGTGACGGCCGGGACGGATATCCCGCTGGATGCGCCGAACATCAACGTGGGTACGGAATTCTTTCCCTTCTTGATGGCGCTCGGTCCTTTTGGCGCGGTGTGCTCGGTATTCGTGCTGTACGGCATGCTGCTGTGGAGCGTGCAGCGCCTGCGCCCGACGGTTCCGCTGTTTTCCTTACTGATTTTTCTGCGTATTTCCTATGTCTGCGTGATGTCACCCTTCGCGCCGCAGGCCTTCACATGGACGAACTTCGGCTTTATCGGCCTGTGTCTTTTCATGCAGGTCTTCGCGGCATGCCTGCCGAACAGGAGGTTGCGGGAACCGATAGGCGATGGGCAGGGAGATGCCCACGCAACGACCGCGCAAACCATGTCTCCACAATCCTTCCAGTGAGTACATAACCATGGAACAAGATGAAATCTATCTGATCGATCTCTGGCGGATATTCTCCCGCGGGTGGATGTGGTTTGTGGCCGCGCTGTTCGCGACCCTGGCCTGCACGTACGCCTTCGCCCACCTGGTGAAGCGGCAGTGGGAGGCAACCGCCTGGATCCAGATCGGGCAGGTCGGGCAGGTGGTGTCGGGGCAGGATCCGAAGGTCGAGCCGCTGCAGCGTGTGCTCGAGCGGCTGCAGCTGGTGCCATTCGAAAACGAGATACTGAAAAGCGCCGGCTACGCGCGCGATTCCTCCGTGGCCCAGCTCTATCGCAAGAGTCTGAAACTGGAGCCGATGCCCTACGCCGGTCCCCTGATCCGGTTGACGGTACGGGCCTATTCCCGGCAGCAGGCCAGCGAGCTCGCCACGGCGACGGTCGACCAGTTGCGCCTGGTCCACCAGCATCTCGAAGAGATGCCGCTGAAGTCGGCGCGCGCACGCCTGGCCCAGATCGAGGCCGACCTGCAGACAGCCGAAGCCGATCGCGCCCGCTATCAACAGGCGGTCACGCCGAGGAGCAAGAGTGATGCGGCCAGCAAGGACGTCCAGAACCCGGTCCTCGCCAGTCTGCTGCTGGCCAACAAGAACGAAGAGATCCGCGGCTTGCTGCAGGTGAGGACCGATCTCATCGAGCGCCTCAGTCCTACTTACACGTATGAAACGTCGATGATGTGGCCGGTCTATGTTCCCGACAGGCAGGCGTTTCCGAATCCCGAGCTGACCTGGGGAATCGGACTCCTGCTGGGGATTTTCCTGGGCGCATCCGCAACCATCGCACGAGGCGCCAGGCGACGACCCGCATAGAAATGCTTCGCTTTCGCCAAGAGGGGAGCAGGGTGCCGAGTTCATGACGATGCGAAGGCCGAGACGTCCACTCGCCAGCCTTGTTCCAGCCTGCCCGATTCAACCAAAACGGCCCATGCGGGCACTCACTGGTCAGGCGAATGAAATTGCCGGGACTGGCGCTGCAGACCGGCCGGCGGTTGGCCGGACGGCGTCGTGGTGAATGGATGGCCGCATCACGGTGGAGCGGAGTTCGATCAAGATGAGTGGGCAACCCAAGCTCGAAATCGTGCGCCAGGCGGGGTCCGCCGCAGGCGTTTGTCGGCACCCGCCAGGTGCGTCCCTGGACGATGCGCAACTGCTGGAAACACAGCGTGCCTTCGACAGCGTCGCCGCCGACTACGACGGGCCTCGAGGCAACAACGAGCTGATCCAGCGCATGCGGCTGACCATGTGGGACGCCGTGCACAGCGAGGTACCGGCAGGAGCCCGTCTGCTCGACCTGGGATGCGGCACCGGCATCGATGCGATCGAGTTCGCGCAGCGCGGCTTCCATGTCGTCGCGACCGATTGGTCGCCGAAGATGGTCGAGCGTACGCGGGCGCGCATCGCCGCTGCGGGCCTGCAATCCCGCGCAACGGCGGCGCACCTTGGCGTGCAGCAGCTCGACCGGCTCCAAGACGAGTTCGATGGCATCTACTCGAATTTCGGCCCGCTGAACTGTGCGCCGGATCTTCGCGCCGTCTCGGCAGAGTGCGCGCGCCTGCTCCGCTCCGGCGGCACGCTGGTTTTTTCGGTGATGGGACGGATCTGTCCGTGGGAGCTGGGGCACTACGCGCTGCGCGGCCGCTTCAGGCGGGCCGGCGTGCGCGCCGCACGAGGTGCGACCGCAGTAGGGATGAACCATCATACGATCTGGACTCATTACTACCTGCCGCGCGAGTTCTACCGTGCCTTCGCGGAACACTTTTCGCTGCAGAGCTATCGGGCGCTGAGCCTGTTCATGCCGCCACCTTACCTGGTGGACTACTACCGCCGTCGCCGCCGCTGGTGCGAGCGGCTGGGCCGGCTCGACGACCGCCTGGGCGCCATGCCGCTATTGCGCGACATGGGCGACCACTTCCTGATCGTGATGCGGCGGCGCTGAGCTCATGGACATTCTCCAGGCAGCGATGGACGTCAGCTTGTGCCGTGCGGTCTCGGTCACTACGGAAGCCAGCTCGCGCGTACCGCTGCCGATCCGGGCAGGGCGGATAGGCTCGTCGCTGGCCGCGCGGGCGTACCGGGTCGATCTGCGCGACCATCTGATCTTTCCCGGCATGATCAACGCGCACGAGCATCTGCACGTCAACACCGTTCCGCCGCTGAAAGCCGCTGCGCCCTTTCCCAACAGCTACGCCTGGATTGCGGCGTTTCAGGCGCATTTCGAGAAGCCCGCCGTCATCGCCGCGCTGCAGGTGCCGAAGGCGTTGCGGCTGCAGCACGGAGCCCTGAAGAATCTGCTTGCCGGCACCACTTGCGTGGTGCACCACGATCCCTGGCATCCGGCGCTGGACGCGACGAATTTTCCGGTCGCGTTACTGCGCGATTACGGCTGGAGCTATGCGCTGGGCTGGCCTGGTTACGGGCCACCGGTCCAGCAAAGCTTTGCCGCCACGCCCGCCGACCGGCCCTGGCTGATCCATCTGGCGGAGGGTACCGATGCGACGGCGCAGTCGGAGTTGGCCCAGCTCGAGCAGCTGGGATGCCTGGCCGCGAACAGTGTCCTGGTCCATGGCGTAGGCCTGCGTGAGCAGGACATCGATCGGGTGATCGCCAGTGGCGCAGCGGTGGTCTGGTGTCCTGGCAGCAACCACGCCTTGCTCGGGAAGTCGCTGGATCCGCGTCGCCTTTGCGCGGCCGGACGGCTTGCGCTGGGCAGCGATTCGCGGCTCAGCGGCGCGCGCGACCTGCTCGAGGAAATGCGCGGCATCGCCGCTCGCCGCGAGCTCAATCCCAGGCAGCTGCTGGGGCTGGTCACGACCCAGGCCGCGCGCATTCTGCGTCTGCCCGCGGGCGGCAGCCTTGCGGCGGGGGCACCGGCGGATGTGGTGATTGTCGAGGACCGTGGCGGCGACGAGAGGTGCGGCCTGGTGGGCATCGAACGCAGCCAGATCCGTGCCGTGGCGCGCAATGGCGTTCCCCGCATTGCCGATCCGGATTTCGCCGAATGGTTCGCGGTCGCCGGCATGGAAGCGGTGCCGGTAACCCTGGACGGCAAACCGAAACTGTTGGCCAGGCCGCTGGCCGACCCGGCGCTGGTCGCGCTCGAGCCCGGACTCGAACTGGCCGCCGATTTGAATGAACGCGACGTCGTCGTGGCGGCCCGGTGCCAGTGATGTCGCGCCCGCCGATTCTCATGCCCGCAGAGGCTTACGCATTGTGGGCATCCAGTTATCCGGCGCATGCCCACAATCCGGTCATGCAGGCCGAGGAGCGCGCCATGCTGGAGCTGATGCCCTCCCGGCTGCAGGGGCAGGCGGTGCTCGACGCCGGCTGCGGCAGCGGACGCTACATGTTGCACGCGCTGCGCCGCGGCGCGGCGCGCGTCATCGGCGTGGATATTTCGCCACAGATGCTGGAGCGTGCCGGCGCCGAGCTGGTCACGTTCCAATCCGGTGCCGAAGTCGACCTGGTACAGGGCAGCCTGACGGCGCTGCCAGTGCCGGATGGGCGGGCGAATCTGACGATCTGCGGTCTGGTCATCGGGCATCTCGAGAACCTGGAACCATCGCTGGCCGAACTGCGCCGGGTGACCCGGCCCGGCGGCACATTGCTGTGCAGCGACGTGCATCCGATCGGGCATGCGCTGGGTTGGGTGCGCGATTTCAAATCCGGCGACCGGCATTACGCCGTGCGGCATACGCAGCACCTCTACAGCCACTGGCACGCGGCCTGCCAGGCGCTCGGGCTACGCATCGAGCAGGTGCTGGAGCCGATGCTGGATCCGGCCGGCATTCCCGACAGCGCGCACTTCGACCGCACGGCGCTGGAGGTTCCCGTCGCGCTGGTGTTTCAGCTGCGGCGCCTGGCCTGATCCATGCCTACATTAAGACATCCCATGACTCACCGTCCCAATACGCTGCTGGTCAATCCGACCGTTACCACGCGTCCGCGCTTTCCGCTGTCGCTGCTGAACCTGGCTGCGGCGCTCGATCGCTTCGGGGACAGCCACATCGTGGACGGCAACATCGATCGGGATCTCGTGGCCGCGACCCTGGCAGCCGCAGGGAAGCAGCACTACGACGCCGTCGGCATCGGCATCATGGGCGGTCCGCAGGTGGCACCGGCGATTGCCGTGTCCAAGGCGATTCGCGAGCGTCATCCGTCGATGCCGATCATCTGGGGCGGTTACTTCCCCACGCTCTATACCGATACCACGCTGGCCGCGCCCTATGTGGACTACGCGGTGCGGGGGCAGGGCGAGGAAAGCCTGGTCGAACTGATCTCGGTGCTGGGCCGTGGCGGCGATCACGACGCGCTGGCCAGGATCGGAGGCTTGTCCTGGCGTCGCGATGGCGAGATCGTGCACAACCCCAGTCGCATCTTCCAGCGCGGCGATCCCGCGCTGGTGCTGCCTTATGAAAAATTGGGCGATCCGGACAAGTACCTGACGAGCACCTTTCTCGGGCGCCGTACTGCCGTGCACCAGGCATCGATCGGATGCCGTTTCCGCTGCACGTTCTGCGGCGTGGCGGCCATGTTCGGCGGAGCGACATCGCTGCCGCCGACCGAACGCCTGGAGCGCGAGCTGGGCTATCTCAAGTACGAACTGGGTGCCGATTCCATCCTTTTCTACGATCACAACTTCTTCGATCGCGAACAGGACATGATCCCGATGCTCGAGATCATGGCCAGGCTCGAAATGCCCTGGTGGTGCTTCGCGCGCGCCGATGCGCTGCTCAAGCTTTCCGAAAGCACCTGGGAGCTGGTGCGGAAAAGCAAGCTGCGGATGGCTTATATAGGCGCCGAATCGCCAAGCGGCGCGATGCTCAAGGAAATCCGCAAGGGCACGCGTCCGGACCAGACACTGGCGGTGGCCGAGCTGTGCCAGCGCCATGGCGTCATTCCCGAGTTCTCCTTCATGCTCGCGCCGCCCGTGAATACCGAAGAGGAAACCGAGCTGACGTTCGAGTTCATCCGTGAACTGAAGCGTATCAACCCGGCATCGGAAATCATCACCTACATCTACACGCCGCTGCCGGAGGGCAGCAAGCACGAAAAGGACCGCGGCAAGCATCCTTCCGCGCCATTGCTCGACATCCATGGCAATCCGGTGGTCTTTCCCTCCACGCCGGACGAGTGGACGCAGCGTCGCTGGGTGGACTATGCCTGTCATGCCGATGCTCCCTGGCTCACGGACAGGCTGCGCCAGCGCATCTACGACTTCGTCACCGTACTGCGCTGCCGCTATCCCACGGTGCAGGACATGCGCTCGCCCCGCTGGGCCAAGCGCAGCCTGAGCGCGATGGCGTCGTGGCGATATCGCCATCGTCGTTATGACCGTCCCTGGGAACTCAACCTCGCGAATCATTTCGTGCGGCTGCGCACGCCGCAAATCACGGGGGCGTAGCGATGACGGCCCTGCACGCCGCGCAGATCAACTTCCTGCCCGTGCCGGAGGGCCGCACGCACACCGAGATCCTCGAGCAATGGCATTCGCTGGTGGACATCGCCGAGGTGGCAGCCAGTTCCGGAACCCGGATTTCGGTGATTCAGGCGGCGGCGCGCGAAGACCTGATCACGCGCAACGGCATCGACTACCACTTCATCGATATCAGAGGATCGGAAGTGGCTAAAAACCGGGGCCGCCGTTTCGCCGGGCTGCTCGCCGACATCAAGGCCGACGTGCTGCATGCGCACGGCCTGGGCTTTGCCGAAGATGCCTTCGCGGTGTCGCAATGCCTGCCGCAGTTGCCCATCCTTGCCCAGGACCATGCCGATAGGCCGCCGCGCCGGTGGCGACGGCCACAGTGGCGGCGTTGGTACACGGCCATTTCCGGCGTCGCCTTCACCGCACCTGAGCTGGCGCGACCGTTCACCCATGCGGGTTTGTTCGGGCCGCAAGCGCGGCTCTTCGCGATTCCCGAATCCAGCAGTCGTTTCACCGCGGGCAGTCGCGCGGATGCCCGCGCGGAGTCGGGTCTTCGTGGAGATCCCTGCGTACTGTGGGTAGGACATCTCAGCCCCGGCAAAGATCCGCTGACCGTGCTCGACGGCGTGGCGCGAGCGGCGCTGCGGCTGCCCGGCATGCAGCTGTGGTGTGCCTTCGGCAGCGCGCCCCTGCTCGACGAGGTGCAAGCTCGCATCGCGCACGATCCGCAGCTCGCCGGGCGCGTGCACCTGCTGGGCAAAATTACGCACGCGCACGTCGAGACATTGATGCGCGCCGCGGATCTGTTCGTCTCGGGCAGCGTCGCCGAAAGCTGCGGCTACGTGGTGCTGGAGGCGCTGGCTTGCGGCGTAACGCCGGTGGTCACGGATATCCCATCCTTCCGCGCGCTGATCGGCGACAGCCGTGTCGGCCGCCTGTGGCCGTGCGGCGACCCGGACCGGCTGGCCGAGGCGCTGGTCGATGCCGCGGCCAGCCGGCTGTCGTCGACGCGGGTGCGTGCGCATTTCGATGACAAGCTGTCGTTCGCGGCCGTGGGCCGCCAGTGGGCTGACGCGTATGCGCAGGTCCACGACGACCGGCGACGGATGGCATCGTGAAGCTCGCGCTGGTGGTTCCAGGCGGGGTGGACCGCACCGGCGAGTTCCGTGTGATTCCGGTACTGTTGGCCCTGATCGAGCGGTTAGCACGCGCGCACGAAGTGCATGTCTTCGCGCTACATCAGGAAGCAGTCGCGGGTCGCTGGGAGCTCGTCGGCGCCACGGTGCACAACATCGGCAACAGTTGGACCCGGCTGCGTGCGATCTCAGCGATTCGCGCCGAGCATCGCCGCGCACCGTTCGATCTGCTCCATGCCATCTTCTCCGGTTCCTGCAGCCTGGTCGCCGTCGCCGCGGCAAAGCTGCTGCGGCTGCCGAGCCTGGTGCATGTCGCCGGTGGCGAACTCGTTGCGTTGCACGAGATCGGCTACGGCGGAGGGAGGAAATGGAAGGGGCGGCTGCGCGAGGCGTGGGTACTGCGCGGCGCCGATGTCATCACGGCAGCCAGTGCACCGATCATCGATTCGCTGCATGCGCTCGGCCTCAAGGCGCAGCGTGTGCCGCTCGGCGTCGACCTTCGGGCATGGCCGTCACTCGCGCCGCGCGAGCGCAGCGCGAAGCGGGCGCGATTGATCCACGTCGCCAGCCTCAATCGGGTGAAGGATCAGCCAACGCTGCTGCGGGCGCTGGCAGCCCTGGTCGACACGGGACTGGAATTCGAGATGGACATCGTCGGCGTGGATACGCTGCAAGGCGAGATGCAGCGACTGGCTTGCCAGCTTGGACTGGAACGCCATGTGCGGTTTCATGGATTCAAGACGCAGCGCGAATTGCGCCCGATCATGGAGTCGGCCGATCTGCTGGTGATGTCTTCGTTGCACGAGACCGGCCCGCTGGTCCTGCTGGAAGCCGCGGTCGCAGGCGTGCCTGCGGTCGGTACGGCGGTCGGGCATTTCGTGGAGTGGTCGCCTTCGGCGGCCCTGGCCGTGCCGGTCGGGGGCTGGGATGAATTGGCGAATGCCATTCTCGAAGTGCTCGCCAATGAAAGACTGCGGCTACGGCTGGCCAGGGAAGCGCAGCGTCGCGCGATTCTGGAGGATGCCGATTACACCGTTCAGGCGTTTCAGGCTTTGTACCCATAGCGTTTTCCTTTCGCGGCGCGGGATAGCAAGCATGTCGAACCCGACGGGTGAGCGCGTTCCATCACTGGACGGACTCCGGGCCATATCGATTCTGATGGTGACCTACGGTCACCTCAGTGGCACGCGGCACTACCCTGTTTCTGTAGGGGGATACGGCCGCTGGTGCGGCGATGTCGCCCATCCCGGCGTGCTGGTGTTCTTCGTGATCTCCGGGTTCCTGATCACCTCGCTGCTGATGAGCGGGCGCGAGATGACGGAGCAATCTCGCTGAAACGGTTCTACCTGCGTCGGATAGTGCGCATCTTCCCTGCGTTCTACGCATTCATTCCGGTTATGGCCATCGGGGCGATGTCGGGTGTAGTACATCTGACGGGCCGGGGTTTTGCTTTCGCCCTTACCTACACGGCCAATTTCTAGCCGGATCGCGCAATGCAGATAGGGCATCTTTGGTCGTTGTCGGTCGAGGAGCAGTTCTATCTGCTGTGGCCGCTGACGCTCCTGGTCTTGCGTGGACGTCGCGCCTTGATCGTCGCCGTCGCGGTGATCTTCATGGGGCCGTTGGTGCGCGTGGCTATCCTCGAATGGATTTTCCATGTCAATCCCCATTCGCTCAATGGCATGCTGACAAGCTTTCCTGCCATGTTCGATTACCTGGCCACCGGTTGTGCCCTGGCTCTGCCGCGACCATGGCTGCTGACCCGGGTGTGGTACCTGCGCCTGACCGCCAGTCCCTGGCTGGCGCTGGCGCTACCTCTGGTGTTGCTGGTCAATCGCATCGGTAGCCAACCCGTGGCGATACTGCTGGGGCCACCCGTGATGAACGTGCGCATCGCGTTGCTGATCGAGGCGAGCACGCGGCATGCGGGTCATTGGCCGGACGCTTCCTGAACTGGAAACCCGTGGTATTTCACGGCGTGCTGAGCTACTCGCTCCATCTATGGCAATTGCTTTTCTTCGATCACCGATCCGATGCATGGACAAATGCTTTTCCGCAGAACCTCATGCTGGTTTTTCTCGCGGCGCTGTCATCCTGGTTCCTGATCGAGCGCCCGTTGCTGCATTTGCGCGGGAGGCTGCGGCGCGGTACCGGACTGCCCACACGCGTGCAGGGCGTGGCAGATGGAGAGCGGACAGTATTTGAAGAAGCGGTGCCGGCCGCAGCCCACAGGCACAGGTGAATGGTGGGCAGATCATCGAGGCTGTCCGCCGATCAGTCGAGATTCGCCATCACTCCTCGCGCCCTGCGCGGGCTAGATCTCGGCAAACGGCGTGCCATCCCGGCGTCGATAAGCTTGATGAAAACCTGCCGTGTGATGCAGCTGGGCGCCTTCCGCCAAATTTTCGTCGGAAACGATGCGGCCGAGGAACAACGTGTGCGAGCCGACCTCCCGGCTATGCACGATGGCCAACTCCTGAATGCGCAGCGCCGCGGCAACGGCGGGAATACCGAATTCTCGCGATGGTCGAACAGAAAACGGAAGCACATTCCAGTCCGGGAGCGGCTGCTTGTGATGCTCGGCGAGCTTGTAGACGACCGCCTTCATTGCTGCGGGGATGCCGGACAGGGCCACCCGGCGCACTTCGCGCATGACGGGCACGGAAACATTGGTGTTGCGCAGCGCCAGCGAAAAAAGTCCGCTCCGCTCCAGCGGGCCGATCAAATCCATCGGAAAGATATTTCGGTGGCCTGGCGTGTCGACGCAGACCAGGACGACCGGTCGCGGACATAGATAGGCGATCATGAGCTGCTGTACCGCCCCAGGCTCCGGAGCGAAGTGGTGCGGCGAGCGATTTTTCAGCATGAGGCGGTTCTGAAGCCACGCGTTCCACGGACGCAGCGGCCAGCCGAGACAGCGGTGTTCTCCCGCTGCGACGTGGTAGAGAGTGAGCGATGTCTTTTCGGTGGCGATGGACGCCGTCTTTACCAGACGCAAAACGCCGAGAAGCCTTCCCGTAGCACTATCGCGATACTCGAGTACAGGATGTTGGCCAGCATCGAGACTGGTCGCGATCACGAGTGGCACGAGCGAAGCCACGGTGTGATCCTCCGTGACATCTTCCGATTTGCCATCCCAATGCAAGGTGGCAGTGACCACCTGCTGCGGGGGAGCGACGGCAACCGTGGACCATTGCGGCAGTGGACGCACGTACGGCCTCATCAAATTCTTCCACATCTCAGATCCGCCGAAATAGCAAAAACATGTAGAGATCGGTAGCCCATCCGAATCCGCGCGGAATGAGGCGTTCCAGCCGGAAATACGGTGCTGCCGCCCGCGCCATGACACGTGGCGCAAAACGATGGATGCTGCTTTCGCTGGCGATGGCGTAATGACCACGGCGCACAAGATTCATGACGTTCGCCCGCCACCAGCCGTAGCGCGCATCGCCGAGGTAATAAGGATTGAGCATGCTGGCCAGGACAAAACCGCCCTGCTGGACCACGCGCGACAATTCTTCAAACAGCAATGCGTGATCCGCGAAATGATTCAGGACCGCAAAGTTCGCCGTGACTGCCTGCACCTTGCAGGTGAGCGGCGGCGCAGCCGCGATCACGGTTCCGCGGGCGATTTCGTCGCGGCAGTACTGCACCAGATACTCGTGCATCGCTTCCGCAGGTTCATACACGAAAGTCGGGTGTCCGCTAGCGGCATAGGCCTTTGCATCGATGCCGGTTCCAGCGCCAAAATCGAGCACGTCTGCTCCCTCGGGCAAGAGATCCAGCGCCATCTTCTGAAACCTGTCGCGCACCACCCGGTCCCGTGGCGAGGCCAGGATGAAGTTGTGGTACTGCTCTCCGGTATGCACGTCGTCGACCGCCTTGCTGACAGGCTCGCTGTCTGATGTTCTGCCACCGAATCCCCGGTGCCGGGTCATTACTCAACTGCACAATTTTCCAGTATCCATCTGAAGATGCTGATCAGGTAAAGGCACGCTTCATTTCGCTGCCTCCACCGCGATCACGCGCCTTTGCGAGCGACGTACAGTCGAAACTTCGAAGGCTCTCGCCGGCCACGTAATTTCGCCACAAGAGGGCGCACCGCCCATTTCAGGCCATACCACGGACGATGCACGTCCCAATGGATCGATAGCGCGTCTTCCATCCTGCGCAGACGCTCGTCGGTAAGGTATCCAAGAGTGGCGATGGAATCGGCAGCTGTGCCATGAGTTCGCTGAAAAGCCGTGCGACGCTCGGCGAGCATCTGCTCTCCGCTTTCCTCCCGCGCGTACCACGGCGTATCGCTGATGATCACCAGGCCGCCCGTTCTCACACAGCGCATCGTTTCGCGCAGGCTTGCCTCGTAGTCTTCGACGTAGTGAAAGGAAGCATTGAACACGGCCGCGTCGAACTGTCCGTCCGCGAAGGGAAGACGGCGAATCTCGGCCTGGAAACGCGGAAAGAGTTTCGGCAACCGCGTCTGATAATGCCGTGCGGCCCCCAGTCCGTCGCGATCGTTGGCGAGCAGGTCCACCGCACAAGGTCGGTACCCGGCCAGCGCCAGGCGAAAGCTCATCCAGCCATTGCCCGCACCGAGGTCCAGAATCCTGTCGCCGCGATCGGTGCCATCCAGCAGATGCCGAACCAGGTAGTCGTAGCTGCGGGCCCTCATTCGCCACTGCTCGCGGTGCCTTCCGGATGTATCCCGGTAAGGAAGACCGAGATAGAAGTCTTCGCTTTCACTGCCGCGGCCCTCCGACTCTCTTATCCGCTCGTAATCTTCCATGAAGCGGGCGTGGTGTGCGATCGACTCCGGTGGCAGCGCTTGCGCGACACCGTTGTAGATCACGATGCGGAACTTGCATGCGGAGCAATCCCAGGCATCCATGCCGGTTCCACACCGAGGACACCGCAGCCGGATAGCTGACGGCGACGAATCCTCGGCGGCAATGCATGTGTGCTGCGCGCCCATCGCCGATCGCTCTCCATATGCGTGCCGAGCCATGCGGAAACGCGCTAAGCCGGGGAAGCCGGAACTTCCAATGCCGCGCGCACCACGTACATGGTGTCCATCCGCGGTACCGGTTGGGTGAGCAAGGTCAGGATGCGTCGGCCCTGATTCTGCCTGACCCAGCTTTGTCCCTGCAGCCACAGCTGTGTTCGCACCATGTCGGCGCGTTCCTTGATGGCTTCTCTCGGCGGCCGGACACGATTCCTGACGTAGCGCCCGGCTTCGGCGACGGAGCGGGACCATTCGATGCCGGAGAGTGCATGAAGCCACAATTCGGAACATGAGAGCTGGGTCAGGGTCTGGCGGCGCGACATCGCCCGCAGCAGGGGAGGGCAGCTGCGCTCGATCCGGTCGAACACGGCTTCGGGAACCGCGTTCCTGTAGTAGCGCGCAACCAGACGCAGCGGCGGCAGCGCCCACCAGGGAGAGTCGGCCGCATGCTCGCCCCACAAGGCGTCCCAGTCGCTCGCGGCCATGCGTGCCGCCAGCAACGAGATGTCGTGCAGATGCAGCAGTCGCAGGCTGCGGTTGCAGATGTTGCCCGCCGTATGCAGCAGCAGGTGATTCATCAGAGCGCCGCTGGACGGGTAGTCATTCGTACCCGCTCGCGGCTCCCGCGGATAGATCCGTTCGGTGATGTCGACCGTGGAGACCGGCAGCCGCTCCTGGATGCGGGTATGCAACTCGATATTGACCGGCGTGTCGCGGTGCTCGCCCAGGCCCGCTACGGGCGCGCCCTGTGCCGGTTTGAAGACCCGATGCTTCCACTGCGCGAACGACTCCACATAGCCGAGCTCCTGCAGCAGCTTGATCGCCGGCCCGGCATCGTCTTCGCGCACCAGCAGGTCGATGTCGGCCATCGGACGGTCGCCCGGCGCATAAAGTCCCAGTGCGTGCAACGCGGAACCTTTCAGCGGAACGATGGCCAGCCCGGCGGCACGTGCGCCGGCGTCGATGCGCTCCAGCAGCGACACAATGCGTCGATGGCGGTGCTCTACATGCTCGCGCTGACTGGCGAGGAACAGCCTCCACTCCGGTTTCTGCCAAGTGGAAAACCTGCTCAGCAGCGGCGACACCCCGTGCGCGGCAGCGGCAGCCGATGCCAGCTGCCATTCGAGATCGCTCCACTCCGGTGCCGCCCCTCCAGGTCGCGCCAGCGCCAGTTCTATGGCCAACGCTTCGGTGGTGCGGCGCAAACCGGCCTTAACGATTTTGAGCGGTGGCAGCATGGTGAGCCGTCGGGACATTGGCTTGGGTGGTCGTGGGTGCCGACGCGGTGGCGTCTTCGCTGCGATGCGCACGCTCGTCGGCGAGCAGCGCATCCCATCGCGCATCGAGCGCCGCGCTGGCCTTGCTGTAGTGCTCAGGAGGCTCGATGGCTCTCGATTGCTGCAGCGTGACCTGCTCGTGAAGCAGATCCCGCACGTGTCGGTAGAAGTCCGAGTCGTAGGCGCCGCGGAACATCATGGCCAGATCGCCGCTGTCCTGCCAATGCGTCTTCGCGCCAAGCTGGGTCTTGACCTGCTCGTAGAATTTCGTGCCGGGCAGCGGATACGAAACGCTGACGCCGATGTCATCCGGAACGGCCTGCGCGATCAGTTCGCGGGTCGCCAGCAGATCGGCCAGCTGCTCGCCAAGATAGCCCAGCTGGATGAAGAAGCCTACGCGAATGCCGTGCTCGCCCAGCCGGGTGCGGGCGGCGATAAGATTTGCGACCTTCGTGCCCTTGTTCATCGCGTCCAGCACACGTTGGCTTCCGCTCTCCGCGCCAAGCCAGGCCTCCGCGCATCCGGCGCGTTCCAGGGCGGCGGCCATCCGTTCGCTGATCAGGTCGGCGCGGGTCTGGATGGTGAACGGGATCGGTCCGTCGGCAGCGCCCAGGTGCGCGCCGAACTCCATCACCCAGTCCACGTGGAAGCCGAAGATGTCGTCCGCCAGCCAGATGTGGTCGGGCTTGAACGTCTGTTTCAGATAGGTCATCTCCGCCGCGACGTCCTCCGCACGGCGCTGGTTGTAGTGGTTGCCCCAGATCGGTTTGGCGCACCAGTTGCAGCGGAACGGGCAGCCTCGCGACGCCGCCATGTTGAGGCTGAAGTAGCCATGCCGTTCGTGCCACCTCGACCGATAGCGTTCGATGTCGACCAGATCCCAGGCAGGGCGGCCCGTCATCCGTGGATCCGGCGGCATCACGCCGACTCGCGTCAGTTGCGTTTGCCCGTTCATCCTCGTTGCGACGCCGGCGATGCCGGACACCCAGCCCTGCGCGTCGATATCCGGATCCCGTTCCAGCCGCCCGATCAATTCGACCAGGGCCGCAATGCCTTCGCCGATCAGTACGGCATCCGCACCCGCCGCGAGAAAGGCATCCGGGTGGTCGGAAGCGTCAGAGCCCGCAACGATCACGCGCGCGCCGCCGGCGCATGCTTCGGCGATCATCTGGCAAGCCGCTTCGCGCATGCGGCCCAGACACATCTTGGTCAGGTAGTTGAAGTTGTCCTCGTAGAACACGACCACGTCCGGTCGTGCGGCCAGCAGCGACGGTTGATAGTCCTCGACGCCGTCGGCAAGCATCGCGTCGAACAGTGTGACCTCATGCCCCATCTGCCTCAGGAGTGCAGCAACCTGGATGGTGGCCAGCGGCGGATAGGGCTTGCCGCGCTCCCACTGTTTCGGGTCGTAACTCAGAAAATAGGAGTGGCCGACCTGAATCTTTAGCATCGCAAAGGGTCTCGTAAGCCATGGGGTGGGCTGCGGCAGCGCTTCGGCGTCGTGTTGGCGCACCGGCTTCAACGATCAGCGTTGACTGGAGGTGAGTGCTCCGGCGAGCGGCTTCGGTTGCCCTGCGGGCGAGATATTCCGGTGTCGCGCTGCAGCTCGCTGTCGATGCCGAGCTGCAAATCCCCGGCGAACCGGGCCGGGATGGCCCACGGCGCCGATGCAACCTTTTTCTGCCGTAGCGGTACCTACTGGCCAACCTATTCGTATTGGCGCAGCGCGGCGTGTGGCAACCAGACGGCTGAAACTTTTGATCGACGACGATGGCCCTGGTTTCTGCGCCGGCGTTAAAGACGCCGGTGCAGACCCTTTTTGCGAGCGGCTTGCTGGCCGCCGCTTCTCGGTATGCAGGCAGATCCTGGGCGGATGCTTCCGCTTCGAAAGCACCAGCAAAGCGCTATTGGATCTGGTCGAGGTTGCTTACGCCGGCCTGCCGTCACACCAGCTGCCAACAGGCGCGCCAGATTTCCGCATCGAGCTACGTCTGCTGCCACGCCAGGTTTCACCGCACGCCGCCGAGCCGCCCCCGGTTCGGGTGCAATCCGGTGCAGGCCTTCTTTGCGGCGTGATGGACGCATCGAACTACGTGGTGCTGGCGCCGGGGCAGCACAGCGGCCTGGTAGTAGCTTCACAGGACATGCTCGGTCATCCCTACCATCTGCGCTACGAACTCATCGAATTTGCCGTATTCACCTTGGCGACGCGCGGGCTCGGCCTGGTGCCCTTGCATGGCGCCTGCGTCGGTAGGGACGGGCGGGGTATTCTGTTGCTGGGAGCCAGCGGCTCGGGCAAATCGACGCTTGCCTTGCACAGCTTGCTGCAAGGACTGGACTTTCTTGCCGAAGACGCGGTCTTCGTACAGCCGGAGAGCATGCTCGCCACCGGCGTCGCCAATTACCTGCATGTGCATGCCGATGCGCTGTGCTTCATTGACGAAGGTGCAATCTGGCGCTGGATCAGCCAGGCGCCCATCATCCGCCGCCGCAGCGGTGTCGAGAAGTTTGAAGCCGATTTGCGGCAGGGCCATGGCCGGCTCGCGGCGGCTCCGCTGGAGCTGGTCGGCGCGGTGTTCGTCTCCAGTCAATCAGCCGATGATGCCGATGTCCTGTTGAGCCCTGTCTCTTCTGACGAAATCGCCGCACGGTTGTCGGCCGATCAGTCGTATGCCGCTGGGCAGCCGGGCTGGCGTTGCTTCGAGCAGCGGCTGATGCAGGCTGGTGTTCACCAACTGCGGCGCGGGCGTCATCCACGGGATTCCGTCGATGCGCTGCGCCGGCTTCTCGACCGATGCCGCTGATCGTGCTATGTCATGGGGTTGTGCCGCATCGCGCAGGTAACGACGGGCTTGCCGGCGGCGAAGAACCTGAGAGTGTCGGAGCAAATGGCGTTGTCGAGGTGCTTAACATTTCTCAAGTGTCAGGATCCCCGGAAAATCCGGGGCAGCTCAACGTCAAACGGGTAGCGGACCGGCGCACGGATGTGTTCCACGCCGGGTCGATGCTCCTTCATGAGGGTCACAAAAAATGAAAAGACGTCTTGCAGGATCGATAGCACTGAGCGCGCTGGTGGCGCTGACTTCGGCGATACCGGCTTTTGCCGCACTGGGACCGGGTGTCGCGGCACCCGTATTCACCGCCGAGGCAAGCCTGGCAGGCAAGGATTTCACTTTCTCCCTTGCCGATGCGCTCAAGAAAGGGCCCGTGGTGGTGTACTTCTACCCCTCGGCCTATACGGGAGGTTGCGATCTCGAAGCGCATACTTTTGCGGTCAATCGGGACAAATTCGATGCGGCAGGTGCGACCATCATTGGCGTGTCTGCCGACAGTATCGAACGGCTCAATGCCTTTTCGTCGGACCCGAACTACTGCGCCGGCAAGTTTCCCGTGGCCTCCGATGCCGACGTCAAGATCGCGCTCTCCTATGATCTGAAAGCCGTCGCGGCGCAGCCGGGCATGAACGATGTGCGCGGTGTGGCGATCGACCATGCCTTTATCCCCCGCACGACCTTCGTCATCGCCAGCAACGGCAAGATCGTCGCTGCGCTTTCCTCGGAGTCGGATCATCTCCGGCCGGACGAGCATGTGAAAAGGTCGCTGGCCATCGTGCAACACCTGCAGGCGGGCAAGACACCGTAGCCGGGCAGGACGCTCCGGATTCGATCCCCGGAAGAGCGGTGGCCAAACGCCAGACCTAGGGTCCACGTCACCGCTGATTGTCGCCGCCGGTCCCTTGCGCCGGCGGCGCACAACCATTTCTCCTGCCGGCCGCACTTACCGATATGGGAAACCCGGCCAGGGAGCAGCACCGTTCTGAATTGCCATGAAGCGTTATCGAAGTCGCGGCCCATGCTGCCGCCCACCAGCGCGAACTCGTAAAGATGTCGGGCGAGCCAGCGCCAGCATCTGATCGTGCACACGACCTGCTGCGTTCGCTGGTGCGCACGCTGACGGGCGTCCAGCTGGTCGAAACGGCGGCGTATGTCGTGCTGTCGCTGGGTGCAGCGCTTGCTGGCAGCCTCGCGGCGGTGCTGCTGGTGCCGCTGGTTCAGCCCGGACACACGCTGCCGTTCGGCAGCGTGCTGTTCGACCCAGGCCGTAGCGTCGAAATGCAAGCGCTCATTTTCGCTGTCGCGATGGCCGCCTTTGCCTTGTTGCGTTGGCAGGCGGCGCGCCTGGGAGCACGCCTGGTAGGTCGTTACGGCATGAGCCTGCGCCGCCGGGTTCATGCGCGCCTGGTCGACGCTCCCCTGACGTCGCTGGCCGATTCGACGTCCGCGGAAATCGCCAACGTCCTCACCCACAACGTCGAGCTCATCGTTCAGGGTTTCAGTGCCTTGCAGCAATTGCTGATCGCCGGCGTCACCGCCGCCGTCAGTCTCGGTTTCGCGTTCTGGGTGTCGCCGCCACTGATGCTGGCGGCCCCTCTGCTCGCGGGCCTGGGACTGCTGGCCTCGCGTGCCTATGGTCGCGAGCAGTCGCTGGTCGGTCGTCAGTACGTCGTGGACATGACCCGACTGTTCTGGCACAGCGAGGATTTTCCGCGGCGCCTGCGCCACGTCCGCTCGTTCGGGAAAGAGGACGTGGAGAAAGCCAGTTACGCCGCCATTTCCGCCCGGCTGTGCCATGGCTACCGACGACAGCTGGAGCTGGTGGCCTCCGGACGGCTGATGCTCGAGCTGCTGGCCGCTGCGGGAATCGCGGCTGTCTTTGTGCTTGCCCATCGCTGGCACGGGATCGATCAGTCGTCGCTCATCGCGGTGTGCCTGTTGCTCGGACGCCTGCTGCCATATCTGGTGTCGACCCGGCAGAGCTTTCAGCAGCTGCGTTCGGCTGCCCCGGCATTCGAACTGTGGCAGCGATACATGGGTCTGGAATCGGCTCAGCCATCCGTGGCACCCACATGCACGGCGACCACTGGCGGTGCACTGCATATCGAGCGGATGCGGCTGATACCGCCGGCTGACGGTCTCGATGTCGACGGCCTCGTTCTGATGCCTGGCGAATTGACCCTGATTTCCGGTGACTCCGGCATCGGCAAGAGCAGCCTGGTCGATGTCCTGGCAGGCATGATGACACCAGAGACTTTTGCGGCGCGCGCAGGCGAACTATCTATCGATTTTGACGAGTACCGTGAGCTTGTGCGGCATGGCGCCTACGTCAGCCAGAATGTCCGGCCCTGGCAGCATTCAGTACGCGAGTGCCTGCTGTGGGCCGCGCCCGAAGCCACGAATGAGATGTTGCAGAGCGCGCTGATGGACGTCGGGCTCGACAAGCGGCTGGCCGGATCGCAATACGGACTCGACACGGCACTGCACAGCTCTTCGAGCCGGCTTTCTGGCGGTGAGTTGCAGCGGCTTCTACTCGCCCAGGTCGTCCTGCGGCAGCCCTTCCTTGCCTTGCTGGACGAGGCGACCAGCGCGCTCGACGCCGCCTCCGAAATTATGGTTCTCAACGCGCTGAAGCGCCGCCTTCCGCAGACGATCCTGATCGTGGTGTCGCACCGAACCGGCGTGGCGGCGATCGCAGACCAATGCCTGAACATCGGCAGCAACCTCGTCACGACGATTGCCGGGAAAGCTGATCTTCGGCGTACAGCACCTTAGGCAACGCTGAATAAGCCGTCGCAATCAACCAACCTTCACGTCCGATCAGTTTTGCCGCTGAACAGACGAGTAGATCAGGATTTTCTGCTCGCGGATGTCATCATTTTCGCGCCCGGGGGCGCGTTGTTGGTCTCCGCGGGCCCTCATGCGGCCAACCGGCTACGCGCCAGGACAGGTACAGGTTGGCCGGACCGAGGACCACGAAGCTGCGGTTGGCGTTCTTGTTCAATTTTTGAGCCACCTCCTACCACCCTGCGCTTACATGACGAGCGGGAGTAACCGGAGTGATCGACGTGGCCCTGTTGAGGGTGATCCGACGCCGGCACCTTCGCGACAAGGTCTCGATCCGAGAGATCGCCCGACGTACGAAGCTGTCACGCAGCACCATCGCCAAGTACCTGGCGAGCGGGGGGACCAGCCCGTGCTATCCCCGTCGCAACAACCCCGGCCAGCTGGATCCGTATGCGATCGAGCTTTCCAGTTGGCTTTGCACCAACCAGCAATAGTCCCGCAAGCAGCGCCGCACGCTGCGACAGATGAGCGTTCAGTCAGAGCGGAATACGCACCATCAGAGTACGCCTTACCTTACTAAACCACCCGGGAGTTCCCCTGGCGCTGCCGGGGTCAACGTCGGCGCGTTTACACGCATGGCGCAGCGCGCGCTGGCAGACGAGATGAAGTGGCCGACGGGCGTCTATCCCGTGTTCGGTGGCGATGCGGCCGCGCAGTCGGCGGCGACCCGACAATTGCTGGCGCACGGCGCGCTCGCCCTGGCCGGCGTGGTTCTGCTGCTGTATCTCGCCTTGCGCAGCATGCGCACGGTGGCACTGGTGCTGGTCAATCTGCCATTCGCGCTGGTCGGCGGCGTTGCGGTGGCGCTGCTGATGGGAGGCACCTTGTCCCTGGGCGGGCTGGTCGGTTTTGTCACCTTGTTCGGCATCAGCGTGCGCAACTCGATCATGCTGGTGTCGCACTACCGGTACCTGGTCGAGGTCGAGGGGGAAGCCGTGGAACATGCAGACCGTTCAGCGCGGCGCCACCGAACGCCTGGTGCCGATTCTGATGACCGCACTGGTAACCGCTCTGGGGTTGCTGCCGTTGGCGCTGACCGCCGGTGCGCCAGGCAATGAAATAGAGGGCTCCATGGCCGCGGTCATCCTGGGTGGGCTGCTCACTTCGACGGCGCTCAATCTGCTGGTATTGCCCGTGCTGGCCGGGCGCTGGCTGCGCTTCCCAGCCATTGGGGTTTGACCCGGCTGTCCGCGAAAAAGGGTAGGACCCTGTACGGGCCGGGCAAGGCACGGCCCTCTGGTCGAACGGCACTTCACGGAGGACTTGGAGGTATCGTTTGCAACGTCGATGACGTGGTCGTTGCGTCAATGAAACCGCCGCCACTTAGGATTTTCCGCCTGCCTGACCAGTCCGGACCGGTTCGTCGAGTGGCGCCGCCCGTCGCGTACTCCACTACACGCCGTAGTATTCCCGGTACCAGCTCACGAAGCTGGCAACGCCGGTGTCGACCGAAACCTTCGGCGCATAGCCGACCGCCCGGATCAGTTCCGACACGTCCGCCTCGGTATCGGGTACATCGCCGGCCTGCAGAGGCAGCATCTCCATCTGTGCCTTGCGCCCGAGGCACTGCTCCAGCACTGCGATATAGCGCAACAATTCCACCGGTTCCGCATTGCCTATGTTGTACAGCCGGTAAGGCGCAACGCCGCTGCTCGCCGGATCGGGGAGATTCCCGTTCCAACTGCTGTTCTTTTCCGGCAACGTATCCAGCGCGCGAATCACGCCTTCGGCGATGTCATCCACGTAGGTAAAGCTGCGCTTGTGTTTGCCGTGGTTGAACACCTTGATCGGCTGGCCGGCCAGAATCGCCTTGGTGAACAGGAACAGCGCCATGTCCGGGCGCCCCCATGGGCCATAGACCGTGAAGAAGCGCAGCCCGGTGCATGGGATGCCATAGAGATGCGCATAACTGTGCGCCATCTGCTCGTTGGCCTTCTTGGAGGCGGCGTACAGGGTAAGCGGGTGTTCGGTGGATTGATGCTCGGAAAACGGCAGGGCCGTATTGGCGCCATACACCGAGCTGGTGGAGGCAAAGACCAGATGCTCCACATCATGCTGGCGGCAACCCTCCAGAATATGCAGAAACCCGGTGACGTTGCTGGCCACGTAGATGTGCGGATTTTCGGCCGCATAGCGCACGCCGGCCTGCGCCGCCAGATTGATCACCCGCCTCGGCCTGTGCGTGGCGAACGCGCTTTCCACCGCTGCGCGATCGGCCAGGTCGGCATGGATATGCGTATAGCCCGGGTGCGTCATGAAGCGCGCCAGCCGCGCCTTCTTCAGGTTGACGTCGTAGTAATCGTTGAGGCTATCGAAGCCGATGACCTCGTCGCCGCGTTCGAGCAGTTGCAGCGCGACGTGGGAACCGATGAAACCGGCGGTACCGGTAACCAGCACTTTCATGGCATGAATCCTTTCAGAGGCGACCGTCGACCGCCTCGCGCGGAAGCAGACATTTCACGTCGTAGATGACCGAGGCAGCCTTGCCGAACGCGCGGATGCCATCGGCGCCCATGTCGACAAATTGCCGATGGCCGACCGCGACGATCACCGCATCGTAGCTGCCGGCTTGCGGCTGCGCGAGCGGGACGATGGCGTATTCGTGCTCCGCTTCGGCGGCGTCGACCCATGGATCGTGGATATCGACCTGGGCGCTGTAGCCGCGCAGTGCGAGCACGATGTCTACCACGCGGGTATTGCGCAGATCCGGGCAATTCTCCTTGAACGCCAGTCCCAGCACCAGCACGCGAGCTTGCACCGGGTTGATGCCTTTGCGCACCATCAGGCGCAGCACTTCGTTGGCGATGTAGAAGCCCATGCCGTCGTTGGTGCGACGGCCAGCCAGGATCACGTCCGAATGATGGCCCACCTCTTGCGCCTTGTGCGTGAGGTAGTACGGATCCACGCTGATGCAGTGGCCGCCCACCAGGCCCGGACGGAACGGCAGAAAGTTCCACTTGGTGCCGGCGGCCTGCAGCACTTCCAGCGTGTCGATGCCCAACTTGTTGAACAGGATGGCCAGATCATTGACCAGCGCGATGTTCAGGTCGCGCTGGGTGTTCTCGATGACCTTGGCGGCTTCGGCGACCTTCAACGAACTGGCCCGGTACGTGCCGGCGGTAATCACCGAGCCGTACAGGCGGTCGACAAAATCGGCCGTCTCCGGCGTGGAACCCGAAGTGACCTTCAGAATGCTGGTGACCCGATGCTGCTTGTCGCCCGGATTGATGCGCTCGGGACTGTAGCCGGCGAAGAAGTCGCGGTTGTAGATCAGGCCCGAGCCTTTTTCGAGGATCGGGATGCAGATTTCTTCTGTGCAACCGGGATACACGGTGGACTCGTACACCACCACGTCGCCGGGCTTGAGTACCCTGGCCAGGGTTTCACTGGCCTTGATCAGCGGTGTCAGATCGGGGCGCTTGGCGAGGTCGATCGGGGTGGGTACGGTGACGATGTAGGTATTGCGGTCCCGCAGGTCGTCCAGTTCCGCGCTGAAGCGCAGGCGCGTCGCCGCGGCCAGTTCCTCCGCGTCGATTTCAAGCGTGTTGTCGCGACCGGCGGCCAACTCGTCGATCCGGGCCTTGTTGATGTCGAAGCCGACGGTGTCGTAGTGCTTGCCGAACTCCGCCGCCAGCGGCAGGCCGACGTAGCCGAGACCTACAATGCCGAGTTTGGTGTCTTCCAGATTTCGCATAGGGCCATCCCGAGATTTTTGGATACGCATCTTGTGCGCAGGTTGTTCCGCCGGACGCCATCCTGGCCGGATCGCATCTGCATATCAATGTTGCGCAAGGCATCGATAGCCCGGACGACAGTGAGTGCGCGTGTTGTAGGTTGATGGGCCAACGCCGGTGAATCCCGTCGAGTATCCATCAGGAGACCGGTATTACGAAAGCTTCCGTCCGAAGGCAATTCCGGATTCATACATCGGAATGGCTGTTCCGAAAGTATTCCGCGCGTGCGGCATGCGCCGCACGTCGACGGGACGCGCGTTTTCTATTGTGACGACATGAGTGCCGACTATGCCAAGAAGGATCGTGCATAAACCGTGCACGTCCGCGCGCTGCATGATTATCTCCAGTTAAGGACGGGAGCAGCTGATACCAGCGGCGGGCGATAATCGGCTGCGGGCATGTTTTTACATGAGGCCGCCAATCAACAAGCAGGAGTCCGTGCGACGCCGCCGGAACGCCGGGCGCGCTCGATCATCGAAGCGATATCGTCAAAAGCGTTGCCTGCACATGCGGCTTCGCGCTACGCCCGCACAGGCGGGCGCTCCCGGCATCAATGCAGAACGCCCAAGTGGAACATCAACCAACCGGCCACCGCACCGAGCATCAGACAGACAGTGAGCCAGAATCCCCGGGAATTTTTTTCCCAGACCGGCTTCTTCTCGTCGTTTTCCATGTATTTTTGCATCCGTGACTGGTATCGGCTGTTGAGGGACCTCACTGAAGAAGCGAGTATCGTGCCAATCGGGAATGTCGGCAGGATTGGCGGCGGTGTATCGCGACTCCGGGGCCCGGGTTTGAGATAGATATCGCAGTTTGATTCGGGCGCCGGCCTGCGATGGTGCGGGCAGGACATGTTGATCCGTGGGCGCAGGTCGCGCGCCGTCGAACTCGCGGTGTCGTCGCGGGTCAGAATGCGTCAAAAAATGGTCATAGAACAGAGGGGCACCGGGAATCGGCGGACTCGACTTCGAACCGCGACGTTCGATCGAAACATCAGAGATTCCGCATCGATGCAGCTTGCATCGCCGCCGTCTCCGCCATGGTCACAGGTGCAAAGTTGGTACGAGGAACTGCGGACGCAGGGCGTCCCTTGGTCGCGCGGATTTCGTCGCCGGAAACACGCCGTCGCTCGTATATCACGACCTGCGGTCGGTGGTGTGATAAGGCGTACGGCCGCTATGCATTCCGTCGTTCGTGATGTTTCTTTCACGCGATGTGTGGCATCACTCGACACTCTTTTCGTGGTTGATTTTCGCATCGGTTAATAAGCGCTCAGGTTCATGGAGTCATTCTCGAAAGAGATTTGCGCTTGCCGATCCCGCGATTGCGTAGTCGAAAATCCGAATCCGCAAAATGTATGTGCTTACACTAGGAGTGCATCTACAGGGGTATGTGCTGTTTGACGGCGATTTGCCCGTGCGTGATGAATCGTATTTCCGAGGGTCTATAACCATGAAAAAAATTTCCGCCTTTCTCATTTTGAGTTTCGCGTTACTCGTCGTTAACGGCTGCGTATGGTCTCCGGGACAACGCATGTCTGGCGATGGGCTGGTTCGCGGCACACCGACCGACAGCAGTCAGATCCAGCTGGTGACGATTACTCCGCAGCTGTTGGCCGGAGACCACGCGGCGACCTTGAGCGCTGCGGTGCCGCAGGCACTGCTGTCCTATAAGCCGGAGCCCTATCGCGTCGGACCCGGTGACACGCTCTACATCACGGTCTGGGATCATCCGGAACTGACGGCACCTGCCGGATCGCAACAGCAGACGGCGGCTAACGGCCGTATGGTACGTTCGGACGGCACGCTGTTCTATCCGTACCTAGGTTCCGTGAAAGTCGCGGGGATGACGCTCGAACAGGTGCGCCAGGAAATCAGCGCGAAGATCGCCAAGTATGTGGAAAGACCGCAGGTGGACGTCGGCGTCGTCGGCTATAACAGCCAGCATGTGACGTTGCAGGGCGCTTTCATGAAAACCGACCCGCAGCCGATCACCACGGCTCCGCTGACCTTGGGGCAGGCGCTCGGCACGGCAACCGTCAACGCCGACCAGGCCAATATGTCCGATCTGATACTGAGCCGCGACGGCCAGGATTACCATCTCGACCTGGCGTCGTTGAACAACGGCCAGGGCATCGCGCAGGATATCTACCTGAAACCGGGAGATCGCCTGCTGCTTCCCTATAACGACACCCAGGAAGTGTATGTGATGGGAGAAGTTACGCGCCCGATGGCGGTCACCTTCAGGAGCGTCGCCGACCTGTCGCTGACACAGGTGCTGGGTCGTGCTGGTGGCCTCAACCCCATCACCTCCAGTGGCAAGGAGGTGTATGTCATTCGCGGCGCGAAGAATTTGGAGAATACCCCGGCCAAGGTTTTTCAGCTTGATGCCCGTTCACCGTCGGCGTTCGCGCTTGGAGACGAGTTCAGGGTTAAGCCGGGCGACGTGGTGTTTGTCGGCGCTGCCGGCATAACCCGCTGGAATCGCTTCGTGAGTCAGTTGCTTCCGGCGGCCACCCTGGTCACCAGCGCAGCCACTGCAAATTACAGTGCAACGCATTGACGCCGATCATCGTCTCCGGCTGCAGGGTATGAGGACCTCGAATTTTTCCGCCATCGCGTGATCGCTGCGATGGCGGGATTCGAGGCCGCTCGGATCGCGACGACTGGAGCGCAGCAACGGTTCGGCGTGGACGCCACGCGATCGATATCGTGCCTATCTCATCGTGTCCGGGGCCATCGCCCGCCCGGCAATCGATCATCACCTCGGCACATCTCATGGCATTTCCTGATGACCTGGCGCACTTCGCGCCAGGTGACTGCCCGCGCCTATCGGCATTTCTCGCGCCAGCGTTTGGACGTCTATTCCAACAGCATGACCGCATGAACTCCGTTCAGTGTTTCTTCGATTTCGCCGGATACCGTAAAACATGATTTATACATACTGTTGACGTAATCATCATCTAGACGGTTTCCGGCTGAATGCGCGCTTTGCCCTACACAAGAATCGACATCTAAAGCTGCTAGGTTCGAGAACCTGAAGTCAGCAGCAGGATCTCCATGCACGCAACAAGTGCCCGGTTGTTCGCTGGTTTCAGCCGGTTTCAAGTTTGTTCCAGGCGACATAGATCAGTGATCCGACGGAAGCGATCCGACGAATCATGGATCTGTAAACGCAGGCCATCGAGGCTTCCATTGCTCGATATCTGCACCACTCACAAATTAAGCCCATTGGATCGGGGGATCCTTTAGAGGTCGGGCGGAGGTAAGTGTGTTATGCAGGAACCGCGGATGATCTTCGACTGTTTGGTTGCCACGTGCACGTCGGCAGTAGCTGTTGTAGTGCTGCGCCGTTTCGCCGTATTGCTCGGCCTCGTGGACCGCCCCGATCAACGCAAGCTGCACGTTGGTAATGTGCCGTTGGTGGGTGGTCTGGCGATTTTCATGGGCTTGGCTACGGGGGCACTCTTCTATGGTCAAATCCATCGGTTCGAGGCGACGCTGCTTGAAACCGCAGCGGTGCTTGTCCTGCTCGGTGCACTGGACGACCGCTTCGATCTCAGTGTACGCGATCGCCTGCTGATCCAGACCATCGTTATTCTGACCGTCATTGCCAGAACAGGCGTTTACATCCATACGTTGGGGCGCATCTTTGGCTACGAAGTGACGTTCGGCTGGCTCGGCGTTCCTCTCACGGTGGTCGCCGTCATCGGTCTGGTGAATGCATTCAACATGATGGATGGCATCGACGGCCTGGCCGGTAGCCTGGCGCTGGTCAGCATCGCTGCCATGCTGCTGTTCGCCATTCCCACCCCGCTGCATGGAGCCATCGTCTTGCTGGCGTTGCTGGCCTCCGCCTCGCTGCCTTATCTGGCCGCGAACCTGGGCTTCATGGGCGGCAAGGTCTTTCTGGGCGATGCCGGAAGCATGTTGATCGGCTATCTGCTGGCATGGATGCTTATCCAGATGAGTCAGGTACCTCAGACGCACTTGTCGCCGGTCGATGTGCTGTGGTGCGTAGCGCTGCCGGTTTTCGATACCCTCGCCGTGATGTATCGGCGCATCCGCCAAGGCAGGTCGCCGTTCAAGCCGGATCGCGGGCATATCCACCATATCCTGCTCGGTGCTGGGCTTGGCCCTCGCGCGACGCTGGCCGCGCTCATCGCGCTGGCCGCCGCTTTCGCGCTAGCCGGTGCATTCATCAGCAGCATGGCTCACTCGGCCGGTTCGAACCTGACCACGTTCTGCCTGGTCATGGGCGTGTATGTGCTGACGGTCACGCAAATATGGTTGCGTCAGGAAGCGCGTCAACTTCGACGGGCGCCCGATTCGCAATCAGCCATTGACGTGAGCGTCATTTCATCGGGTGCACGCGGGCATTCCGGCTCGCCCGACTTTGTCGGACCGAGCGGGCAGAGTGCACAGCGCCAGGACTACAGGGTGATGTCGGCTGGCGACGATGCCGAGGTGATCCGCTCGATGCGACGTTCCGCACGGCGTTGACAGCTGCACCGGAGTCCGCACTCGCCGCGTAGGGGATCGCGAATATCAGGACTGCGTCCGCCCGCCCCCCAGGAACCGGATCGTTGCACCATTCGCGATGCTCGTTATGCCGCTTTCGAGATCGTTGGCGTATTCGAAGGAGTGCTCCAGCAGCAGATGCCCCCTGCTGATACGCAGCTGGTTGCTCGTGCTCAGGAACGACATGGCAGCGGCGACCAGACGGCCCTTGCCGGTGCGCATCTGATTGCTCGCACTCAGGAACGACATGGAACCGGCGCCCGCCGCGGTGCGCGTGTCTCGCCTCCCAACGTTGCCGGAGATGATCACCGAATCGATGTCCTTTGTATTGTCGGAGGTTTCGTCTTCGGCGAAGTTGATGCAGGTTCCGCGAATGTCGATGAACACGTTGCCCGCGCAAACCAGCCCATTTGCGCCCAGCACGCCGATCGCGCCGATCTGCGGGCGTATGCCGATGAACGTGTTGCCCGTAATCACCGTGTTGATAGCGTTCTTGCTGGTTCGAACCGTGATGAATCCGAGCCGTATGGCATCGCCGCCCGGCCCGGACCCCGGCGGCGAGCGCTGGAAAGTGCAGCCGCTGATGCGTGTGCCGCTCAAGCCTTTGACCCCCACGTCTACGCGCACCGAGTTCAGGAAATTGCAGTTGAGCACGGACAGGTTGTCCGGCGTGTCCGCAGCAGTCTTGGCTTTCGTGGAGGAGTCGATGCCCCAGTAGCAGTTCGTGAACTGGCAATCCGACACGACCCAGTCATGGATGTTGTCTCCCGACTGATGCCCATTGAAGAACGTGATGCCTGCGGTGTTCACCGAGTCGATATCGATGAATTTGCAATGGGCGATCGTCACGTTGCGGTACACGCTCCAGTTGTGATCGGGCTCGAAATCGATGCCGCCCACGGAGTGGGACAGCTTCGCGTTGCCGATGTTCTGGAAGGTGCAGTTCTCGACTGTCAGCTGGTCGCAATCGATGATGGACAGGCCGTTGCGGTTGTCCTTTACCGCGCCATCGAACAGGCAGTCGCGCACGACGATGCGCTGGTTGTGGCGTTCGGTGTTGTGGAGCGTGCCGGAGCCGACATACATGCCGTCTCCACGAAATCCGTAGAAAGCCACGCGCTCTACGGTCAGGTCCGAGGTGGCATTGACGGCGAGCAGGTAGAAGTACTGCTGGTAGCCGAACTCCGCCACCCCCCCGTCGAGCTTCAGATCGTGCAGATGGATGTCGCGCATGTTGTCGGCAACGTTCATGGTGCCGCCGTCGCGCACGTGGGTGGCAAGCATGAATTCGCAGGCCAGCGAATTGTCGTACGCCCTCAGCTCGCTGGCGTGTCCCTCGCCATAGAGCTCGATGCCCGACTTCAGGTTCAGCCGCTTCACAGGATAAACCCCGGCGGGCACAAAGACCTTGCTGCCGGCCCTGGCGATGGCTTCCTGTATGCCGTTCGTGCAGTCGTACCTGCTGGTGCCGGCACGCAGGGCGGCGTGCTCGGCCTGCGGCAGAAAGTCCAGCACGTTCATCGTTTTCAGCGATGGTGGCATGGTCATTTCTCCAGAGGTATGGGCGACTTCGCAGGCGAATGCGGCGATGCCGTCAGCGGCCATCGGTCGAGTGTACCCTCATGTCGTTCTGTTCTCTGAACAGCGCATGACTTCTGCCGTCTCGGGTGCCAGTCGCCAATGAGAAATGGACGTCTATATGGCGGGCTCGGCCGATGCCGTGGCCGGCGAGCACAACTCGGCGTAGACGTCCAGGGTACGCCGGATGATGATGCGTTCATCGAACTGAGCTCGCGCCTTCATGCGCGCCGCGTCACCCAATGCACGCGCGAATTCCGGATTGTCCTGCAGTCGCCGTATCGCCTCTGCCAGCGCCTCGCTGTCCCCCATCGGAACCAGCAAGCCGTCGATGCCGTCGGATACCACCTCGCGGCAGCCGGGCACATCCGTGGTGATCAGCGGGAGTCCGCAGGCCGCGGCCTCGACCAGCGTCCGCGGCAATCCCTCCCGATAGCTCGGCAGCACCATGACGTCGACCGATCCAAGCAGGCCGACCATGTCGTCGACATGGCCGAGCCACGTGACCAGGCCTTCATCCACCCAGTCGCGTATCGTCGATTCGGGAACCGCCGCGGGGTTGCCTGGATCCGGAGTGCCCGCGAGCAGGGCGTGGATGGCGCGATCCTGGGCGCGCAGTTGCCGAATGGCAGCGACATACTCGGCGACGCCTTTGTCCCAGAGCAGGCGGCTTGCCAGCAGCACACGCAGGCGCCCATCGCTGGATGCCGTTCGGGATACTTCGGCGAATTGCCCGCAATCCACTCCCGAGCCGCGGATCAGGCGGATATGTGCCGGCTCGACCAGGCCGGCCCGCTGGAACAGCTCGACGTCGTCCGCATTCTGCAGGATGAGCCGCGCGCCTCTGCCGCCGAGCGCCAGCCGCAACAGGCCGCGCACCACCGGTCGCAACAACCGCGCTTTCATCTGCGAGCTGGTAAACACGTAACCCATGCCCGCTACCGCATTCACCCGGGCAGGAACACCGGCCAGTCGTGCCGCCAGCGAGCCGTACACGGCGCACTTGATGGTGAAGCCATGCACCAGCATCGGCCGCTCGCGCCGCAGCAGCCGGACCAGATGCCATAACAGCGCCATCTCCCGCAGCGGATTGAGGCTGCGCCGTTCCATCGGCAACGGCTCCCAGCGCAGACCCATGGCCCGCAGCTTGTCGCCATAAGGCCCGGGTGGGGAAATCAGCAGGACGTCGTATCCGGCCCGGCACAGGGCCAGCGCCAGCGCGCGGCGGAAGTTGTAGAGGTACCAATCCGTATTGGCGAACAGCACGGCTTTCATGGACGCAACTCATGCGAGGCCGAGTGTGCACGATGCCGCCCGCAAACAGCAGGGCAGGTCGTGCATGTATGCGGGCTCGTCACGAAGACACCCGCTGGCTTTCCTCCAGCCATGCCTGGAACATCAAGACCGTCCACAACCGATGCTGCCAGTTGTGCCTGCCGCTCAAGTGCTCCTTCCACTTCTGCCGGATCGGCGCCGGGTGGAAATAACCTTCCCGGTGCAGGCGGTCCTCGTCGAGCAAAGCTTCCGCCCAGTCGCGCAAGGGTCCGCGCAACCAGCTGTCCAGCGGGATGCCGAAGCCCATCTTGGGTCGCTCGATCAGCTCCCTGGGTACATGTCGATACAGCACCTGGCGCAAGAGCCATTTTCCCTCGCCGCCGCGGATCTTCTGATGCAATGGTATGCGCCACGCCAGCTCCACCACGCGATGGTCGAGCATCGGCACGCGGGTCTCCAGGCTGTTGGCCATCGCGGCGCGGTCGACCTTCACAAGAATGTCGTCGGGTAGGTAGCTCTGCGCATCCATCGCCATCATCCAGTGTGCCAGGTTGTCGGTGTGCGGCCAGGCCGCCGGATCGGTCAACAAAGTCACGGGCTCGTGCGCACCGATCACGACGCTGCCTGGGTCTTTCCACTGGCTGGCAAGGTTGAGGAAAAAAGCGTGGCCGCTCGACAGCGTGAGCACGTCGGCCAGCTTCTGCGCCTTGTCGCCCGGCGTCGCCAGACGCCATCGCTTCGGCAACAGCGGCTTGACGCGTTCGAACCACCGGTTCCACGCGGCCGGCGACATGGCGCGCAATGCGCCGGCGCCGGCTTGCCGCGCAAACCACGGCAGCCGCTGCATCCGCTCCCAGGCCGTACGGGCACCCAGATAGCGGTTGTAGCCGCCGAACAGCTCGTCGCCACCATCACCGCTCAGCGCTACCGTCACTTGGCGGCGGGTCAGCTGGCTGATCAGGAAGGTCGGGATCTGCGAGCTGTCGCCGAACGGCTCGCAGAAGATCGTGGGCAACCGCGGAATGACCGCCAGGGCATCCTCGGGTCGCACATACAGTTCGGTGTGCTCGGTGCCGAGGTGCGCGGCCACGGACTTGGCGTGCACGGCCTCGTCGTAGCCGTTCTCACCGAATCCCATGGTGAAGGTCTTGATGGGCCGAGCGCTGCGTGCCTGCATCAACGCCACGATGGTGCTGCTGTCGATGCCGCCGCTGAGAAACGCTCCCAGCGGCACGTCGGCCAGCATCTGTGCTTCCACGCTGGCGCTCAGTTGCGCCTCAAGCGCATCGGTGGCCTCGGCATCCGTAACGTGGAGCGGGTTGCGCAGGCCCGCGCTGACCGCGTCGTTATAGCGCCAGTAAGGCACGGGTTGCACATCCCGTGGCGCGTCGGCGGAAATGCGCAGCAGGTGCCCCGGGCGCAGCTTGAATACGCCGTGATAAATGGCATGCGGTGCGGGAATGCAGTCGTGACGCAGCAGCAACGCCAGCGCATCGCGATCGATATCCGCGTGGAAGGCCGCATGCGCCTTCAGGGCCTTGAGCTCCGAGCCGAATAGCAAGGTATCGTCCTGCCAGCCGTAGTACAGCGGCTTTTCGCCCATGCGGTCGCGTGCCAGCGTGAGCGCGCGCTGTTGGCGATCCCACAATGCGAACGCAAACATGCCGACACTGGCTTGCAGAGCTCGCTCGACGCCCCAGGCGACGAAGCATGCGAGCAGCGTTTCGGTGTCCGAATGGCCGCGCCAGGCCGGTGCCGCACCTTCCGCGAGCAGGCGTTCGCGCAGATCGAGATGGTTGTAGATCTCGCCGTTGAACACGACGACATAACGCCCGCAGGCGGAGTGCATGGGCTGATGGCCGGCGGGCGAAAGATCGAGGATAGAAAGGCGTCGCTGCGCCAGGGCAATACCGGCCGCCTCATCGCACCACACGCCGCTATCGTCGGGGCCGCGATGGGTCAGCTGCACCGACATCGCCTGCACCTGTTGCAGCAGCGCGCCATGTGCGCCACCGTGCAGCTGCCAGAAGCCGGCTAGGCCACACATCAGCGTTGCCCCGCGCTGTGCAGCACATTCGCCAGCCGCGGTGCCTGCACGGCCAGGCTGTATTCGTTCTCGACGCGTGCGCGACCCGCCCGACCCATCCGCGTGCGCAAAGGCCGGCTCAGGATCAGCTGCTCAAGACCATTCCGCCATGCGGCCGTTCCCTCCGCCAGAAAGCCGTTCTCTCCGTGGCGCACGATGTCGATGTTCGCGCCAACCGTCGAAGCGACCACGGGCAATCCGCACGCCATGTACTGGATGATCTTGTAACCACACTTGCCGCGTTCCCATGGGCCATCGCGCAGCGGCATGATGCCAACGTCCATCCGGGCGATCATGGCGGCTTCGCTGTCCTCGGACCATGCCGCCACCTCCGGTACAACGCTTCCGAACTGGTCCGCGATCTCCGTCCGCGGTCCTACCAGCAGCAGGTGCGCGTTGTGTCCGGCGCAGACCTGCTCCAGCACTTCGCGGTTGTCCAGCACGTAGTCTTCGGTGGCGGGCGAACCGATCCAGCCGATGACCGGCTGCCTGTCGTCCGCGTGGTCCACCACCGCATAGCGTTGTTCATCAACCACCGTCGGAATGATCTCGATCCGCGCCGCTCCTGCCTGCGAAGCGCGCGCAGCCAGGTAGCGATTGCCGGCGATCACGAAGGTGGCCCCGCGCATGACATGATCAATTTTGCGGCCCAGCATTCGCCGCACCAACGGATTCGGCGACAGGTCGTATTTGTGGAACAGCGCGTCGTCGTAATCGACGACGTACGGCTTGGCAGATCGTGCCAGCACGGACTCGATCCAGTGCGGCAGGTAAGGAAAAAGCTCGCCCTCGATCCAGGCGAGGTCGTGTTCGTCACGGCGCAAGAGCTGCATGAACCGCTGGCTGCAGTATTGCCATGCGAGATAGCGGGCGGCGCCGGGGCGGTTTCCATACAGTTCTTCGAGATAGGCATCCGGGAACAGCGCATGCACTTGTACATCGATTCCAAGATCCTGCAGCAGGGGAAGATACTGCAGGCTGCGCAGCCGCGAGCTAGGGCCTAGTCTCGAATATCTGGAAAACAGCAGCACCTTGAGACGCCTCATTCCCGCACCTTCCTCGAGCTCGCCGGCTTTTCGATGAACAGCGCTACCAGGGGGATGACGTACATCCACTGGAAGGCAAAGGCCTCGATGTAGGGGTTCGTATTGGTGGCGAGGAAGGCACAGACAAAGCCGCAGAACATGAACTTGTGCCGAGGCGGCAGGCGCCGGCTGCGTGCCATCCGGAGCACGGCGGCGATATAGATCAGGAACGGCAAGGCATAGACCAGCGCGCCGAACAACCCGACCCGGTAGAGCGTGGCCAGCCACACCACTTCATAGCGCCATGGATGGACAGGGTCACTGATGAACCCGACGCCAACGCCGTGACCGGCG
Organism: Rhodanobacter terrae; assembly: GCF_042657005.1. Taxonomy (NCBI): domain Bacteria; kingdom Pseudomonadati; phylum Pseudomonadota; class Gammaproteobacteria; order Lysobacterales; family Rhodanobacteraceae; genus Rhodanobacter; species Rhodanobacter terrae. The sequence goes on from NZ_JBHSNG010000001.1 coordinate 378,039, forward strand.
CCCAGTCCATCGTTGTCGAGAATGCCGGCAAACAGCGAATGGCTCATTTGTGAGCGCGCACTGCCGCCGCCCGAAGCGAGCTTGGTCGAGACGGTGTCGAATACCCTCGAAAGGCTGATTTGCGTGTAGGCCTGCAGAATAATGAGTGCGGCCGCCACGGCTACCAGCATCGGCAGGCCGTAACGGATGACGCGGGTGATCGGCGATCTTCGCGTGCTGCCCGTCGTGCGCGACACCAGCATCAGGCCGAGAAGCCAGCCTACCGGTACGGAGAGTATCAGTGCCGAACGGCCCGAAGTCAGCGCGCAGACCAGCAACGCCGCCAGCAGCACAAACCGCAACAGCCGGTTCCTGATGAGTTCGGGCGAACTGAAGAAACCTCCGCACAAGAAGATCAGCGAACCGTAGACATGCATGGTGGCGCCGGCGAATCCCTCATTGAGATTGACGTTGGCGCCCTGGAAGAAAAACGATACCGCCGCCGCGCCGCGCGTGAGGTACAGATAAAAGAACAAGGCGACGCTGACGGCACACAGCAGGCTGAGCAGGACGAACCAGTTGATCAGCCGATCGGCTCCCAGCCGTCTCATCAGGCCAGCGGCAATGATGATCCACACCAGTGGTGAAAGGATGTAGATCGCAAATACCTGGGCGATGGCGACCCGCGGCGCATCGTGCATGGTGCCTACGACCATGTAGACGATCGTCACGGCCACCTCGCAGGCATACAGCGCCAGCAGATTCCCGAAACCGGAACCGACACGCAGTCCAGGCAGCGCCAGCAGGCAGGCCAGCCCCATGGCGGCTGCGGTAGGAATGGGTAACGAATTGGGTATGACGACGGCAAACAGCAGCAGCAGGAAAGCGGCACCCAGGAACATGTGCCGCACGGTAAGCCGATACCTCGTCGTGCCCGACAGTGGCGGCAAGGCCGTCCGCATCGAGGGCGCCAACGACGGATCGTCACCGGGATTCATGGCTGCACCATCTTTGAAATCCAGTGATCGAGCCTGTCGGCCTGTACGACTTTGCTATAGGCAGCTATGTCACGGTGTGCGTCGGCGAAGGAGGGCGACAGTGCCGCCCGCAGCGCGCCACCTCCGGGCGATCCCTCGCCGGTCAATAGGGTTTGCCCGGCTCCTGTCTCGGCGAGGATGGCTGTCGCTTCGTTGCGCACCCCGGAAATGCAGACGATATCCGCCCCGGTAGCGAGGTATTCAAACAGCTTTCCGGTGGCGCAACTGATCCGCGAGCCGGTCAGCAGCAACAATTTGTCGCAACACTTCATCAGGTGCAGCGCCAGCGCACGCTCGACCTGTCCGAGCACGCTGAAGGAGAACCTGGCGCGCTCTAGCGACGCCAGTTCGGATGCTGTCAGCTCGCCGACAAACATCACGTGCTTGTTCGCAGCCGTTTCGGTGGAGTCGTTCAGTGTGTCGACCAGGTAATCGAGGCTCTTCGATGCCGATCCGTCACTGGCTCCAATACGCCCGAAATGTCCTATCAGCAGCGCGCCGGCCGGAACGTGCCGGGCGAGGATGGCGGCAGCGCGAGAGTCGCCGGCGAAATCAGCGCCGAGCGAAGCGAAGTCGGCCGGATCGTAACCGTTGGGCAGCATCGCCGTGACCTTGTTCGGGTAACGCCGTCGAAAATCATCGACGAGGGGATGACTAACGGATGTGATCAGATCGGCGGTTTCCACCACGCGCTGCTCGATAAGTTGGCGCATCCACGCTCGCAGCCGGCCGGGTTTGCCCAGTGGTTCGAAAACCAGCCCGTCCCGGAAATCCTGCAAGCACCCAATGCGGTGCCTGCTGGCCAGGCAGGCTGCAGCGATCAAGGCATCGACCGGCGAATAGGTGCCGATGACCACGCATGACTCGCCCGCGGCCAGTTTTTCGGAACACAACCGGTCGGCCTCGGCCAGCGCCTGGACGAGCCATGGGTGCGTGCCCGCACGGCCATTGGCCAGCAGGAATGGCAGCGGACGCATGAAGGCCGCCGCCAGGGTCAGCAGCGATGCCGCCGCGGATGACTCGCTGCCCACGCAATGCCCGGGCAGCGGATAGAGTTGGATGTCCGCATTCGAAGGCGCCGTATCCGCTGTCATCTCCGCTGCGGGTTCCCGCGCGAAGACGAACACCCGGTATTTCGCCGGATCCAGATATTTCAGCAAGCCCTTGAATCGCTGCGCTGCAATGTTGCTGGAGAGATGATGTGCCGCAAAGACGAACAAATTGGTCTTTTTCATCGACGGACCCTTCCTCTGTCTGCGGCGTCGTCATCCGCCGCGACGTCGAAGCCGTCCAACATGGCAAACGGGTGCCTGCCGCGGATCCGGCGGCCTCCGCTACGGCTGCGCGAGAGGGTCGTATTGCTCATGGCATGGCACCTGGCCTTCCCTCGGGCTCCGGATAGGTCTGCTCTGTCCTGATCGCCGCGTGCAGCGATCGATACATGCCGGTCCATTCGGCGCGGAAGCACCAGATGACGACTGGCAACATCGCCAGCCAGAAAAGACTGAAATGGATCGGAGCACGCGGACCGAATACCAGCGTCGCGATGGAAAGTCCCACGCAGGCGGTGACGAAAACATAAAGTCGGGCACGGGGAAAGGGACGCCAGACGTATGCCGATGCTTCAGTCCGGGCGACGAAAAAGGCCAGGAACGCAATCGCGTTGGCACCTACGGCACCTGCCGCGCCGTAGGTGGGCACCAGCCATACGCTGATGGCGACATTGACAATCAGCGCTGCGACGGTCGACCACAGCGACAACATGGACCGGCGGGTTATCCCGATGCCTACGCAAGTCACTTCAGAGAGGGTGTAGAGCAACGGCTCGCCGATACAACACAGCATCAGGTACTTCACCTGGATGTAATGCGGAGGCAGCACAAAGTCGGTCAACCAAGAAAAGATTCCAGTCAGAACCCAGATGGCACAGACCACAGCCAGGGCTTGCTGGGCGATATGGTCAACTCGCCGCATATCCACGCCACGTGCCACCCATTTGTAGACGAGTGGCGCCCACAGCACGGTGAAGATCGTCTGAAAGACTATGCCCACACCGGCGAAGCTCATCGAGACTGAGTAGATCGCCAGCTCCGAAAGGCTGGACAGCGAACGCAAGGCCAGCGTGCTGGTGGCATCCAGTCCCCAGTAGGCCACGCCGGCGAAGATCAGGGGTACCCCGTAGTTGAGCAACCCGCGGACTTGCTCACGTGAAGTGGGTGCGTGCAGCGCAGGTTGCCATTCACGCCAGGTGTTCCAGCTGTAAATGAACAATACCGACATCAGGGAAGCGAGGTATGCCGCTTCCAGTTGACCAAATGATCTGGAAAAGATGGGCGCCGCCAGCACGCCCACGACCAGCAAGAGAACTACCTTTGGCAGAATCTGGCTCATGGAGAACGCAACGCCACGATCCTGCATGCGCAAAATAAGCGAAAGAAACCGCGAGATGAAACTCACAATCACACAGGCAACCAGAATCCAGTAATAGACAACATGTTCCAGGCCGAATAACCACGTGGCGATGCGCTCGTCGAATGGCAGGATGACAAGGAACGCCAGCAGCATCAACGCAAAACCGGGCACAAAGCAGGCTTTCAGCAGCGCTCCACGGTCCGACCACTCGTGGTATTCCCGCACGTAGGCGCGATCGAGGCCGAGGTTGAACAACAGTACGCCGAAAGACACCGCGATCTGCACAATGTTCAGGCGGCCGACATCGGCAGGAGGAAAGATCCAGGTAATTACAGGCACCGTCACCAGGCCAAGTCCGGCGGTGGTAATAGGGCCAAATGCGAATGCCAAAACGGTTTTTATATTCACCAGTCAACCTTTCAGTCTTGATCTGTGTCGCAGCGTCCCTGGTGGCGTGCGCAGCGGGCCTGGTGCGTCACACCGGGTTATTCCGGAGCCGATCCGATAGCCAGGACGTTCGAAATAAAATCCGTGTAATTCCTGTTGGAACTGAAACGTGCCTCGATCACTTTGCGCGCATTCATGCGCAAGGCATTTCTCCCATCTTCAAGCGCGACTCTGCCGATGGCATCGGCAATTTCCTGAGAGCTGGGGCACGGGCTCAGCAAGGCACCGCACTCGTTGGATACCAGGCTGGAAACGCCTCCTACATCGGGTGCCAGCGCGGGCACGCCTGCGCTCATGGCTTCCATGATGGAGACCCCCATGCCCTCCGACTCGCTCGTATTCATGAACAGGTCGACGGGTGTATCAAGGTAATATGTCTTGACCGCTTGATTGGGCAGCTCGCCAAGAAATTCGAAAGACAAATTGCTTATGCCGGCCAGCCGCGTCTCTGCGAGCTTCCTGATCTCGTCGAAGAGGGGGCCACCGCCGATATGGGTCCAGGTGGTCTTTATCTGCCCATGCTGACGGGCAAACAGACTCAGCGCCTCGACAATTCGATCCAGGCGCTTTACGGGCACGCAAAAGGAAACCGAAGCGACATGCAAGGATCCTGCGGGGCTCGGTCGCGACAGTGCGTTGGCCAGCGGCACTCCCAAGGGGCTGATTTTCATTTTTTCAGGTGGGGCGCCGTATGTATCTTCCAGGTAAGCCTTGCCCTCATCAGACAGCGTAAATATCCTGTCATAGGCATGAATGAACTGCCGCTTGAGCGGCATGTATTCATGCTTTCGTCGCGTCTCGTACAAGTCAAATCCATGCGCCCTGGAGACGACCTTGCGCACGGATCCTCTCGCCTTGGCCAGCAGTGCGGCATAGGACTGAGCTTCGTTCCAGTAACAATACGCCACATCGATCTTGCCGCTGGCCTTGGCGTATTGCTCCAGGCGCTCCGCTTGTTCAAGGACCTTGGATGTATGCAGCATCGCGCGCAGTGTGGTGTAGATGCCCATTTTCCGTGATCGCCACAGATAGATCAGCTCATGGCGGAACATCGAGGAGAACATCGCAAGCAACATGAACCAGAATCGATCGATCCTTGTGCCGCTTGCCAAGCACAGGTCGATCGATACGCCATCGGGTATGGACCTGGGCTCTCCGGCGGCGACCGCTGGCAGCAATGTCACGCTGGCGAAGGGATCGTCCGCCCAGAATGCGATTTCATCCTCGATGAACTGCTCACCGGGATAGTAAGGATAGGCATTGGTAAGCATGGCGATTTTCACGGCCGTATGACCGCGCCGGCGACGAGGATTTCGACCATGGTGTTCCGATAAACGGCTTGATCCACGTCGAAAGGAATGCTTACCTTGAAGCAGGCAACGCCAGCAAGGCACTTCGATAGAACAAGTCGCCAGTTTGCAATCACCTCTTCCATGGTCAACATGGCGGTCGTGCCAGTCGCCGACGCGTTGTATTGCTCCCAATAAAGATGGTCATGAAATATGCTGTATTCGGCCCTGATGACGTCGATCGTCATCTCGACGGCATTCGATACGCCCAGATGGGACATGCGAATATCGGTAACATCCTCACGGACCGCGTAGTACAAGCGGGAAAGGGGGGCCGATGCCGATTCGACGTGATGATAGAGGCGGTCCGGCCGGACTTTTCTGCGCACGCTGGCGGAATTCATCCAGCTCTTTACGCCGAAATGGGCTTTGTCGACCCACCCGCGTCCTGCGAGTATTTCGCCTTTAAGCGCATTCCCTGCGCAGTTGTAACCATAGATCTTCGGCCAGGCCATGTTGGCGTAGGCATGCGAGGTTGCCGCCGAGACGATGACGATATCGTCACTTACGAAGCCGACCTTTTCATGTTGCCGCAATGCCAGCATGGCCGCCGATTTGCCGGCTCCACCTGTTCCTGCCAATAGGCAGGCGCTTCCGTCCACCGTCACGCATGCCGCATGTATCGGTGCGACGTCATTGAAGAAATATGCCGACGGAACCAGGACGAACTCGTGCAGTATCTGTTCGAACGATTCGACGTCGCTTGCGTATTCCATTGACAGCAGCTTCTGGATTTTAGGCTTCATGCCGTGACGGATCTTGAGGGCGACCTCGATCTCCAGGCGTCCGCCGTCTGACCAGCCCCAATAGACGTCGACCGCGGGAAATGAAGTCACCATGCCATGACCGAATTTCTTGTGCGCCTTGGGATTGATGGAAGATGGGGCACGCTTTGAGATCGCCCGCACGATGCGTATCTCGACCTGCGGGTCGATGTTTCCCGCATCCGCATACAACATCAGACATTCAGCGAGCAAAGCCTGCTGATTCGCTTCGCTTGAGAATGAATAGCATCTTCCGAAGATGAGTTTTTTCATGCGGCGGAGTCCGTGGCCGTCTTCAGAGGGAAACGCTCGAAGCCAGCGTCGTGACGATGAGATCCTGTTGACTTGTGCCGAGATAAGGCGACATCGGCAAACTCATGACTTGCTCTGCCGCCTGATCGCCCACTTTGAGGCGCACGCTCCCGTCGGCCAGGGCGGGCTGTCTGTTGAGGGGAGTCGGGTAATGCACTGCCGTTGGAACCCCGGCTTCCTTCAGGCGGGCTTGCACGGCATCGCGATCACGCACCCGCACGGTGTACTGAGCCCATGCGCTGGTGTTGTGCGGTTCGATCACGGGTACGACGACACCGTCGGTTTCGCCGAGCAGCCGGCCGTAGGTCTGTGCCGCCTGCTGACGCAGGGCTATTTCATCGTCGAGAATCTCGAGCTTGGGCAGAAGTATGGCCGCTTGCAAGGTGTCGAGACGGCTGTTCACGCCTATGCGGATGTGGTGATAGCGGCGATCCTGGCCGTGCCGGGCAATCTGGCGCGCGACCTTCGCCAGCTCGGCATCGTTGGTGAAGATCGCCCCGCCGTCGCCATAGCAACCTAGCGGTTTGCTGGGGAAAAAGCTGGTGCATGCGACGGTGCTGAGATTGCAGCTCTTGCGGCCCTTGTAGCTGGCACCGAAACTCTGCGCGGCATCCTCGATGACGGGAATGCCATGTTTTGCGGCGGTGGTGTTGATGGCGTCGAAATCGGCACACTGGCCATACAGCGAGACCGGCATGATCGCCTTGGTGCGCGGCGTGATGGCTGCTTCCAACAGTGCAGGGTCGAGATTGTAGGTGCGCGGATCGATGTCCACGTATACGGGCTTGGCGCCGAGCAGGATTGCGGTTTCGGCGGTGGCGATATAGCTGAAGCCCGGCGTGATCACCTCGTCGCCACGACCGATGCCCAGAGCCATCTGGGCGATCTGCAAGGCATCGGTGCCATTGGCCACCGCGATGCAGTACGCCACGCCCACATAGGCCGCCAGTTTTTCCTCGAGTTCGCCCACTTCCGGGCCGAGGATGTACTGGCCGTGCGCCAGCACGCGGGCGATCCCTGCGTCGAGGCGATCCTTGATGCGGGCTTGCTGGGTCTTGAGGTCGATGAAGTCGATCATGCTGCGGGCTCCTCCTTGTGCAGCGTGTGGCCCTTCAGCACATAGCGCGCGGCGGTGCGCGCGCAGACCACTTCGGCGTGCCCTTCCAGCGGAAGGTTCAGCTGTTCGCCGAACTCGCTCATCCAGCCGATTTGCCGCGCCGGCACGCCGGCCATCAGCGCATAGGCCGGCACATCGCGGTTGACTACTGCGCCGGCACCGACGAAGGCGAACTCGCCGATGGTGACGCCGCAGATGATGGTGCAGTTCGCGCCGAGTGTGGCCCCCTTGCGCACCACGGTGTCGCGGTATTCATCCTTGCGCTCGATCAGTGAGCGCGGGTTGTAGACATTGGTGAATACCATGCTGGGGCCACAGAAGACCCCTTCCTCCAGCGTCACGTTGTCGTACACCGACACGTTGTTCTGAATCTTGCAGCGATCCCCTATGAGGACCTTGTTGCCGACAAACACGTTCTGTCCGAGCGAGACCTCCCTGCCGATGCGGGCACCGCCGCAGACATGCACGAAGTGCCATACGCGGGAGCCTGCGCCGATCCGGGCGCCCTCATCGACGATGGCGGAGGGGTGTTGGTAGTAGTCCATGCTGTTCGCTCTTCAGGCTTGTCGTTTCAGGAATGGATGACCGTCGTCCGTGAAGGGAACGGCCTTGCCATTGCGGATCGCCGCCACGGTTTCGATGGCGGTGCGGTTTTCTTCCAGGCGGAAACCGCGGCCGGCGAGTATTTCCTCGTAGCTGCGGTTGTGCAGGTCGGCGAAGCCGCCGGAAAACTCGATTCCCTCGCCATCCACGGTGATCGACCGATAGGTGCGCTGGCCGCTTTCGCGTTGCGCGGCGGGCACATCCTCGACATCCACCGACAGAAACCAGCGCACGCGAGCATTCTCGTACTCCAGATAGCCGGCCGCCTTGGTGTCGCTGGACAGGTGCATCACATTGATCTGCAGCGCGCCGAAGACGTAATGCAGCATGTCGAAGAAGTGCACGCCGATATTGGTGGCGATGCCGCCGGATTTCTTAGGATCGCCCTTCCAGCTCTGCAGGTACCAGTGGCCGCGCGCAGTGACGTAGGCGAGGTCCACCTCGTGCTTGCCGCCTCCTTGCTCGCCTTGAACCTTGTTGCGCAAGGCGATGATCGCCGGATGCAGGCGCAGCTGCAGGATGGTGTTGATGCTCTTGCCCGTCTCCCGCTCGATTTCCAGCAATCCGTCGATGTTCCAGGGATTGAGCACCAGCGGTTTCTCGCAAATCGCGTGGGCACCGGAGCGCAGGGCAAAGCGCATATGCGAGTCATGCAGGTAATTCGGCGAGCAGATGGAAACGTAATCGATCTGACCGCCGTTTCCCGCGCGCCGGCGCAGATCGACATGCCGATCGAAACGCTCGAACTCGGTGAAGAAGTCGGCGTTGGGAAAGTGACTGTCGATGACGCCGACCGAGTCATTCGGATCGAACGCGGCCAGCAGCTGGTTGCCGGTGGCCTTGATGGCCTGCATGTGGCGAGGGGCAATGTAGCCGGCGGCGCCGATGAGGGCGAAGTTCTTCGAGCTTGGCATGGAACTCATCCTGGTCTAGCGTGATTCCGGGCGACGTTCATTTGATTGCATTTCTACCGATCGATCTGCAGTGCCGTTGCTGCCGGCACCATTCCTTCTCACGGTGAGCGACAACCCTGTTTCGTTGGATGCCGCTTACTGCGAACTGCGTCGGAATCCGCACTCTTGTTACTCCCGCTTCAGGCTTTTTCATTTGGGTGGCTTGCCGACACCGTAATAGGCATAGGAGTAGTAACCGCTGCTGCGTCTTTCCACGGCATTGAAGATGGCGCCCTTGAGCGGGACCTTGTTTTGCTCGAAGCGTTGCCTCGCCAAGGCGACCTCGCGTGCTTGATTGACTCCGAACCGCACCACCAGCAAGGCGGTGCCGGCGTGATGACCGATGATGGCGGCGTCGGTCACAGCCAGGATCGGGGGGGTGTCGATGATGATCAGATCGAACATCTGCTTGAAATGATCGAGCAACGCGGAGAACCGGGCGTTCATCAGCAGCTCGGAAGGGTTCGGCGGTATCTTGCCGCGAGCGATGAAATGCAGGTTTTCCAGCGGACCGACCTGGCGCATCGCCTCGACCAGGTCGATCTGACCCGAAATCAGTTCGGAAAGGCCGACTTCGGCTTTGCCGCCGACGACCCTGTGCAGCGAGCCCATGCGCATGTCACCGTCAATCAGCAACACGCGCTGGTTGCTTTGAGCGACGACAGCGGCGAGGTTGGCGGAGACAAAGGTCTTGCCGATATCCGGGCTGGATCCGGAAATCATGAGTACATTGTTTTTTGCTTCCAGGCGGGCGAAATGCAAGCTGGTGCGCAAACTTCGCAGGGCCTCGGTGGCCAGGTCCGCGGGCGCGTCCAAGACCAGCAGATGCTGCTTGCTGCTTCCGCGGATGCGTTTGCCGTGCAGTGCCTGCTCCCGAAGGCTGACCGGGATAGTGGCGTACACGGGAAGACCAATCTTTTCGATGACGGCGGGGTCTTCGATGCCGCGATTGAGCATCTGCCGGATGAAGACGTACACCAGAGCCACGAAACCGCCGAGCAGCGCACCGCCGAGTACCACGATGAGTTTCTTCGGCCACACCGGCCGCGTGATGTCCACTGCCGCCTTGTCGATGATGCGTACGTTGCCCACCGTGCCCGCTCGGGCTATGTCCAGCTGCTGAGCCTGATTGAGCAGTCCGGTGTAGGTGTCATTGCTCACCTGCACATCGCGGGTCAGCTTCAATAGCTGTTGCTGAGTGTCCGGCAGACCGCCCACCTTCTTGTCGATCGCGTTCTTCTGTGCCTCCAGTTGGCCGATCTGCTGCATCAATGCCTTGTAGGCCGGGTGCTCGGGGGTGTACTGACGCTGCATGTCTGCCTGTTGCAGGCGCAACTGCTGGATATTGGTCTGGATGGTGACTTCCTGATCCAGCAAGCCCTGGGTCTGCATGCTGATATCGACCGAATGCGCCTTGATCTGGTACGCATTGAGCGCCGCGGTAGCCTTCTCCAGATCGCGGCGCACATTGGGGAGCTGCTCCCTGACAAACTTCAGGCTGTTCGCCGCTTCCGCGGAGTTGCGGTCCACGTCCTGCCGCACATAGAGCTCGCCGACCTGTTCGAGCACGTTGGTGGCCAGCCGGGGATCGGCGTTGTCATAAGTCATCTGGAGGATGCCGGAGTCCTTACCTTGCTCTGTGACATTGATGGCCCGCTGCAGGCCATTGATCACAGTCAGCTCGCGATGGCGGAATACAAGGAAGTGCGTGCCCGGATTGGCAATCAGCGTCTTGACCTGGATGGTTACGCCATGGCCGCTGGCGGATTGCCCCGCCTTGCCAATGACCAGCACGTTGTCGTTGTCGTCCACCAGGACATAGGCGCCCCCCTCGCCGGCAATCAGGCTGAGCGGCCTGTCCAGCAGCTTGTCGGGGACGTCCAGCTGGAAAATGTCCAGCTTCGCGCCGCCCCAATCGTAGCCAATCATGCCGAACAGGGCAGGAGACACTTTGTCGGGATTTTTCGAAGCGTAATGACGTGCGATGAAGTTGCCCAACAGCGGTAGACGCTGCGGGTGGGTTTCAATCGTGAGATTGAGCTGGTCGACCGCCGCACCGATCACCATTCGCGAGGTGATCAGTGCGCTCTCTGTGGTGGCCTCGGGGCTGGACGCCTCCAAGGTCTGGGTCAGCGCGCTCAGTCCCGGCAGATTCGGCACCTCGTGTTCCACCTGTACCACCGAGGTGGCCTGATAGATCGGCGTGGTCAGCAGCGCATAAGCAATGCTGAGTACGATAAATATGCCGGTGATGGTACCAATCAGCCATTTGTGATCGTTGAGCGTGCCGAGCAGTTCGCTCAGGTCAATCTCATCATCGCGCTGCACAGGGTCTTGGGTGGCGGTCATGGGACGGTCAGCTCATGGCAGGGAAGATGGGAATCACAGATAGGGCTCCCAGCTACCGACACCCTGCGTGATTATCTCGTGAACATGTTCGAATGCGGCTCGCTGCTGGCGATAAGGGTCCGGGATGTCACTTCCTTGCAACCATTTATCGAGTAAATAAACTTTGCCGCGAGCTTCGGGAGCGAGTTGAATCATTGCGGCAACATGATTTTTCTCCATACCCAGCACCAGGTCCGCTTCGCGCAACATGGAAGGCATAAGCTGACGGGCCTTGTGCATCGTGCCGTCGATGCCATTTTCGGCGAGTAACTGCAGTGCAATCGCATCCATAGGACTGCCCACCAGCGCGCCGAGTCCGGCGCTGCCGAATTCAATGTCACGCGATCCCAGACGCTGCCGAAACAGATATTCGGCCGTTGGGCTGCGACAGATATTGCCCATGCAGACAATGAGTATCCGTTTAAACACGGTATCGACATGCTCCCGTATCCCGAATCAACGTGTCGGGTAATGACGCAAGAAATAACGATAACTTTTTCCTTTTTCTGTAACTCGCGTCACAGAGAGTCCAAGGCCTTTCGCCAACACGATCCACGTACCCTCGCAATTAAAAAGGTTTGGTGGATAACAGTAAGAACACCGTTTTCCTTGATACTACTTTTTTGTTTCAAAGGCTGCGAATAGATGCTGATGCAGCATCGAAATACGGCGGTCGATCATTGCATGTTCGAATTGTCCAACAGTGAACAGCAGCGAAATGATCCATTCACTCGCGGACAGCAGGGCAACATCCACATGAGGAGGTGAGGCGAATGTGAATTCACGCCAGCTTGCCTTGATCGTGGAGATGATGGGATGAATCTTGCCTGAGCTTGCGGCCCTCGCCGGGTTGACGATGCCAAGCGAGGCCGATCCAATCGGTGGGCATGTCTCGGTGCAGCGAGATATCTTTTTTTGCATTCTGGAACCACCGATGACAAGGCCACCAAGAAGCTCCGCCGTCATGCGTGCAGAGCGACCCATATCGTCGGCGCGAAAGCGTCGTGGCATGGCATGGATATCATGGCTGCCGTTATTGATGGCGTGCGCCAAGAGCCCCGTCGTTGCTGCGATAACAGTACCCGCACCAGTACGCCATGTCGTGGTGATCGTGCTGGAGAACGAGCCGTATGACGTCGCGTTTGGCGAACATTCGCAGGCGCCATACCTGGCACACCGGCTGCCGAAACTGGGCGCGTTACTACCGCAGTATTACAGCATTGGTCACGACAGCCTGGGCAACTACATCGCGATGATCAGCGGACAGGCGCCGAATGCGGCTACGCAGAGCGACTGCAAAATCTACAGCGACTTCCGGAGCACCGCACCTGAGCTGGACGGCAACGGGCAGGTACTCGGCGAAGGTTGCATCTATCCGTCCAAGGTCAAGACCCTGGCCGATCAGCTCGACGTGGCAGGCCTCAGCTGGAAGGGTTACATGGAAGACATGGGCGCGGATCCCACGCGCGAGTCTTCCACCTGCGGGCATGTCGCGATTGGCGCGCAAGACCACGCCAATGATCCCAGTGCCAAGGATCAATACGCGACCTGGCACAACCCCTTTGTCTACTTTCATTCGATCATCGACGACCCGACGCGTTGCGCGCAACGCGTCGTCAATCTCGATCAGCTGGCGAAGGATCTGCAAAACGTCGACACCACGCCGAATTTCGTCTTCATCACGCCGAACAGATGCCACGACGGGCATGACGCACCGTGCAAAAGCGGTGAGCCGGGAGGCTTGATTTCCGCCGACGCGTTTCTACGCCGATGGGTGCCGCGTATCGTCGCCGCGCCGGCATTCCGCCGGGATGGTCTGCTGGTCATCACGTTCGACGAGGGCACCGACGCCACGGCATGTTGTGGCGAGCAAGGTTTGCCAAATGGTCCTCCGCCTGGCATGTACGGTGCTGGCGGCGGTCGCGTCGGTACCGTGCTGCTATCACCGTTTATCAAGCCTGGCACGGTATCCTCAATGCCTTACAACCACTACAGTCTGTTGCGCACATTGGAAGATATTTTCGGTGTGCCGCACCTCGGCTATGCCGCCGCATCGCCACTGCGCGCATTCGGCGAAGATGTCTTTACCGCCTCGCGGGAAACAGCCCACCAGTCAGCAAGCACCGCAGCCGGCGGGCGCGCCGTGCGGACTCGGCGTGGGTCGTCCGGTGGGCAGTGAAGGAGCATCGTGATGAAGAATAGCGTCCTCGTCACCGGCGGTGCCGGTTACATCGGTAGTCACGTTGTCCAGCAACTGGTCACGCGTGGCGAGCGTGTCGTCGTCATCGATAATCTGAGTACCGGTTTCCGCGACGCGGTTTGTGGCGCCGAACTGGTGGTCGGCAATGTCGGCGATCGCGCACTGGTCGCCCGTCTGCTGCGCGAACATCATGTCGAAGCGGTGATGCATTTCGCTGCGCATACCGTGGTGCCCGAATCGGTGAGCGACCCGCTCAAGTACTACGGCAACAACACCTGCAATACCCACAGACTTCTCGCTTGTTGCGCGGCGGCCGGCGTGGGGCGATTCATCTTTTCCTCCGCCGCAGCGGTCTATGGTGTGACCGATAACGGTATCGCCGACGAAGGCACGCCCACGCAGCCGATCAACCCATATGGCGCGTCGAAGCTGATGTCCGAGACGATTCTGCGCGATTTTTGCGCCACCGGGGCGATGCGGCATATAACCCTGCGCTACTTCAACGTTGCCGGTTGCGATCCGCTGGGCCGCATCGGTCAATCCACGCCCCATGCGACGCTGCTGATCAGGGTTGCTTGCGAGCACGCGGTCGGCAAACGCGCCAGCTTGTCGATCTTCGGCACCGACTACGACACGCCGGACGGAACAGGTATTCGTGACTATATCCACGTCGACGATCTGGCCTCGGCCCACTTGCGCGCACTCGATCACCTGCGCGATGGCGGTGAGTCGCTGACTCTCAATTGCGGCTACGGCCATGGCTACAGCGTGCGCGAGGTCATCGATGCGGTGCAGCGCGTCGGCGGCCAGCCATCGTCGGTGGTCGAGCTGCCACGTCGCGCCGGTGATACGCCGATACTGATTGCGCGCAGCGATCGTCTCAAGCAGAACCTGGATTGGCAGCCGCAGTACGACGATCTTGATTTCATCGTCCGCACGGCTCTGCTGTGGGAAAAGCAGCTCGCACGGAAATCCGCGCCACTGGCCTCGGCTTCGAGGGCTTGAAGATTCGGTAGGACCGAATGACATGCCAGGTCCTGTCGGTAGCGCGTCATGATGTCACGTCAAGGCGCCACGCAATTAGCGAATGTCATACGCATCCTGGCGGGTCTCAGTTGGATATAGCGCCGTGAAATCAAAAATAAAAACGGCGGTCATTGTCGATCGTGACGTGATTGCGCTCGATGTAACTCGTCAGGTACTGGAGTTGTATGGCGGATACCAGGTGTGCGTGGCGCATGACAGCTCGGTCGCGGAGGCTGCCCTGAATCTACTCGGCATTGTCGATGTATTGGTCACCGATGCGCATGTCGCAGGATGTGGATCGAGTTCCGATCTTTGTCGGCATGCGATTGAGAAACACCCATCCATCGGCATTATCCTCACTTCCGATTCCGTCGAGGAAAAATTCGCTGGAGCTCCGGCGCGAAGTCAATTCCTGGTAAAGCCATTCGGCATTGACGCATTGCTGGCAGCCATCAGCCCGAAAGCGCAAGCGAAATCGGTTCAACGAAAACCGCCGCTCGGCAATCCCGCCAAAGGTTCGATAAGTCGTTCTGTTCATCCTTGTTTGAATCGCCGCCAGCCTTAATCCCATGTCAATGGAATCGTGGCGGCCGAAAGGGCTCAATTCGATCTGTCGCTGCAATGCCCTGAGGGCGCTTATTGGACAGTCTGGGCAATCGTTTAGCTGATGGGAAGTCAATATGCGCCTTGTACGCCCGCAATAAAACTTCCGGCTCGGTGGTCGCGCCTTGATCGGAAAGTGACAAGCTGCGTATCGAACGCGGCTTTTATCACTTCATGGATTTATTCCACCGTCACCGACTTGGCCAGATTGCGCGGCTGATCCACGTCGGTGCCGCGCAGCACGGCGACGTGATAGGCCAGCAATTGCAGCGGCACGGTGAACACGGCCGGCGCGATGAAGGAGCCG